>DATFXI010000001.1:0-4101 GCA_035316085.1 Candidatus Angelobacter sp.
CTGGGCTGCACGGGCGAGGCTCAAGTCCTGGGCCAGCATCTTGGCTTCATTATCGTTGATGAGCAGAGCGTCAATATTCCTCATCATCTGACCCAACTGCGCCCGCGAACCGTTAATCCAGTAGTTCATAGTGTCGCCGGCGACGAACTTGGCGTGCGGCAACTGCCGCCGCACATTCAGCTGCAACACGGGATCGATGTTGGCCAGGAAGAGATAGCCGGTGTCTTTGAACCTTTCCGGGATCTGGGGGTTGAAATTGGCAAAGACGCCAAGCTGCGTGTCCAGGGTTTTGGCTTCATTCACGTTGTCGCCATACTCGCCAGACCAAAAAAAGCTTTGGCCCTTTTCGCGCACGATGCCGCTGGTGTCAATGTTATGGGCTCGGAAAACTCTCTCTTCTTTTTCCGTGAAGTCGTCGCCGACCACCGCTACGACGCGAACTTCGGAGAAGAAACTCGCGGCCAAAGCGAAATAGGTTGCGGCGCCGCCGAGGATCCTGTCGGTCTTGCCGTAGGGCGTCTTGATCGCATCAAAAGCAACTGAGCCAACCACCAGCAGGGACACTAGGCTTTGGCCTCCTGGCCTTTGTTCAGATACTTGCCGAGCAGAAGCTCGAGTTTTTGGCGCGTGGCCGCAGGAATTTTGGCCGGATCGGTAAGAATGGCGAATTCGAGCGCGGAACCGCATTTGCACTTGCGCTCGCGCGGCATGAGGGCCACGGCTCTCTTCACGACTTTGGCAGCGTTGTCAGCGTTGGTATGAAGCACTTTCACGATCTGCTCTACGGTCACGGAGTCGTGTCCTGGATGCCAGCAATCGTAGTCGGTGACCATGGCCATGGTGGCATAGCAAATCTCCGCTTCGCGCGCCAGCTTGGCTTCCTGCAGGTTAGTCATGCCGATTACGTCCGCGCCCCAGCTCCGGTAGAGATTGGATTCGGCCTTGGTAGAAAACTGCGGGCCCTCCATGCAGACATATGTCCCGCCGGACTTGCCCACCACGCCATTGTCCTTGCAGGACTGGCCGATAGACCCCGCGACCTCGGGACATATAGGGTCGCCGAAGCCCACATGGGCCACGATCCCGTGGCCGAAGAACGTGGACACGCGGTGGAACGTGCGGTCAATGAACTGGTCGGGGATCACGAAGTCAGTGGGCTTGTGTTCTTCCTTGAGGGAGCCCACGGCAGAAACCGAAACAACGCGTTCCACACCCAGTTGTTTCATGCCATGAATGTTGGCGCAAAAGTTAAGCTCGCTGGGAAGAATGCGGTGTCCGCGGCCGTGCCGGGCAAGGAACGCGACTTTGCGGCCTTCCAGCGTGCCCAGTACGAAAGCGTCCGAGGGTTCGCCAAACGGCGTCTGCAGTGCAACTTCGCTAACCTCGCTCAACCCGGGCATCGCGTACAGACCGCTGCCGCCGATGATGCCAATCTCTGCCTGCTGCAAAAAAAAATCTCCTTGGGAAAATGCCAAACTTGTGATTATAACGAAGGCGTGGGCAAGCACTCAGCGATGAATACGCCGCCGTGGTCGAAGACGGCAGTCGAGGGGATCTTATCGCGCATGCGCTAGCGCGCGCCTGCGGTCGGAGCAGGCCGCCGGCTTTCTTGGGCCTGCTTCAGTCCGGCTTTGATCAGCTTCCCGGCAGTCTCCGCATCAAAGCTCTCTGAGACGACCACGGTATCGCCAGTCTGCTGGATGAAGATGGGTCCGTCGCTGCTTAGATACTTCTCCAGGCCGGGCTGAGCGGGATCAGCGGCAGCGCGCTGCAAGCCGGTGTAGCGCCCAGGCAGAGCAGAAGCATAGATCTTAGCGAACTCGCGGGCCGATGCCTCGCTCGCCCACTTGGAGATGTAGTAGAGCCCGATATGGGCACTGGAATTGCGGTCAGTGGGCTTCGCGCCCCTCTTGCCGGCGGCGTAATAAGCTCCGCCACGCCAGTCCGGGCTCAAGCGCTGCGCCACGGCAGCTTCGGCGTACACCTTCAGCAGGATGTGGACATCGAATTCGCCAACGGCGCCGGCATCAAAAGCTTCGTAGTCTTTTTTCAGGAACCCGAGATCAGGAAGAAGCAGCGGCGGGACACGGCGGCCAGCCAGATATTCCTTGGGCTCAAGGATTTCCCGCGTCGTCTTGGGCAGATTGTCGAGGACGCCGGTGTACGCCAGCTTCTTGCCTCCCGCAACCAGCAATTCCTTGATGAACGTCATGCCTTGACGGTAGGGAAAGATCAGCTCTTCTTGCAGGAGCAGCGGAGCGCGATCGAACATAGGGCTGTCCTGGGTCTTCTCCATCGAGGCCTGCATGGCCTCCACCAGCTTCGGCGAGTCCTGCACGCTACGGCCGGCAGGAGCGAGAATGTAATCCAGGAGCACGATCATCGCCTGCCCTTCCATCACTGCCGTCCGGCACGTGGATTCTTCATCATTGCGCACGAGAGCAGCCAAGTCATTGAGACCACGTTTTTCGATCTCCTCTTCCATCTTGCTGATCTTCTCCAAGTCGTAACTTTGATCCTGGAGGGCATGCGTGAGTTCGTGAGCCATTACCGGCTTCTGCATGTCCAGATCAACCCAGTCCAACAAATTCATGGTCTTCGATTTCTCGTTGTAGAAGCCGGCGACCTGCTCGGAGAGCAGCTTGATCAGGAAGTCATGCAGCTCAAAGTTGCGGGGTAGCAAACCGAATTTCTTCAACACCAGTTCCGAGCGCTCGAAGCGGATCCGATCCACGTCACTCTCGAACTTTTCATTCAAGTATTTCTCCACCTGCTCGCGGCCAACAATCGCTTTTTTCACGCTGTGCTTGATGGGCAGCAGTGTGTCCTGGCTGGCGAAACGCATGATTTCGTCGACAGACTGCAGCAGCTCTTTGGATTCCTCCGGCGTGAGCCGATGCGGCGGCGTCTTCGGTTCGTCCAGCGTGATCGGCGGGTTGGACCCCGGCGGTTGCGAGGCCGCAGCGGGCGGTGGCGACGTAGGCGATGTGGCCGGCGGTCGTGGGTCCTGGGCGCCTGCCAGCAAAGAGAAGAACAGGAGGAGGCTCGCGAGCGTGATGTGTCGTGGATTCATAGGAAGGGGTTCAGATCCTCAGTTCTCCTGACTCATGAAACAGTAAAGCATGAGGAAAGTTGCCGGCGAGTGACGTTGGGCCCCTAGCTTTTGATTGGATGCAGCGGCGCGGGAAAGGTGAGCCGGAGCTAATCACGCCAGCCCGCCCAAACCGGGCGGTCCGGGGACCCCGGCTAACGGCGCGCATGCACTACCACCCGTCCCTGTTGCACCGTGGTCCAGGGCCATTGCCGGAAACGAAACATGTACGTCCCTGCCGCCACAATGCGGCGATACAAAGGCTTCTTGTGGACCACCGTTACCTGGCGAAACCCACAATGGCGCAGCATTGCCACCAGAGCAGCAGTATTAGGGCCAAACCAGTTCGTGGAATCCAGCGCCAACTCTTCGCCAGGATAGAAAGCCAGCGCCGGCCTCCGCTTGAACTCGAGATCAGTGGCGGTTTCTACGATCAACAACTCCTTGGTCACGCTGGCAACTCTTTGTAGCGCCAGCAGCGGATGCTCCATGTGATAGAGCACGCCGGCAAAAAGGACCACGTCCCACATGCCAACCGCTTCCGGCGAGATGTCCAGAGGCTCGATCTCCATGTCTTCTACCTTCGAGTTGAGCAGCTCGCGCGCCGCCAGGAAGCCTGCTTTTGACTTGCCCGCCACGTTGCCCTGCCACACGTAGGAATCGGTGGCCAGCACGCGGCTGGCGCCACGCCGCTCGGCCTCGAAAGAAAAGAAACCATCCCACGCGCCGACGTCGAGAAAGGTTTTGCCTGTTAAATCTTCGGGCAAGTGAATTCCGGCCAGCTTCTGCTGGCTGTTGCAATCCCCGGGGGTAACCACCCCGTGGCCGAGATCAATCTGGTGGAACCAATTGATGTGGGCGATGCGGTTCTGGATGAGCTCCGCTGTGACTTCGGGGTTCGACGTCGCTGTTGACATTGTTGACATCATTGTAACTGGGCAGCTTTGGTTTTGGCTAAAGGTAGGGGCCTTTCAAAGCGAGCGCGAGCTCTCAAAGGAATATTGCTTCAG
>DATFXI010000002.1:0-12122 GCA_035316085.1 Candidatus Angelobacter sp.
CTCTCTGCTGGCCGGCGCCAAGATCTACTGGCGCCTCTCGTTTATCACGACTGCGATCGGCATTGCCGTTGCGGTCTGGGGATGGTTCCAGCGCTAGGCGCTGGCTACCGATCTGATGTCGCGAATCTATCTCGCCACCACCAATCCCGGGAAGTTGCGCGAGTTCCGAGAGGCCGCGCACAACCTGAAGTTGACGCTCGATCTTCTTCCCGGCTTGCAAGACTTCCCTGCTCCGGTGGAAGATGGCGAGACCTTCGAAGCCAACGCGCGCATCAAAGCCGAGTACTACAGCCGTCAGGCGCCCGGCACCCTGGTGCTGGCGGAGGACTCAGGCCTTTCCGTGGATGACCTTGGCGGCGCGCCGGGAGTTTATTCCGCCCGTTACGCTGCGACCGTGAAAGCAGAGAGCGTTGCCAGTGAACAGGTCAACTCCAACGACGAAGAAAACAACCGCGCGCTCATCGCCGCGCTGGAGCGCCTGCCGCAGGGAAAGCATTTGGGTAAGTATGTCTGCGTGATTGCCCTGGCTCGTGACGGCAAGACCCTGGCCATATTCCGGAGAGAAGCCGCAGGCGAGCTTCTGACTACGCCGCACGGAACGGGCGGCTTCGGTTACGACCCGCTGTTTTACTATCCGTCCCTGGGCAAGACCTTCGCCGAACTCACTCTGGTGGAGAAACGGCAACACAGTCATCGTGGCAAGGCTATCCAGCGATTTGTAAAGTGGTATGCCGAAAGTTTCAGCGCGGCCGATGATTAGAGTTGCGCAGACTTCGAAATCCAAGTAAATTCATGGGCTTTGACGGTGAAATCTCCAGTGTCCATCGCCAGCGGAACCTCCGACAAACACCAGCGCATCCTGGATGCCGCCATCGAAGTCATAGCCGAGCACGGCTTTTTTCACTCGCGCGTGGCGGAAATTGCCGACCGTGCCGGCGTGGCTGACGGCACCATCTATCTTTATTTCAAGAATAAAGATGAACTGCTGATGGCGGCTATTGATTCCGCCTTCCATCGCTTCACCCAGCGGGCGCGCGCCGCCCTGGCCCAGATTCCCGACCCCCGGGAAAAACTGCGGCGCATTGCTTTTCTGCACCTCGACGGCTTGGGCTCCAACCGCAATCTGGCCATCGTGTTTCAGACCGAGTTGCGTCACAGTCTGAAGTTCCTGAGCGAGTTCTCTCACAACCTTCTGGTGGAGTATTTTGATCTCATCAAGAGCGTAGTACGGGAGGGCCAGGAGGCCGGCCTTTTCCGTACGGACATCTCGGTAACCATGGCTTCGCATTGTTTATTTGGCGCTCTGGATGAGATAGTAACTACGTGGATCCTTTCGGACCACGATCGTGACCGCGACTATCATCTTTCCAGCCTGACGGATTCGGTGGTGTCCATCATTCTGAAAGGTTTGGAAGCAGGCGCTTAGGTATGGAAATCCGGACCCTGGCTGACGTTTTCTTCTCTTCGGTGGCCCGCGACCTGGACCGCCACCTGATGTTCAAGCGCGCTTCCGGCTGGCAGACCATTTCTTCGCGCCAATTCTACGGCTATGTCACCAGCATGGCGCACGCGCTTCGCCAATGGGGCATCGCCAAGGGCGACCGCGTGGCCATTCTCAGCGAGAACCGGCCGGAATGGATGATTGTAGATTTCGCCTGCGTCACCAGCGGCATCGTTGACGTTCCCATCTACGCCACGCTGACCGCCGAACAGACCATGTACATCCTCAAGAACTCCGGGGCGCGCGTGGCCTGCGTCTCCACTTTCGACCAATTGCGCAAAGTGCAGTCCATCCAGGCGCAGACCCAGCTCGAGAAGATCGTGGTGATGGATGACGTCGCGGAAATCAACGTGATTCCCATCTGGTCACTGCTGAACGGGGCCTCACAGGAGCAGGACCCACAGTTCGATGCCCAGGCCCACAGCATTCGGCCCGAAGATCTGGCCACATTGATCTACACTTCCGGCACCACAGGCACGTCCAAGGGCGTAATGCTGTCTCACGGCAACTTGACCGCCTGCGCGAATATGGCCAGCCGAGCGGCGGAGTGGCAACAAGGCGACGTCTATCTTTCGTTTCTGCCGCTGGCGCATGTGACGGCACGCCATGTGGATTACGTTTGCTATCGCGACGGCGTGAGCATCGTTTATTGCGCCGTGTTTGATCAACTGCCGGCCATGCTCAAGGAAGCCAAGCCGACCATCATTGTCGGCGTGCCTCGCGTCTACGAGAAAGTCCGCCAGGAGGCCGAGCGCCAAGCGGCGTTCGGCATCAAGCGCAAGGTGTTGGCGTGGGCGCTGGGCGTGGGCGAGCGTCACAAGGCGGAGATCGCCGCCGGGCAAACGCCAAGCGCGTTTTCCTGGAAGCTCGCCAACAAACTTGTGTATTCCAAGATCCGCGACGGCTTCGGCGGCCGGAGCCGCGCTTACTTTTCCGGCGGCGCGCCCCTGGGCCAGGACATGGCGGAATGGTTCCTCAACATGGGAATCCCCATCATGGAAGGCTATGGCCTGACCGAAACGTCGCCGACGATTTCCGTCAACCGGCCTGGCGCCTTTAGGGTTGGCAGCGTCGGCAAGGTTTATGCCGACTTGCAAGTGAAGGTCGCTGACGACGGCGAGATCCTGGTAAAAGGCCCCACCGTGTTTCAGGGTTACTGGCAAATGCCCGAGGAGACGCGCGCCTCGTTTGTAGATGGATGGTTCAAGACGGGTGACATCGGCGCAATTGACAGCGATGGCTTCCTGCGAATCACCGACCGCAAGAAAGAATTGATCAAGACCTCTGGCGGAAAATTCATCGCCCCGCAACCAATCGAAAACGCGCTGAAAAACAACGTGCTGATAGCGCAGGCAGCGGTTATTGGCGACCGGCGCAAGTATGCTTCCGTGATTATCTCGCCGCACTTTCCCCTGCTCGAAGACTGGGCTCGCGTTAACGGCGTGACTTTTGCGTCGCGCCATGACCTGGTGGATGCTCCTAAAGTGCGTGAGCTGTACCGCGGCATCATCGAAGATCTCAACAAAAGGCTGGCGCAGTTTGAAACCATCAAGAAGATCCTGGTGGTTCCCGACGAATTCACGATCGCCAGCGGCGAAATCACGCCCACGCTCAAACTCAAGCGCCGCGTGATTGAAGCCAAGTACAAGGACCAGATTGAAGCTCTCTACCAGGAGCCGCATCCGGTGGAGACGGCGCCCGTGGGTTAGCTTACTGACCGAGCGCAGCAAGAGATGGATTTTTGCGTGCCTTGTGCCAGGCGCAAGGCCATGGAATCCGATAGGGATTCTTCCCTCCGCTCGGAATTTCAAAACACGCCTATTACAATAATGTCCATGGATCCTCTTATCATCGCCGGACGGCAGTTCCGCTCCCGCCTGATTGTCGGCACGGGCAAATACAAATCGGGTCCTGAGACGGCGCGGGCCATCGAAGCCAGCGGCGCGGAGATGGTCACCGTGGCGGTGCGCCGCGTAAATCTCGATCGCTCCAAAGAATCGCTGCTCGACTTCATTGATCCCAAGAAGTACTTTCTGCTGCCTAACACCGCCGGCTGTTATACCGCCGACGAAGCATTGCGAGCGGCGCGCTTGGGGCGAGAAGTCGGGCTTTCTGACTGGGTGAAAATCGAAGTGATTGGCGACCAGAAGACTCTCTATCCCGACGTGCAAGCCACCATCGAGGCGACCAGGACATTGGTCAAGGAAGGCTTTATAGTTCTTCCCTATACTTCTGATGACATAGTAGTTGCCAAGCACCTGCTCGACGCGGGAGCCAGCGCCATTATGCCGCTCGGTGCGCCTATCGGCAGCGGCATGGGTATACAAAACTGCGCCAACATTCAAATTCTGCGCGAGATGATCACCGACGTCCCACTGATTGTAGACGCCGGCGTGGGCACTGCGTCAGATGCCGCCATCGCTATGGAACTTGGCGCCGATGCCGTACTCATGAATTCCGGCATTGCCAATGCGGAAGACCCGATCTTGATGGCGGAAGCCATGCAGCATGCCGTCCTGGCTGGCCGCGCCGCGTTTCTTGCCGGAAGAATGCCCAAGAAACTTTATGCGACGGCCAGCTCGCCTCTGCAGGGAGTTATTCGCTAAACCGGCTTTTCCGGAGAAAAAAAAGAGGCGGCCTGATGGGGCCGCCTTTCTGTTTGCTATCTTCGCGAGTCCTGGTCGCCGCTCTTAGGATGCCGGCTTCGGTTCTTTCGCCATGGCAACCTTGGTCACGTGAATCGTGTCACCGGTAACCGTTCCGGTCACGTTCACGTAGTGGCCTTCATGACCTTTTAAGGCATCTTGATTTTCAACGGCGAGGATCTTTTTGTCCTTGTCAGTAACCAGGACCAACTTCTCGCCCGCTTCGGCACATTTCTTGGCGCAGTCAGCGTTGGAGAGATCGCCTCCCTTGGCTGCGCACTTCGCGTCGGTGATCCAACCTGTGACGCTCTCGGACTTGGCGGGGCTGCTCTGGGCAAGCATGATGCCTGCCACGAACGCAACTGCCAGCAGAATGAAACTGATTTTCCTCATGGTGACTGTCTCCTTCAACAGGGTTATTTATTTCGGAAGAAGCGGCGTTGAGTGCGAAGGGCAGGAACCCCAAAACGGAACCATCATACTCCTGTTCCGCGGGCTGGGGAAGCATAAAGGCCGATCTTAGCTCCTATCGGGGCCTTACTTCTTTCGGGGAGGGAGAGGGTGAGGGTTGGGCAGCTGGAAGGGTGTAGACCACTTCTCCTGGACGCGCATACCGCAGCCGCTCACGAGCCTCCTTTTCAATGGCATGCGGCGAGGACTTCAAGGCTTTGATTTCCTGCTCGCGGCGCGCGTTGTCCTGTTGCAATGCCTGGATTTCTTCGGCCAGCCTCTGCGACTCCATCTTTTTCTGGTGAAACGCCACTAGGCCGTTAGGAGCAAAAACCACGTAGTAGCCCACCAGGCAGACCAAAACGGCCACGGCGCCTGTCGCTAGTTTGGGCCGTACCCGGTCGAACCAGCCTGTCGTTGTATGAA
This sequence comes from Candidatus Angelobacter sp., assembly GCA_035316085.1. Taxonomy (GTDB): domain Bacteria; phylum Acidobacteriota; class Terriglobia; order Terriglobales; family Acidobacteriaceae; genus Angelobacter. The sequence continues at coordinate 5,023 of DATFXI010000002.1, forward strand.
TTCGCTGCCTCATCCCCGATTCAATTGAATACCCAGTTCTTCGCCTCCGTCGCCAGCTTCTTCAAGTCCTCGGGTGACCTGGCTTCAGAATAAACCCGCACCACCGGCTCGGTGCCGGAAAGGCGAAAGCACACCCAAGAGCCGTCGGCGAACACCAGTTTCATGCCGTCGCTGCGGACCACCTGTTGCACCTTGCGCCCGGCAAGCTCCGCCGGGTCCTTCTTCAACTTATCAGTGAACTTCGCTTTCACGTCTTCCGTCAAGTGGAAGTTGGCGCGTTCCGGGAAAAAGGAACCAACTTTGCCAAATAGATCGCGGATCTGTTGCTGCAACGGCTTATTGCGACGCGCCACCGCCTCGCAGCACAAGAGACCGGCAAGAATCCCGTCTTTCTCCGGAACATGATACCGGATAGACAGCCCTGCGCTCTCTTCGCCGCCGATGACAATTTTGTCCTGCTTGATCAGCTCGCCCAGATACTTGAAGCCCACAGGAGTTTCGTGCAGCTCCACGCCATGATGTTCGGCCAGCGCGTTGATCAGGTTGGTCGTCGTAACGGACTTGCCTACGCCGTTTTTCCACCCTCGGCTTTCCACCAAATAATCGAACAAGACGGCGATGATGTAATTGGGTTGGATGAAAGAACCGTCTTCATCCACGACGCCGAAGCGATCGGCATCTCCGTCGGTCGCGATGCCAAGCCGGGCGCGGGTGCTTTTCATGGCGGCACGAAGGTCGTCGAACAACGAATCGTCCGGCTCCGGCGCATGGCCGCCGAACAACACGTCGCGAGTGTCGTGGACTGTGGTGACTGGAATACCGAAGTCGCGCAGCAAAGCGTTGGTATAGTTGCGTCCCGAACCCCAGAACGGATCAAACACGACCCCCATTCCCGACTTGCGTATCAGGGGAAAGTCAACGATCTCCTTCAGGCGCGCCAAGTATGCCGGGCGAGGATCCACTTCCTTGGGCTTGGTTAGAGCAGCACGCACTCCAAGGTGCCCGTCCTCGGGAATGAGCCTCTCGATGGCTTGGGTTACTTCCGGCAGCGCGGGGGCTCCATCCGCAGTGGAAAACTTTATGCCGCTGTACTCAGCTGGATTGTGCGAAGCGGTCACGTTGATGGCTCCCGCAGCTTCGCCGCGGATGACTTCGTAGGAAATGGCAGGTGTCGGCGCGGGCTCGGTTATCACCAGCGGCTGCAGGCCGAATGCCGACAGGACACTCGCAGCCACCTCCACGAATCGCTCGCCCATATAGCGCGCATCGCGGCCCACAATGACCGGGGCGCCCGGACCGTGCTTGGCAGCGACGTAGAGTGCAATTCCGGCCACAGCGCGGCGCACGTTGGCCAGCGTGAATTCATCAGCGATGACTGCACGCCAGCCGGAAGTGCCAAATTTGATTGCCATGGCTGAATGGATGCGTGTGGTGGACCCCAGCCCTTAGCTTATCTGCTGGAATTGATACACTGCAAACGGGCTAGTGGGTCAGTTTGAAAAACTGACCCACTAGCAGTATCAGCGTCTAGCGATTCGCTCGCCCGCCGCGGCGGGCGGGCCCCAGCCCAGGACTTTAGTCCTGGGTGAGCGAAGAGAATGAGCAGACGTTCATCGCTGCCGGCAGACTGTCGTGTTACTCAAAGGGGAGACGACCATGATCAACGCGCGCATTGTGCTTACCACCGCCGGCTCGGCCGACGAGGCTCGCAAGATTGCTGAGGCGCTGGTGGACCGCCGCCTGGCGGCGTGCGTCAACATTGTGCCGCAGATCGAGTCCGTTTATCGCTGGGAGGGCAAAGTGGAGCACGCCGCGGAGTGGCTTCTGGTCATCAAGACGCAGGCGGCCGCCTTCAAGCGAGTGCGCGATACCATCAAGGAGCTTCACGCCTATAACCTGCCCGAGTGCATCATGCTGGACGTGTGCGATGGTGATCAGGAATATCTCGACTGGATCAAGAAGAATAGTTCCTAACTAACCTCAGAGGACACAGAGAACTGGGAGATTTCAATGCTCCTGAGTTCCTCACTGTTCCTCCGTGGCCTCTGTGGTAAGACCGCAGTTCACATCGCAGCGAGTGCCTGATCGAGGTCAGCCGTGATGTCGTCCGCGTCCTCGATGCCGACCGAAATGCGTACCATGCCGTCGGTCAAGCCGATTTTTTTCCGTCCGGCTTCGCCTAGCGCGGCGTGGGTCATGGTTGCCGGATGCGAGATCAGGGTCTCGACTCCCCCGAGGGACTCGCCCAGAGAGCACACGCGTACTTTGCGCAGCATCCTTCGGGCGTTCGACAGCGAGCCGGTATCAAACGTGATCATGGAGCCGAAGCCGCTCATCTGCCGCTGGGCAAGCTCGTGCTGTGGGTGTTCGGCGAGCCCCGGATAAAGAACCTTCTTCACCTTCTTGTGTTGGCGCAGGAAGCCAGAGACGGCGCGGCCGTTTTCGTCGTGTTTGACCATGCGTACAGCCAGCGACTTCACGCCGCGCAGCACCAGCCAGCATTCAAACGGCGACAGAATCGCGCCCGCGGCCTTCTGCATGAAGGCGAGCTTTTCCGCGTGGTGCGGCTTGCTGCCTACGATCACCCCGCCCATACCGTCGCTGTGGCCGTTCAAAAACTTGGTGGTCGAGTGCATTACCATGTCCGCGCCCAGCGCCAGCGGCTTCTGGAAATACGGCGACATGAAAGTATTGTCCACCACGAGCTCGGCGCCCTTCGCGTGCGCGATCCTGGCCGCTTCTTGAATGTCCGTGAGGACCATCAACGGGTTGGTAGGCGTCTCAATCCAGATCAGGCGGGTGTTCCAGCGCATTGTTTTCTTCACCGCCGCAAGATCGGATGTGTCGACGTAGCTGATCTCCACGCCGTAGTTGGCCAGCACCTGATTGAACAGCCGGGGTACGCCGCCATAGACGTTGTGCCCGCAGATCAAGTGGTCGCCCTGCTTGAGATAACACTGCGTCACGGCTGTGACCGCGGCCATGCCGCTCGAGAAAACATGCGCCGATGTTCCGCCTTCCAGCGCTGCCAGGTTTCGTTCCAGACGCGTGCGCGTAGGATTCGAGACGCGCGCGTATTCATATCCTTTATTCTTCCCCAGCTCTTCCTGCACGTAGGTGGACGTGGCAAAGATGGGAACGGTCACCGCGCCGGTCGAAGGGTCCGGCTCCTGGCCGACGTGGATAGCTTTGGTCGCGAATCCAAATTCTTTTTTCTTCATACTCCGCCTTCGAAGATGTTTTTTGAGAGGTAACGTTCCGCCGCGTCAGGAATGATGGTTACCACGCGTTTGCCCTTGCCCAGTTTTTTCGCTACCTGGATCGCGGCGAAGACGTTGGCTCCGGCGCTTGATCCGCCGAGAATTCCCTCCAGCCTCGCCAGGTCGGCCACCGTGTCAAACGCGTCCTTGTCCGTCACCATCATAATTTCGTCGCACACCTTGGGATCGAAGGTTTTGGGAACAAAGCTGCTGCCGATGCCTTCCACCTTGTGCGGTCCCGGTGGCCCCCCGCCCAGCACCGAGCCTTCGGTCTCGACCGCGACGCAGTAGGCCTTGGGCAAGTTCTTCTTCATATAACGGGACACGCCGGTAAACGTCCCGCCGGTGCCGACGCCAATCACTACAGCATCCAGCTTGCCTTGCATTTGCTCAAAGATTTCCGCCGCTGTAGTGTCGTGGTGAAAATCAGGATTCGCCGGGTTCTCAAATTGCAGAGCGATGAATGAGCCAGGCAGGCCGGCCGCTACTTCCCTGGCCTTTTTGATGGCGCCCTGCATCCCTTCCTGGTCAGGCGTGCGCAAGACCTCAGCGCCCAGCGCGCGCATAATCTTCACTTTCTCTTCAGCAAACTTTTCCGGCACGCAGACGACCACGCGGTAGCCCTTGTTCACTCCTATCAGAGCCAGACCGATGCCGGTGTTTCCTGCCGTGGCTTCGACGATCGTCGAGCCGGCCCTGAGATGGCCTTCCTTTTCCGCGCGCTCGATCATGCCGATCGCGGCGCGGTCTTTCACACTGCCACCGGGGTTCAGGTTTTCGAGTTTTGCAAAGATATCGGCTGCGCCGGCGGGAACAATCCGGCGCAACCGCAACATGGGAGTTTCACCCACCAGTTCTGTAATACTCCCAGCAACTCGAAGTCGGGTCATATAAGCCAAACTTTTTAGAGTACGGGAGAGATGCTTCAGTGGTCAAACGGAGTTGATGGACGGTAGTGGGTCAGTTTGAAAAACTGACCCACTAGCAGAATCAGCGTCTAGCGATTCGCTCGCGAAGCGCCGGCCTTTAGGCAGACGTTCATCGCGTAGCGATGAATCTTAGCGGCAAACTGCACCACTACCTGATGGACGGAGGCCCTTCAGTCCGGGTTTCCGATCACAGGATCACCCGATCATTTCACTGCCTCCAACGTCCTACGCAACAGTACCAGCTGTCCCAGGTGATAGGCGTTGTGATCGGCTACAAGCAAGGCCTCGCGCAGGAGTGACTGGCCTTGGCCGTGCGGAATGGGCGAAAACAAGTCGCGCTTCTTGTCGTTCACCAGCGTGCACATCTCGTCAAGATCGGCAAGGAACATTTTGACGCTGCCTTGCCAGGCGGCGTCGCTGGGAGGCGCATCAGTCTTGGGCCAGTAGCCTTCGGGAAATTTGGGGGATTTGTGTTTCGGGTCAAGGCTGAAACGCAGGATGTCCCACTGCGCCAGGCGCATGTGCTCGAGCAGCTGCCAGGGAGTATGCGGCGCGCCTTTGGGTTTCGCGCCGCGCAGCTTGGCGGGAAAATCCTTGAGCTCAGCCCGGGCGTCCACGTGAGCTTCAGCTTTTGTGAGGAGGTTCACCAGGTGGTGGCGGAGAGAATCGATATTGTCCATACGTTCCCTCTATTTGGATTCAGAAATCGACGCTCGCGTCTGACGAACTGGCAGCGAGCGATTGAACTTCGTTGATCACGCCTTACTGAACACTCGTGGCGCTGGGCCCTGCGACAGTCGATCAAGCCGCTTCTTCCGTGATTTTCCATCGCTTGCGCAGTTGCGTGTTGGCTAAGTCCACCGCAAGCACCAGCGCGGCAGTGATCAACACATAAGCGAGTGTCTGATCGTAGAACATGAGCTGCTGAGAATTGTACAAGGCCTGGCCGATACCGCCCGCGCCAATCATTCCGACGATCGCGGCAGCGCGGATATTCCACTCGAGACGGAAAAGCGTGTGGAGGGCAATAGGCGGGAAAGCAAGTGGTATCAGTCCAAAGCCGGCGATTGCGAAGCGGGCACCGCCAGTGGCCTCGAGGGCCATGACCGGTTCCGGCGCCACGTTCTCGATGGACTCCGCGTAGAGCTTTCCAAACACGCCGGTGCTGTGCAGCGTCAGGGCCAGCATGCCGGCGCGCGGCCCGATCACCGCGGCGCACACCAGCAAGAGTCCCCAGACAACTTCAGGAACGGCACGCAGGAACTCCAGCAAACGTCGAACAGGAAACTGCAGAAACGCAGGCGCCAGGTTCCGCGCTGCAAGCGCCCCCAGAGGAAGCGCAAACACTACCGCCAGCGCCGTGCCGCCCAAGGCGATCTCCACCGTTTCCGCGACGAGGGACGGGAGCTCAAAGACTTGTTTCGCGGGCAGGTGCGGTGGCCACATGCGCACAAGCACTTGGATCGTGTGCGAAAACGCAAACATCTGCGGGCGGTTGATCCAAGCGGAAAACGTGCCAATTGCAACGAAGGCTAGCAGCAATAACGGATACCTACGTACCAGCGCCGCCATCGTATCGAAGAGCGCGATCAGTAGCACCAGCAGGATCACCAGAGTGGTGGTGTGCCGGTAGTCGTATTGGTTGATGGCGCTTACCAACTCCGTTCCTAGCCCTCCTGCGCCCACCGAGCCAACGATCACCGCCGCACGCATCGCGCACTCGAAATCGTACGCGCCGTAGGTCAGCAGGTCCTTCAAGCGGAGAGGCAGCAACCCATAGAACGCCACCGTTAGCGGACGTGCGCCAGTCGCACGCAAGGACTCAACCGGAGCAGGATCGGCCGAGAGAAACAGATCGCCCCCCATTTTGCCCATGGCCGCGCCGTAGTAGATGGCGATGGCCAGCATCCCAGCCCCCGGTCCAATTCCCACAATGACCACGCAGAGGATGGCCACGGTGAGGTCTGGAATCGACCGCAACACAACCAGAAAGCAATAGAGCAAGCGCGAGCCAGGCAATCGCGCACCGATGATCAGCGCCAGCGCCACACCCATGACAAGAGCACACAGCATGGCCCCCGACGCGATGCCCACAGTCTCGAGCAATGGTCCTCTCTCAGCCCAAAGGTAAGATGAGGACAGGTCAGGCGGGAAGAATTGCTTGAGGACGGTGAAGAAGCTTTCTAGCGAATGCATCAGTCGGCCGCTCCGCTCTGCGTAGCAGCCAGGCGGCTGCCATTCTCAGTTTCGACGGCGCCGTGCTGAATCCTGATCACGCGATCAAAATACTTGTAAGCGTATTCCTGCTGGTGCAGGGAGCAGAAAAGAGCAAAGCCGGTTTCGCTGGCAAGGTCGCACAACAAGGTCAGGATCTGCTCGCTCAACTCCGGATCGAGCGAGGCTATCGGCTCGTCCGCCAGCAGAAGTGAAGGCTGCTGCACCAGCGCGCGGGCAATGGCCACCCGCTGATGTTCGCCACCGGAGAGTTCAGAAGTTGGCGTGCGGAGCTTGCCCGCGAGGCCCACGCGGCGCAAGGCATGCTCGGCTTCCGCCAGTTCCTCGGCCTTCGGCCAGAACAGAAACCGCAAGGCCCGCCAGGCCGACCATCGTCCCAGCGCTCCCGCCATCACGTTCTGGTGGACGCGCAGGCGGTCCACCAGATCATGGCGCTGCGACACCACGGCGATACGCCGCCGCAACTGGCGTAGGTGTTTGCCATGCTGGCCTTTTACTGAAATGTCGTCGACGCGGATACTGCCGGAATGGATTGGAACGAAACCGTTGATGGCGCGAAAGAGAGTCGTCTTACCCGCGCCACTGGGGCCAAGGATGGCCACCTTCTCTCCCCGGTCGAGCGACAGCGATACGCCGTTCAACACCGGCGGAGAGTTTTTCGAGCGCACCACGACCA
>DATFXI010000003.1:0-28525 GCA_035316085.1 Candidatus Angelobacter sp.
CTGTTACTTCGAAACTCGCGGCATTTCAGCGGGTTTCCGGTTTTCAGAAACCAAATAAGATACGTTTTATTTCCTAACGAATTTCTCATGTAATGCGTCTATTCCTACAATCTCGTACAAAAACCCGGCTAGACGGCCGAACTTTGGAGGAGTCAATGAAGATAGTCCTGCGAGTAATGGTGTTGGCGGTCGGAGTTGTGCTTTGCTCGAACGGCGCTCTAGGGATGGTTGGCCACGGCCCTGGCACACCTATTCCGCCGCAACAGCCACCAGACAGTATTAGTCTTTCGATGTCCTTGTAATCCAGTTGTGGATAGCCAACGACTGCATTAAGCTTGCCGTGTCCAATGATCCACGGTAGCTGGATGTGGGATATTGTCAACTGGGCCTCGCTGCCTGTCATGGCAGTGATCATAGCTCTTTTTGTGTGGCGAAGGCTGCACCGGGAGTACCCCTTATTCTTCCTGTTCCTGGTTGTCACGGAACTTGTAGGGCTTCTGCGCTTAGGGGCGCGTTACGGAAGCAGCCAAACCTATTTTTACGTGTATTGGATTTCGGATCTCCTGTTCGATTTCGTAAGCCTCTTGGCCATTTATGAATTGTTCCTGCTGCGCTTATTCCCTCACTTTCATAAGACTCGCGTCTATCGTTACCTCTTTGGAATTACCGCTGCAATTATCGCTATCGGAGCGTGGCGGGCGGCTGCAGCCTCACAAAATGTCAACGCTGGTTTTGCCCTGATAACACGGGTCATCGACTTCTCGATCGTGGCGATGCTCATATTCTTTGGATTCCTCATGCTGACGATGGGCAGGCAGTGGAACAGGCATGATTTTGGAATTGCCTTCGGATTTGCCCTCAACAACGCCGCGGCTCTCATTACGACCGCAATGTGGGTGCGGACTCGTTACCGAGCCAGTATTGTGGACGAGCTGCCTGTTCTCGCCTTCGATATAAGCTGCCTCATCTGGCTCATCGTCTTCTGTAAGCCGGAGAAGCCGCTCCACCTCGCCCCTGCTGAGCTTCATCCCGAAATGGTCCGGCAGGCACGGCACTGGGAAGAACAATTGAAGGACTGGATCACTCCTCGCAAGGGCAAACGGTAACCAGGATCGCCGAAAGCGCCGTCATCGCTCGGAATCGCCGTCACCGGCACAACCCGATCACCGGGGTCATCGGACCGCGCCGTTGTTGCGCATGCTGGGGTGGGATTAACGGCGCTCTCTAAAGGCTCTGTGCCAGCTCTTCGTGCAGGGTGGAAAACTTCAGGCAGGTGAGGTTGCCGGTTTTCTCTTTGAGGGCTTGGTAAGCGGGGATGATGCTGGTGGCGAAAATGTTTTGCACGTCGCCGGCACGCCGCAGCCACGGCAGTGGTGCTGCCGACAGATGGAACCAGCGCCGCAAGCGCAGCCCCGTCAATCCCACAAACGCGTAGAGGCGCACGTTGACGCCGGCATCAATCATTTCCTGCGCCAGGGAGCAGATCAGCGGATTGGGGCTTTGCAGCTGGCTATAACCCAGGCGCTGCAGCAGAGCAGCGTTATGAGCCATGCGCCGCAGGCACTCGGCTGCCAGTTGCGCGTGCTGACGCCGGATCTCTGTAAGTTCCTCCTTGACAGCCTCTTGCATGCGCTCATCCGGGACCCGGTCGGCGAGTTCCTGAATCACGTTCACGTCTACCGGAAGAAAGGAGGGAATCAGCTCGCCCAAATCCACATCGCCAATACGGCGATTGCGCCAGTGGACGACCGCGGCATAGAAAAACAGCAGGAGCAGCCCCGCGGAAAGGGCCAGCCAAAGCGCAAATAGTGTGTTCGACATTGACGAGTTCAACTCACGCCAGCGTGGCCGATCCCCGAAGGCGCCAAAAAGAATCTAGAGACTGCGTCTCAATCGGTCAATCTAAATCGTAATCCGAGCTAACTTTGGTAATCGTTGAAAGTTTTCTGAAAACCGGAACCTCTGTCGCATCAGGCACGTTCTGAAAACCGGAATTTGTACGAGCGAGTCCGTTCCAAAACGGGATCTGTGTCAAAGGTGCCAAAAACCCCCTCAGAAAGAGCTCCTCACTGTCCGCCGCCATCGCCTGGTTTGGCCAGGATGATAGCCGGCACGTTCTGTTTCTGTACCGCTTCGTTATACGCCGGTACGTCAGTGGAGAGAATCTGTTTCCACTTGGCGAGTTGCTCATCCAATTGCTGGCTGAGCATGTCATAGACGTCATAGGAAGCCTGCGTCGGTGCGCCTTCCGCGCTGCCCACCACGCCACCTAGCGCCACCAGATAATTGTTCAGCCGGATGGGATAGTTGAGAACGTCCTGGTTACTCCTCGCCTTAGTCTGGACCAGCACTTCTTCGACTTCGGTCATCTTTTTGTCCAATTGTCTGCCGGCATCAGCCACAGCTTTCGCTTGCGGCTGGCCTTCCAGACGTTTGTTGAGCGCGGTGATCTGGGAACGAATATCGCGAATCTGGTTGATCGCGTCATGCGCCTGGGTCACGCGGTCGCGAATTTTGAGGGACAAGGCGAACTGCTTCTCCAGGTCCTGCTGTGTGACCTTTAGGCGGGGATCAGTCTTGATCTCGAGCGGCGCGGTATAAGACTTGCCCTGGACCGTGAGCTTGATTTGGTACGTCCCGGGCAGCGCCACCGGACCATCGGTGTTGCCGGCCCAGAGCGGCGAGCGCGGAACGCGGCTGGAGCCTTCGTAACGAAGGTCCCAGACAAAGCGGTTCAAGCCGGCTTCTGTTGGCAACGGACGCTCCGCTGGACGGCCGAATCCTTCATCGTCACCAGGCGCCTCTTCTCCCGGCTGACGCTTCGCAGGATATTTGCGGATCACTTGGCCTTTGCTGTCGAGGATCTCCAGCGTGACGGGAGGGGCCGGGGTCCCAGATCCCGCCGAACGCGACGGGGTGGAGGATCCCGCGGTTGGTGCGGCTTCGCCGCCCGCAGGCTGTTCGCCGCCGCGGCGAGGCTCCGGTTTCTTGATGGCCGTTTTGAGAGCGTAATAAATGATTGCGCCCGCAGGCGGATTCTGCCCAACGGCGCCACCGCCTCCGCCAAAGCCGCCGCCGAACTCGGCGCGCCTGGCGGGGCTTGAAGTGTAGACATGCACTTCTTCGTTCGCAATCTCCGGCTTGTACTGCTGCAGAGGCGAAAGGTCGTCAACAATCCAGAACGCGCGTCCGTGCGTGGCCACAGCCAGATCATTGTCATGGACGGTAAGATCGTTCACCGGCGCGATAGGAAGATTGGTTTGCAGAGATTGCCAGTGCGCTCCGTCGTCGAATGAGAAATACACGCCGCTCTCGGTCCCGGCGTAGAGCAAGCCTTTGCGTTTTTTATCTTCGCGCACAGCGTGAACGTAGACTCCGGAGGGAATGCCGTCGCTGATCGCGGTCCAAGTCTTGCCGAAGTCGGAGGTCTTGAAGATGTAGGGAGCAGAATCGTCCATGCGGTGCCGCTCCACGGCGGCGTAGGCGGTGCCGGCGTCGAACGGGGAAGCCTCGAGCATGCTCACCGTACCCCACTCCGGCATGGCTTTCGGCGTGACGTTCGACCAATTTTTTCCGCCGTCGGTAGTTACGTGGATCAGGCCATCGTCGGAACCGGCCCAGATCAGATCTTTTTGCACCGGCGACTCAACCACGGAAAATATGGTGTCGTACACTTCCACGCCCGTGTTGTCCTTGGTGATGGATCCACCGGAAGCCACCTGCTTGCTCTTGTCGTTGCGGGTCAGGTCCGGGCTGATGATCTGCCAGGTCATGCCGGCGTCGGTGGTCTTGAACAGCACTTGTGCCGCGAAGTAGAGAGTGTTGGGCGCGTGCGGCGAGAACACGATGGGCTCGGTCCACTGGAACCGGTATTTCTGGTCGGCTGCCGCGGCGCCGATGGGATTGATCGGCCACGGCGTGACGTTCATTTCTTCCTGGATGCGATGGTTGTAACGCGTGATCTCGCCGCCATAGGAGCCGGCGTAGACGATCTCCGGATCGCGCGGGTCGGGCGCGATGTATCCGCTCTCGCCGCCGCCGACCGCATGCCAGGCCGGGCGATCGATGCCGCCTCGGGCCGCGCTGGCGATGGCCACAGAACTGTTGTCCTGCTGGGAGCCGTAGAGCCAGTAAGGAAAACGATTGTCGGTGACCACGTGGTAGAACTGCGCGGTAGGCTGGTTGCCCTGGCCGGTCCATGTAGCTCCGCCATTGGTGCTCACGTTAGCGCCACCATCGTTGGATTCGATCATGCGGTCAGGATCATGGGGATCAATCCACATGCCGTGGTTGTCGCCGTGGGGAACGCGGATGGCCCGGAAGCTCTTGCCACCATCGTTGGACCGATACATCCCGGTGTTGAGAACGTAAACGCCGTCTGCCAAACGAGGGTCGGCAAAAACGTGAGTGTAGTAAAAGGCGCGCTGGCGATACTGGCGATCACTGTTGACCAGCGTCCAGGTATCGCCGCCGTCATCGGAACGGAACAACCCGCCTTTGTCGTTCTCAATCAGCGCCCACACGCGGTTGCCGCTGTAAGCCACAGCCACCCCGATGCGTCCCGTCGTCCCTTCGGGCAAACCGTGGCCGGAAAGCCGTTTCCAGGTTGTGCCGCCGTCGGTGCTGCGATAGAGCCCGCTGCCGGGTCCACCACTATCCATGCCCCAGGGTGAGCGTCTCGCCTGCCACAGACCCGCAAAAATGATGTTGGAGTTGTTGGGATCAATCGCCAGGTCAATTCCGCCGGTGTTCTCGTCTTTATACAGAACTCTGGTCCAGTTCTTGCCTCCGTCGGTGGTGCGGAAGATGCCGCGCTCCGGGTTGGGGCCGAAAGGATGTCCCAACGCTGCGACAAAAACGACGTCAGGGTTCTTAGGATGGACCACCATGCGGCCGATCGCATGCGTCTCACGCAACCCAATGTAACTCCACGTCTTGCCGGCGTCCGTGGATTTGAAAACGCCGTTGCCGCCTACGATGTTGCCGCGGATGCAGGCTTCGCCCGTTCCTGCATAAATGATGTTCGGGTCCGATGGCGCCGCAACGACGGCGCCGATGGAGGGCGACATGTCCTTGGTTTTGTCGGTCATGGGCCGCCAAGTCAGCCCGCCGTCAGTGGTCTTCCACACGCCGCCGGCCACGCCGCCGAAATAATAGGTGTGCAAGTCGCCCACCACGCCGCTGACCGCGAGAACGCGTCCACCACGAAACGGTCCAACCAGCCGCCAGGTCAGCCCATGCCACGGTCCCTTCGGCTCTTCTTCATCCTCACCGGCCGCGGCGGCGGGCTGTGATGGCGTTTCCGCGCTGGTTGCAGGCTGCGTTGCCGCTGGCTTGTTCTCCGCCGGTTTCGGCTTTTTTGGTTTTTCCTGCGAGAAGGAGAGCCCCGTCAGGAGCAGGATGCCGGCCACAGCCAGGAAGAAACGTTTCACCGCAGGTGACGCGCAGGACATCGCAGATCCTCCGATAGAGAATGCATTTTTTGGGAACGGCACATAGTAAATTCGTTATCCCCAAATAGCAATCAGCAGGCGGCACGTCCTGGCCATCGTCATAAGCAGGATCTTCCATGTTGCGCAGGCCATCGGGCACCAAGCCTGGTTCCTGGACGAGCGAAGTTGGTGTGTCCAGTCACCCGTTAAACCTTCAAAGCATGAATTCCGTTTTGATATGCAGGTTATTAAATGAATTGCATTAACAAACTTTCATTGTCGTTTGACACGGTTCGGGGTTTGCAGTATTTTTTCGCCGCTACTTCGGCGCCATCCATGGAAGCTGCGCAATGGCCGAAGCGCGACAACGTATCCTTTCCCGTCCACTCTTGGCAGACACCAGCAGCAATTGTCTGCAGTACGGCTGAGTTCTCAAACGGAGCCTCACATTTCCGGAAATCGAGGAGGAACTCGCAAAATGACGAGACGGAATATCCCTGTTTTACTGTGTTTGATTACGCTGGCTGCGGCCCTCGCGATCGTAGGCGTGGCCCAGTCCAGCACCGAAGCGCCGTCCGGCTTTGGCTCGCGGGTCATCAATAACGCGACCGCGGCCGATGTAACCAGCAACGGCTTCACAGACAATGGTACTTTCGCCGATGACATGGGCACGTTCATGGAAGAGGAAGACATTGGCGACGGCCTGGGGCCGACTTACAACGCACGCGGCTGCGTGGATTGCCACGGCACCGTGAACGTGGGGGGCACCAGCCAGGTAACTGAGTTGCGGGTGGGCCACACTGATGCCGCCGGCAATTTCGTTAATCCCAATATCCCTCTGGACAACTCCAATATCACCGTACCCAACCGGTCACTGGTCAACGATCGCGCCATCTGCGAGGCGGCTGTAGAGAAAGTGCCGGGCTCGGAGCACGTCATCGCCCTGCGCGCTACCACCAACACGCTGGGTGACGGTTTCGTAGAAGCCATTGACAGCAACGTACTGGCTAATCTCTCGGTTCAGCAGTTCAACCAGACGGGAGGTCGGATCTCTGGGCAGTTCATCCAGGTGCCGGTGTCGGAAGCCAACGGCCTGGTGCGCGGAGGACGGTTTGGCTGGAAGAACCAGCAAGCCAGCCTGCTCTCGTTCGCTGCCGATGCTTACGTGAACGAGCAGGGGGTAACCAGCCGGCTGCAGCCGACCGATACCACCAGCGTTTGCGACACGGTAGCTGATCCCGAAGACCCATTTGACGCCAACGGTCTCGAGGACATTGACCACTTTGCCCGCTTCATGCGCGCCACCTTGGTGATCCCGCGCGACACGAACCAGGCAGCTACCGCCGACGCGCAAGCCGGCGCCCAGTTGTTCAACGCCATCGGTTGCGCCATCTGCCACGTGAGCACCTTCACCACGTTGCCTGCAGGCACGGTGATCAACCGCGGGGCCTTTACCGTGCCTGACGCTCTAGGCAACAAAACTTTCCACCCGTACGGCGATTTCCTGCTGCACGACGTCGGCACGGGGGATGGCATTGTCCAGAACGGCGGTCAAGGCACGGCCAACAAGATGCGCACGTCGCCCTTGTGGGGACTGCGCTTCAAGAGCCGGTTGATGCATGATCTGCTGACCTTCACCCGCAATAACGCGATCCTGCGTCATGGCGGCGAAGCCACCTTTGTCATCAACAACTACCGTTCTCTGAGCAATACTCAGAAGAACCAACTGATCGCCTTCCTGCAATCGCTCTAGAAGGATTGCGACAAATTGGCGGCGAGGCACGAGGAGTTCTGTGCCTCGCCTCCCATTTCTTTTTCTGGCGTGTATCAGGGGACCACGATGAACTCGATTCTGAAGAAAGCCATGTGCTGGAGCGCGGCCATGGGCTTGTTGGCGTTTACCGGCTGTAAGCAACAAGGGGGTCGGGAGGCGCGATACGAAAAGCCGATTCCCATAACCACACCGCTGCCGCAGAAATCCCCCGAGCCGGCGGCGCCTTTGCCGCCGCCCACTTCGGTAGAGGTTGCCGGCGTGCTGAGCCGGGTTTTTGCGGACGACCTGCGCTTGGCCTCAAGCGCGCAGGCGTTGTTCATCGCCGGCGATTTTAACGGCGACGATTCCCAAGACCTGGCAATGATCGTTCGCCCCGCCCCCGGGAAACTCGAAGACATCAACAGCGAGTTGGCGAATTGGATCATCCAGGACGCGGATGTTTTCTTTGTTCCTCCGTCCGGGCAGCATGTCGTGACGGTGCCCAAGATAACCGCGGCAAAAGTCATGGAGGGAGAAACGGTGCTGGCCGTCGTCCATGGATACGGCCGCCAAGGCTGGCGCAATCCTGACGCACGCCAGGGCTATCTGGTGAAACACGCCGCTGCGACATTTCTAAGTCTGGGGCCGTCCATCGCCGAGAAATCCATTCGACAGATGCATCTGCCGGTGCGCACGGAAATCATCTACGAGTTACGCAACAAGAAGAGAGGGTTTCTCTTCTGGACGGGCCAAGCCTATGCCTGGCATCCGAGCGAGGGATGACTCATGAGCCGTTGCATAAACCATAGGAGTACCGTGCCCGCGGGTCTGACCATTCTCCTTCTTGGCTTTACTCTGCTCACCCTGGCCACGGCAGCGGCGGCAACCCCGGGGTTCCCGGACCGGGGCGGTTTTGCCCGGGCTGGGGTGGAGGCAACCCGCGGCCCTTCCACGGAAGAAGAACGCCAGCGCGTGATCGCCGTCACCCACAAGCTTGAAGTCACGCCCCTCGACCCAACTCTGGCTCAGGAACGGGACTGGGCGCGGCAATGGCTGGTGGATGTTCCTGATATCCGCATCCTCACCTGCACCGGCCTGCTCGCAGAGTTGCGGCGGCCGCGGTACAAATTCCGGCCGGAACTTTGGACCCAGCTTCGGCTGGCCAGCGCCGCATTTCTCATCGAACATCCTGACCAGGCGGGCGACCGCCACGCGGAAAGCCTGGCCGGAATGCAAAGTGTGTTGAAGGCCTATTCCGCCATCATCAAAACCGATCCCGACGCTCACTCCGCGTTCCTCGATGATCTCTTAGTCAAGCAGAACCAGGGCAAGCTTGCTGACTTTGTGCGCGAAGCGACCAAGCCGTGCCACTTTTGAAGGAATTGCCAGGACTGCCAAAATTGCCAAAGATCGCCGAAATTGATTGTCCGGGCACAACCGCGTGTGAGCAACAGCCTTTCAATTTCCAATTTTTGGCAGTTGTCAATTCTGGCAATTGATTCCTGGTTCTGTGTTGCGCACCTCTTGAATGCCGGTCTTGACCACATCCAGTGTCTTCATCTATAAAGGTTCCCGTCTGGCGTTGGGAAGAGCGGTGCGAATCCGCCACTGCCGCGCAACTGTAATCGCCGAGATCTTCAGCAATAGCCACTGGAAAACCTGGGAAGGCGCTTGAGATCGCTGAGGCGTAAGTCAGGAGACCGGCCAGATGCCCATCCTATGGGCGTTCCGGCTTCGCTGGAAAGCCGGAAGCTTTCTCCAGATGTTCCTTTGGAGGCCGCGCAGTTGCGCCTCTGCGAATAGCAACCCGATCAACTTCCGCCTCGTTCGAGGGGGAGGAGACTTGCTATGACATTGCTCTCTCGCGCCGGTCTCGCGCTGGCGCTGCTCTTCGCTTCTGTTCTTGCGTTCGCCGCCGATGGCGGCACCGTGCGCGGCGTCATCACCGATCCCCTGGGCGCGGTGGTCTCCGGGGCCGCGGTTGAACTGCTGCAGGGAAAGCACCAAGTCGCCACTGCCATCGCCGACGGCCAGGGTAACTTTCTACTTGCCGCGCCGTCTTCGGGACACTATCGCGTACGGGCGTCGGCGCCAGGTTTCGCCAGCCAGGAAAGCCCTCTCATCTATATAGGTGGCGGCCGTTCGGCGCAGCAGGACCTGGCGCTCAAGATCGGCGCCGTCACGCAGGAGCTGGTGGTTTCCGCTACCGGAACTTCGCTGCCGGATTCGCGCACCGGCGCTTCCGTTTCCGTCATCAATGTCAGTGAGTTCGTTGACCGGCTCGACGTGCTGGAGCCGCTGCGGCAAGTTCCCGGCGCGCAGGTTTTGCAGACTGGCCAGCGCGGCACGCAAGCCTCCATCTTCTTGCGCGGCGGCAACAGCAACGCCGGCAAAGTCCTGCTGGACGGGATTCCGCTGAACGATATCGGCGGCACCGTTAACCTGGGGACGCTGGCGACCACCGGCATCCAGCAGATCGAAATCTTGCGCGGACCCAACAGCGCGCTGTTCGGCTCAGACGCCATGGCTGGCGTGGTCAGCCTGGCTACCCGTCGCGGCGTCACTCCCCTGCCGGAAATTTCTTACTCGCTCGACGGAGGAAACTTCCATAGTCGCCGCGAGGACGTGGATTTGGCCGGCGCCTTCCGCCGCCTCGATTATTTCGGCGAGTTCTCCCGCTTCGATACCGACAACACTATTCCCAACAACACGTTTCACAATGCGACCTATGTCGCCAACCTGGGGCTGGCTCTGAATCCCACTACTGAACTGCGCCTCACCGGACGCTACACCACGGCCGCTCTGGGACAGCCGGGCCCCATTTCTTTCTTCGCTATCCCCGATGATTCTGTCCAGCGCGACCAGGATGGTTATCTCGGCGTCACCTTGCAAAACCAGACCATTTCGCGCTGGCACAACCTGCTGCGCTACGCGGCCACGCGCCTGCGCATACAGGATGTGAATCCCACGCCTACGGGCATTCCCTTCGACAATGGTTTCGGCTTTGGGCTCAATTATCTCGGCCAAACGGTGACTGTCCGCGGCGGCAACGGATTCACCACCACAGGGCAGGCCATCCTGGACTTCGGCGGGACGTACCCGCTGCTCACCGGCGGCTCGACCAAGCGCGATTCGGCCTACGCGCAGACGGACTTCGCCTTCACGCCTCGCATTCTGGGATTGCTTGGTTTCCGCTACGAGAACGAGCGCGGCTTCACTTTGAATTTTGGGACAAAGACGCCCGCCAACCGCAACAACTTGAGCGCCATCGCCGAAGTTCACGGCAGCCTGGGGACACGCGCCTACGTGACCTTGGGCGGCAGCTTGGAAAAGAATGCAATCTTCGGCGTGACCGCCGTGCCGCGCGTGTCGGCGGCGTATTATCTGGTCCGCCCGCGCAGTGACGGCTTTTTCAACGGAACGAAAGCCAGGTTCAACTACGGGCAGGGCATACGTGCGCCCTCCATCTTTGAAGCCACTTCGTCGTTGTTTGCGCTGTTGTCACAGGTTCCCGGAGGCGCGCGGAGCGTTGCCCAGCTCGGCCTGGCGCCGATTTCCGCGGAGCGTTCCCGCAGCTTCGACGTTGGTTTGGAACAACTGGTGTGGCAGGGACGCGCCAAATTTGCCGCCACCTTCTTCTACAACCGCTTCACCAATCAAATCGAGTTTGTCGGAATTTCCGGTTTGCAAGCGCTGGGGGTTCCGCTGGCTGACGCGCTGGCCACCGGGTTTGGCGCTACGCTCAACTCAGGCAACACCCGCGCTCTGGGCGCGGAAACTGAACTCGAACTCAAGCTCGGCCGCGGTTTCACTGCGCGCGCCGCTTACACCTACCTGGACGCGATCGTAAGGCGCTCCTTTACCAACGGCGCGTTCTCCTGCCTGCCCGCCGATCAGACGTTCTGCGCCTTCAACCCGGCGTTTCCCACCACGCCGATCGGCGCCTTCGCGCCCTTGCAGGGCAGCCGTCCCTTCCGCCGTGCGCCTCACAGTGGAAGCTTCTCGCTGGCCTACGCGCGAGGGAGGTTGACCACCGCTTTCAGCGGAACTCTGGTCAGCCGCCGCGACGACAGCACGTTCTTGAGCGATCCATTTTTCGGCAACACCATGTTACTGCCCAACCGCAATCTTGACGCCTCGTACCAGCGCTTCGACTGGAACGGGAGCTACAGCGTAAGCCGCCGCTTGTCGCTTTACGCCACGGCGGAAAACCTGGCCAGCCGGCATTATGCGCAGGTCATCGGGTTTCCGGCGTTGCCCCTGACCTTCCGCGCCGGATTCCGAGTCACTTTGGGCGGAGAGTCCTGGAAGTTGCCGTAATCGCCGACATCGCACGTCATCGCCCGTGATCAGAAAAGTCCCGAGCGTCATCAGATGACGGCGATGACGGCGATCGCGTGCGATGGCGGGCGATCACCCAATCTTGTTAGTAACCCGGTACGTGACCAAAGGACATCGACCTAAGAACAGGTGTCCCCCGGTTCATATGAACTTATGATTAGGCTGGGCCAGAAGTCGCGACTCATAAACTCCCCATGGAACTTGCAGCCGACACACGAGAAATAGCGAAATATTCGCCAACGTCCACGCCTCTTCTGGACGAACTACGTTCGCTGCCTCCGCCACGGCGAGGACGGTTGAGCGCGGGCGAATACTTTTTCTTCAGCGGCGCCGTTATCCTGGCCATGATTGCGCTGCCATCGTTTCGCCACGTTGCTGAGTCCCTGGTTTCCTATGGAATCACGGCTGCCGCCCTGATCACTTGCCTGATCATCCCCGGCGCCGCCCTGCTGGTTGCGCTGGCCGTGCATGAGGTGGGCCATCTTCTTACCGCATGGGTCGCCGGATTCCGCTTGACCGGAAAGAGTCCAGACGAACCTGCCGGAGGCAATGACCTCTATCCTTGCGAGGGCTTGCGGCTGGCGACCTTGACGCTGGACCTGCGCAAACCGGACCATCTGCCCCGGCGCTTGCTCGCCGTCGCCATCGCCGGCCCGCTGGCGAGCTTAGCCCTCGCGCTGGCGCTGGAGGCCGTTGCTCAAGCCGTGAACATGAAGCTTGTGACGGTCTTCAGTCTTCACGTGCTGGCCGGCTTCTCGTTCCTGGTGGGGATAGCGGAACTCCTGCCCGACGCGGGCAAAGGGAGTTTCTCTGACGGCGAACGTCTGCTTATGCTGTTCAAGAACGACGCCGCCGCGCAACGCTGGATTCTCCTGCTGCAAGCACAAACCGCGCTGGCTCGCGGGGAGCATCCCCGCACCTGGGACGAGTCTGCCCTAATCCGGGCCGCCGCCCTTGACGACGATACCCGCGACGCCATCATCGCGCGCTGGCTCGGCTACATGTGGGCTGCGGAGCAGCAGGACATCACCGCCGCCACTAAGTATCTGGAAGAAGCCCTGGCTGCTCCCACGGCGGCTCCTCCTGGCCTGCGCGACCGTCTGTTTCTGGAAGCAGCTGTATTTCAAGCATGGTTTCGTGAAGATAACGCGAAGGCCCGGTCCTGGGCGTCGAAGATTCGCACGCGCAAGATCACGCCATGGCAGAAGGTTCGGCTTGAGGTTGCGTTGCTCTGGTCGGAAGGCCGGCTCTTCGATGCCTGGGAGAAGCTGAACGACTACTGTCAACTTTTCCTCCAGCTTCCCGCCTCGCCGGCCCGTGACTTGGCGGAACAAAGCGCCCGCGGATGGAAGGCACAAATGGAATCGCGCATGCTTACCCGTGCCTGGCGCGCCATGTACTCCAGGTCGCAAGAAGCCGAGTTTCCCGTACTCGAAACTGCGATCGCTGGCCCATCTGACTGACACGCGCAAGTGTAAAGAAATGAAAACGCGCGGCATCTTGGCCAGCAAGCCAGGAAATCCCTTCGTGGTACCATCGCTCCAATGCCGTCAGTGAGAAAAACCAAGCGCGCCCGGAGGGCCAAACCCCGGGTGTACCAGCGCGCTGCCCACCTGGTCATCATTACGGGCATGTCCGGCTCCGGGAAGGCTTCCACGCTCAAAGCGTTTGAGGACCTGGGCTTTTACTGCGTGGATAACCTGCCGATCCGGCTGATTCCCGGCTTCGCTGACCTGGTGAAGCAGTCGGAGGAAATCGAACGCGCGGCCTTGGTCACCGACATTCGTGAAGGCGAGCAGCTACGTAAACTGCCGGTTATCATCCGTTCGCTCAAGAAACAATTGCGCACCACGGTGATTTTTCTGGAAGCCGCGGACGATGCGCTCGTGCGCCGTTTCAGCGAGACTCGCCGGCCTCATCCACTTGGCAAGGACTCAACCGTGAAGAGCGCTCTGGGCCGGGAGCGCCGGATGCTCCAGCCGATCCGCGCGCTGGCAGACCTGGTGGTGGACACGACGCGCTTCACGGTGCACGAACTGCGGTCACATATCACCGAGAAAATCGCCGGCGGAAGTTCCGACAAGAACATCCTGATTTCGATCGTGAGTTTCGGATACCGCGCCGGCGTGCCCAACGACGCCGATCTGGTCTTCGACGTGCGTTTCCTGCCCAATCCGCATTTTGTGCCGGAATTCCGCCCGCTCACTGGACGGCATCCCCGGGTGGCGAAGTATATTCGCTCGTTTCCCCAGACCCAGGAATTCATTGACCGCATTTCCGCCTTGCTGGTGTACCTGATTCCGCACTACGTGCGCGAAGGCAAGAGCTACCTCACCATCGGCTTCGGTTGTACCGGTGGACAGCACCGGTCGGTAATGATCGCCGAAGAGGTGAAGAAACTCCTCTCAAGGCCCGGATACAAGGTGAAAGTCACCCATCGCGACGCCCCTAAGTAATTAACAATACTTAACATCCGGGTACATAGCCCCGTGCTGGATTGAGCAGGCCTCCGCTAGAATAGAAAGATGCTTTTCGCCGGGATGTGGGACCGATGCAACAGTTAAGACGGTTGCTGAGTCATCTTCGTCCGTATTCGTTCCAGTTCTCCGTGTCTGTGCTGCTGATGGCTGCGGTCGGTCTGCTGGAGGCGTTCCGCATTCTCCTGTTGGGCCCGATCATTGACTGGGTGCTTACTCCTGCTGCTCTGGGCAAGCCGATGGAGCTGTTCCGAATTCCCGGCACCGACCGGATCATTTATCTGCAGCAGTTCGTTCCCAGTTACTATCACAAAACCCTGAACGCGGTGGCGGTGGCCCTGGTGGGGGCCACGATCATCAAAGGCCTCTGCGATTACGCGGGGACGTACCTGGTCAACTACGCCGGATACGGGCTGATTACCGATCTGCGCAACAAGCTCTACGACAAGATTTTGTACCGCTCCACCCCTTTCTTCACCCGCTATTCCACCGGCACCCTGGTTTCGACCGCGGTCAACGACGTGGAAAAAGTGCAGACCACGTTCACCATCGCCTTGGCTGAATTCATGCAGCAGTTCTTCACGCTGATCTTCATGGTGGCGGTGGTGGTCGTATTGGGACACAAACTCGCCTGGATCCTGGTGCTTTTTGTACCCATTGTGGTCTACTCGGCAAAGAAGATGGGCCGGCGAGTGCGCCACACGACCCGTCGCGGTCAGGACAAACTCGCTGATATCCAGAACATCCTGCATGAAAGCATAACCGGCAACCGAATCGTGAAGGCTTTCACCATGGAGAAGTGGGAGAGCCAGCGGTTCAAGGCGGCAGCCAAGAAACTCTTCGGCGCCAACCTGCGCTCAGTCGCGGCGCAGGCACTGAGCTCGCCGCTGATGGACATCATTGGCGCTTTGGCCATTGCCGTCTTGCTCTGGGTAGGACGTGAGCAGGTTAAGACCGGCTATATGACGAAGGGCCAATTCATCGCGTTCATCATCGCCGTCTTTCGTCTGTACGATCCGGTGCGCAAATTTGCGCTCTTCCACAATAGTTTCCAGCAGGCGGTGGGGGCTTCACAAGAAATCTTCCGCTTCATGGACGAAGTGGATGAAATTCAAGAGAAACCCCACGCCGTGGCGCTACCGCCATTCCAAAAGAGCGTGCGCTTTGAGGACGTAAGCTTTTCCTACCGTGGGGCCGAGGGCGACGGCCTGCCGATCCTGCGCAGTGTGAATCTGGAGGTGGACGCCGGGGAAATCGTGGCCATCGTTGGCTCCAGCGGAGCGGGGAAGAGCACGCTGGTGCACCTGATCCCGCGTTTCTTTGACGTGACTTCCGGAGCCATCAAGATTGACGGACGCGATATTCGCGACGTCACCCTGGCTTCACTGCGCGCGCAGATCGGCATCGTGACCCAGGACACGATCCTGTTCAACGACACGGTGCGCAACAACATCGCCTACGGCCAGCCCAACGTGGAGAAATCCGCCGTCGTCGAAGCCGCGCGCGCTGCTCTGGCCCATGATTTCATCATGCGCTTGCCCGAGGGTTATGACACGCTAATCGGCGAGAAAGGATTGCGGCTTTCAGGCGGTGAACGCCAGCGGCTCTCCATTGCCCGCGCCCTGCTGAAGAACGCCCCCATCCTGATCCTGGACGAAGCTACTTCCGCGCTCGACAACGAATCGGAAGCCCTGGTGCAGGCCGCTTTGCAGAACCTGATGTCCGGCCGCACCGTGTTCGTCATCGCTCACCGGCTGACCACGATACGCCGCGTGGACCGCATCGTGGTCCTCGAGAACGGATGCATCACCGACTCCGGCACGCATGAAGACTTGCTGACCCGCCTCGGCACTTACCGCAAATTATATGAATTGCAGTTTATGGATTTAGAGCCGAAAATGAGTGAAGAGGCCGGCGTCACCGGCGAACCGCAACTCGGCGACTAAGTCGGATTGAGTAATTTTGTAATTTGGTAATTTGGTAATTGGGAAGCTGCGGGCATCTTGGTAATTTACCCAATTACCAAATTACTCAATTACCAAAATCCTCATGTCTGTCCGATCCATGACCGGGTACGCGCAGGTGAAGTCTCAGGCCGGGGACGGAATCTCTTTTACCCTGTCGCTCAAGTCCGTCAACCATCGTTTCCTCGATCCTCAGCTCCGCCTGCCGGTGGAGATGGACGAACTGGAGATGAAGATCCGGCGCGTGCTCAAGGAGCGTTTGGCACGCGGCCACGTGGAAGTCACGCTCAACCTGGAGCGCCGTCCGGGGCAGGGGTTTGAGTTCAACCGCGAGCTGGTTTCTGGCTACGTGGCGGCGTTTCGCAAGGCGGCGGGCGAGTTTGGCACTAGCGGCGAACCTGACCTCAACCAAATCTTTCGTATGCCCGGCGCACTGGGTGAGACCGCGCCCCTCGACGGCAATTTCGAGTCGGCTGTGCTGGCGAGCCTGGACCAGGCCATCCATAAACTCAACGTCATGCGTGAGCAGGAAGGCAGAGGCATGGAGGCTGAGCTGCGCCGCCGCCTGAAAGTTCTGGAAGATGCTACCGGCGAGATCTCCAGCCTCCGCGCGGCGGTTTCGCGCGCAGTGATGGAAAAAGTGCAATCGCGCATGCAGGAACTCTTGCAAAACGCTGGTGCTGAGCCTGACCGCATCCTGCAAGAGGCGGCGATTTTGGCTGAACGCAGCGACGTGCAGGAGGAACTGGTACGCCTGCATACTCACATCGATCATTTCCGCAAAGTGCTGGACCAGGGCGGGGAAGCCGGCAAGAAATTGGACTTCCTGCTCCAGGAACTGAACCGTGAAGCCAACACGCTGCTTTCCAAGACTTCCGGCGTCACCGGCGAAGGGCTGCGCATCACCGAACTGGGACTGCAGATGAAATCGGAAATCGAAAAATGCCGCGAGCAGGTGCAGAACCTGGAATGAGCGGCATCCGGTTCATTATTTCCGCGCCGTCCGGTTCGGGGAAAACCACGCTGGTGGACCAGCTGCGCCAGTTTGTTCCCAACCTTGATTTTTCCATCTCCTACACTACACGCGCGCCGCGCGGCAGCGAGCAGAATGGCCGCGAATACCATTTCGTTTCGCGCCACGATTTTGAAGACATGATCCGGCATGGCGAGTTCCTGGAGTACGCCGAAGTCTTCGGCAACTACTACGGCACATCGCGCACCGTGCTGGAAGAGGCTGACCGGCGCGGCCACGACCTGCTGCTCGATATTGACGTACAGGGCGAGCGGCTGGTGAAGCAGAAGATCCCGGACGCGGTCAGCATTTTTGTTCTACCCCCGAGCCGCAAGGAACTGGAGTCGCGTTTGCGCAAGCGCAGCATGAGCGAGAACATGTTTTCCGAAGAAGTGATCCGCCGGCGTCTGGAAGCGGCCCGGAAGGAGATTGAGAACTATCCCAATTACGACTATATTCTTATCAATGACCGGCTGGAGCAGTCGGTGGACAAGCTACAGGCCATTGTTCTGGGGGAGCGCATTACGCGGTCCGGGAAAACACCGTCTCCGCAGGAAAAGCAGTACCTAGAAACCGCCCAGAAATGCCTGAAGCCGCGAATGGAAGACCAGATTCGGAGTATTCTGGCTTCCTTTCATTAGGACTCTCCCCGCCGCAATCGAATCGCCGAGGTGATGGAACCATGAAGCTGAAAGACGGTTTTGACAGCAACTATCGCTACGTTCTGGTGGCGGCGCGCCGTGCCCGCCAGCTCTCCGGCGGAGCCCCGCCGCTGGTCCAAACCAACGCGCGCAAAGTCTGCAAGATTGCCCAGGAAGAAATCGACGCCGGGAAGGTGCAGTACATCAAGCAGGACAAAGCCTCGGGTTCGTCTGAAGCAAAAGCGGAAGAAAAGAAGTAGCCGGTTTCACCCCTGGTGCGGTACGTCTCTTAAAGAAGGTAGAAGTCCCAAGATTGTGTGGCACAAGCACTCCTGCCTGTGCGGATAGCCAAGGATGAGACCGTCCCGTTATCCCCGGCGTAACTATCCCAACCTTCGCTGACGGATTACAATTTCTCTATGAAAGTCGCTCTGGGCGTGACTGGCGGCATTGCCGCTTATAAAGCCGCAGAATTGGTGCGTCTCTTGCAGGACCGTGGCGTCCGCGTGCAGGTGGTAATGACACGCGCTGCCCAGGAGTTTGTCCGGCCGCTGACGTTCGCCGCGCTTAGCGGCGAAAAAGTCATTACCGAGCTGTTCGGAGCGGGGGCAGAAGAACCCAACATCGATTCCGCCGTCGAGCATATTGCCGTGGCCCAGGCGATTGACGCGCTGGTGGTGGCGCCGGCTACCGCCGACGTCATCGCCAAATTCGCCCATGGCGAAGCCAACGATTTCCTGACGACACTCTTTCTCGCCACGACCGCCCCTGTCGTAGTTGCTCCGGCCATGAATGTGAACATGTGGGAGAACGCGGCCACCCAAGCCAATCTCGAAACCTTGAGAGCGCGCGGCGTTCGCGTTGTGGAGCCGGACAGCGGCTACTTGGCTTGCGGCATGGTGGGGCCGGGACGTCTGGCGGCCAACGAAACCATATTGGCCGCGGTGCTGGAAGCCCTCGGCGCCAATCAGGACCTGGCCGGCGAAACCGTTTTGGTCACGGCTGGGCCTACGCGCGAGCCGATTGACCCGGTGCGGTATATCGGTAACCGGTCGAGCGGCAAGATGGGCTACGCCGTGGCCGAAGCCGCGCTGCGCCGCGGGGCGAAAGTGATTCTCATCAGCGGTCCCACAGCATTGAAGCCGCCTTCCGCTGCTGAGTTTCTTCCCGTCAAGACGGCGCGCGAAATGCATGACGCTGTAATGGCGGCACTCGAGCGTTCGACCATCGTGATCAAGACCGCCGCCGTGGCAGACTTCAGCGTGCGGCACGCGGAAAAGCAAAAGATCAAGCGTAAAGGACCAATCACGCTCGACCTGGAACCGACCCCGGACATCCTGGCTGAAATCGGTGCGAAGAAAGGCTCACGCATTGTGGTCGGCTTTGCCGCTGAGACCAACGATGCTCTGGCCAACGCCCGCAAAAAGCTGGAAAGCAAATCGCTGGACGCCATCGTGCTCAACGATGTCTCCCGTCCCGGCATCGGTTTTGATTCCGAGCGCAACGCCGTGACCATCCTCACTCGCAGCGGCCCCCAAGATGTTCCCGAAATGAGCAAGTGGGAAGTCGCGCACCGCGTGCTGGACGCTGTGGTCAAGATCAAAGCGGAGCGGGCGGCTGCGTCAGCCCGAAAGCTCTAAACCAAGGCGATACATAATTAGTGCTGTCATCCTGAGCGAGATCGAACGACCCCGCGCAGCGGCAGAGTAGGATCGAGTCGAAGGACCCCACTGATGTGTGACTTGCTTTGCTGCCTCAGGGAGTTCTCTCGATACCGCGGCTAGAAAACGCCTGGAAACTCCTTCGACACGATAAGAATGCTCGGGGTGCTTCGACTCGCCCTCATCCCGCGTCGCGGGACTCGGGCTCGCTCAGGATGACAAGAGCTCTATTTACTTCTTTCGCCGCAATCTATATTTTTGGCTGAGACATGCGCAAAGCTCTCAACCCCGAAACCAAGAAGCAAGTCGTTGCCCGCGTCAACTACTACCGCGAGATGGGAATCCACGACTTCTACCGCCAGCCGCTGCCGGAAAGCACTGGGGGCGGGCTGAGCGAACAAGGGCCACAAGCGGACGACGTCGTGGCCTCGGGAAGAAGCGTGACGCTGTTTGATTCGCCTTTGCCGGTGATCGAGGACAGGCCGGCGGCGCTGAAGGCCATCCGCGCCGACATTGGCGACTGCACCCGCTGCCGTTTGCACAAGGGACGGAAAAACATCGTGTTCGGCGTGGGCAACGTGAATGCCGACCTGATGTTCGTCGGCGAAGGCCCGGGCGCCGACGAAGACGAGCAGGGCGAACCCTTTGTGGGCCGTGCCGGACAGCTATTGAACAACATGATCGCCGCTATGGGCCTCAAGCGCGGCGACGTTTATATCGCCAACGTGGTGAAGTGCCGGCCGCCTCAGAACCGCACCCCGGAAAAAGATGAGTGCGACACTTGCTCCCCTTTTCTTATGCGGCAAATCGAAGTCATCCGGCCCAAAGTCATCGTGGCCCTGGGTGCGGTTGCGGCCAAGAATCTTCTCGCTATGAACGATTCCATGGCCAGCCTGCGCGGACGCTGGTATGACTTCAAGGGCGCCCGCTTGGCCGTCACTTACCATCCCGCGTATCTGCTGCGCGATCCGCGGCAGAAGAAAGAAGCCTGGAAAGACTTGCAGATGGTCATGAAATATCTGGGACTCAAGGCCAAGGCCGGCGCACCGTCAGGACACTAAGCAAAAAGTCAGTTACACGACGCCGGTGGTCACAGGCATCACCACGAAAAAGCAGGTGCCCGTGTTGTGGTCGTCGCATTTCGTATAGAAGCCTATGCGGCCCCCATTCTTCTCTACGATCTGCTTGCTTACCCACAGGCCGAGGCCCGTGCCCACCTCCGACTTTGTGGTGAAGAAAGGTTCAAAGATCCGTTCTTGATCAGGCCACTGGATGCCGCTGCCGAAATCTTCCACTTCCACGCGTACCTCCGGCGTCACGCCGCCTTCCACGAAAGGTTCCGGCTTGACCCTCAAGACGAGTTTGCTTCCAAAAGCCGAGGCGTCAATGGCATTCGTGAGCAGATTGGAGAGCACCTGCTGCAGTTCTCCCCTGAAGGCGGTGATGGCTCCAACGCTTTCATATTCTTTCACCACGCTGATCTGTCGCGCCGTCAGACGTGTGTGGAAGATGGCAAGCAATTCCTCGATGATCTCGGCTAGATCCACGGTCTCCGGAGTATTGTGGTCGCGATAGAAGCCCAGGGTCTGCCGGGCGATGTGGTTTACACGTGACAGTTGTTCATCGGTCGTACGCAGCAGCGACCGGGCTTCCAGGCTGAGAGTGGCGTCCTGGCGGATCAGGTAGACCAAATTGGTGACAGCTTCCAGTGGATTGTTGATCTCGTGGGCGATGGTCGCGGCAAGACGGCCCGCGGCGGCCAGTTTTTCTGAGCGCCGCAGGGCTTCTTCCTCCATGTGATGGTGCGTGATGTCGGCGCCGATTCCGACCATCCGCACTGGCGCCCCGGCTGCGTCCACGATGACCCTCCCGTGCCCACAGATCCAGTGTGTTTCCCCATTTGGCCAGACTACGCGAAACTCGGCGTAATACTCCTGCTTGTCTTCCAGGGCCCTTTGTATCTTGGCTTGCACGCCGGGCAGATCGTCTGGATGAATGGTCTTGAGCCAGGTTTCCAGTTTGCCGTCAAACTCCTGGGGTCTCAACCCGTGGATGCGAGGAATTTCGTCAGACCATATCAGATCGTTGTTCTTGATGTTCCAGTCCCACGTCCCCATCTGCGCGGCTTTGTGGGCGGTGGAAAGACGGTCCAGTACGGCGCGCTGCGCTTCCTCCTTCAGTTTGGTTTCAGAGATGTCCTGGATGAAGACACTGATGCCCTCAGGAAATGGATATGCACGAACCTGAATCCAATTCTGCCGGCGCTGGCAATGACTTTCAAACTGTACCGGTATGCGCTCGGTTGCGCACCGGCGCAACTGTTGTTCCATCGGCTTGCTGATTGCGCTCTGCGACAGTTCCCAGTAATTGCGTCCTATGATCTCCCCTTGTGGCTTGCCGACAAACTGCGCGCCTGAGTCGTTGGCATAGAGCAGAGTCCAGTCGCGGTCCACAATCAGAAGGCCTTCAGTTATGCTGGCCAGTACCTTGCGGGCATGGTCCTCTGACTTGCGCAGTCGGCTCAGGAGAAAAGCCAGCCCGGTGGCAAAGGCGATCCAAAGGATCGTACGCCGCATTCCGATACCCACGAACGACCAGTGGCTCTGGGGGGCCAGCACGTAATACTCGGCAGCTGCTGCTCCCACGACTGCTGCGATGAACCCCTGCCGGAAACCGCCGAACCAGGTGCTGACGATGACCGCGGCCGTGGGGAGCATGAAGGGAGTCGAGACAAGGGTCGGAGCAGCAAAGATCGTCAGAAGCGTGGCAAGTCCAGTCGTGACGAGGGTGACGGCATAGGCCTGAGGGCCGGTGAGAAAACCGGTGCGCAAAGAGAAGAAACTTGGTTTCGTAGTCACGCGATGCCTCTACCAGGCTGGGACTTCGTCATGACTGGGCTGAGGGGCGCGTTCCCAGGCAACTCATGAGTGCTGACATTATAAGGTTGGCCCGTGGGCCGCACTTATCAGTTGGATGCGCAAACAACATCAAACGCAACAGACGTTTCCTTGAAATCGCCAGGGCGCGGATCGGGACTGACAGAGCAGAGAATCGGGACACTAGGGCTCCACCGGCCGGCTACCATGCTGGACATCCGTAACCAGTGGCAAAGGAACCAGAGCAGGCTCGTTCTGAGCTGGTTCCGCCGGCCGTTGTGCCGGTGCGGCGTTCGCAGGCAGCACCACGGAAAAGCACGTGCCGGTGATGCTGGTCCCGCAGCGTGTGCGAAATTCGATATGCCCGTTGTTCTTCTCGACGATCTGTTTGCTGAGCCACAGCCCCAGCCCGGTGCCGATATCGGCCTTGGTGGTGAAGAAAGGCTCAAACACCCTGGGCACATCAGCGGGAGAGATGCCCGTGCCAAAATCTTCCACCTGGACCCGGAGCTGCCGGACCGCCTGCCTCCCCAGCAGGAGTTCCACCTTGCTGCGCAGAATGATCGTGCTGCCGCAGGGTGAGGCGTCAATGGCATTGCATAGCAGGTTGGAAAACAACTGCTGCAATTCTCCTTTTATGGCGAAGACAATGCTCGTGCTCTCAAATTCTTTTTCCACATGGATCTGTTTTGCGGTGAGGCGATTACTGAGGATCGCCAGCAATTCTTCCAGGAGTTGGGCCACATCCACTTCCTGCGGCAAGCTGTTGTCACGGTAGAAACCCAAAGTTTGCCGGGCAAGATGGTTCACGCGGGCCAGTTGCTCGTCCGCCAGGCGCAGCAGGGACTGTGTGCCCGGCGTGATGGCGGAATCCTGACGCGCCAGATACAGCAGATTGGTCACCGCTGCCAGCGGATTGTTGATCTCATGGGCCATGGTAGCGACCAGCCGGCCGGCGGTCGCGAGCTTTTCCGTGCGCCGCAGGGTCTCTTCCTCCTTCCTTCGCTCGGTTATGTCGGCCGTGACGCCGGACATGCGTTCCGGCCGTCCCTGCTTGTCAAGAGTGACCGTCCCGTGGTCGGAAAGCCAGCGGACTTCGCCATGTGGGTGAACAATGCGGAATTCGGCGTGGTAATCCTGCAGATTCACCAGCGCGTTGCGAATCTTGCCGCGAAGAGCAGAAACATCTTCGGGATGCACAGTCTTGATCCAGGATTCTAACCGTCCATCAAATTCTTCCGGAGGAATGCCGTGGATGTGGGGAATCTCATCGGACCAGAACAACTCACCGGTCTGTATGTTCCACTCCCACACTCCCATCTGCGCTGCCTTGTAAGCGATCGAAAGCCGCTCCACTTCGGACCGCAATTCCATTTCCTTCCGTTTGGCTGCAGTGACGTCTTGGATGAAAACACTCACGCCACCCCCAAATGGATAGGCGCGTACGTGGGCCCATTTCCCCCGTCGCCGCGAGTGACTCTCGAATTCCACAGGGAGATTCGACTCCGTGCACCAACGCAAGCGCTGTTCAGTCGCGCTGCCCTGGATCTCCGGTACGACTTCCCAGAGGCTGTGGCCGATCGTCTCCTGCCGGGGCTTGCCGATGAACTGGACCGTCGCGTTGTTGGCATAGATCAGTTTCCATTCACCGTCCACAATGAAGAACCCCTCGGCGATGCTGGCCACGATACTGCTTGCCTTGTCTTCCGACGTTCGTAGCCTGGCTACCAGAGCCGAGAGGGCTATGGCGCCCAGACTCCAGGAAGACGTAAGCACCAATTCCGTTTTACCCAAGGACCACTGATCGTAAGGAACCAGAAGATAATAGTTCGCGAACAACGCAGAAATTCCGACGGAGAGAACACAGTGCCTGAAGCCGGCAAACCACATGGTGAGAACCAAGGCTGCGGAAAGCACAATGAAGGGCGTCCGGTAAATCGCAGGCCTGGCAGCGAGGCTCAGCGCACAAGCCAACGCTGTCACCGCCAGCGTGAAAGCGTACGCCGCGGGGCCGTGCAGACGAGCGCGGCCGGGAGTAAACAAATTCAATTTGTTGGCCAAGTGGCGGCGTGGCCATACTGCTTTGGTCATGGCTGGTTCCGGGGGCACGCCCGGCACTCCAAGTGCCTTGAATTATATGTCCTGCCCCCTGACATTTGGACGGCCCATCGCGTGGTTTAAACAGTTCTTTACATAAATTTTTTCTTACCGCACCAAACAGCGCCGCCGTTCCTTGTCGCCAAACCACAGTACAATCGTCGCTGACTCTCCATGCCCTTGTTTTGCGACGTTGCTTTGCCGGTCCCGCTGGACATGGCATTCACTTATCGGATCGCCGAGCGTCCGCCACTCGTGGGCGCGCGAGTGTTGGTTCCATTTCGGAACGAGCGCTTGTCCGGCGTAGTCACCGCGTTGCATGACCGCCAGCCATCCATGACGGCCAAGCCTGTTCTCGAGGTGCTGGACGCGGAGCCGGCGCTCGATGCCACGCTGATGAAGCTGGGCGAGTGGATTGCACACTACTACCTGGCGCCACTGGGCGAGGTGCTGCGTACCATGCTCCCGCTCGCTGCCGAGTTCAAAAAGGCCAAAGTCTATTCCATCACCGAAGTTGGGCACGAGGCGTTGCATGCTTCGGCCACGGCCGGCTCGTCCCGCCGCTCGCGCCTTGATGTCGACACGCAGATGATCGAGTACGCCGTGCTCGATTACCTGGCGATGGCGGACGATTCACTGGAGACCACGCTGCGCTCCGCCACCGGCGCCGGCAGGGAAGTCCTGGAAAACCTGGTGCGCAAGAAATGGATCGCCCGGCGTGATGCCTCGTCGGCACGCGATGCGCGCCGCACTTTCGAGGTCGCCGTTCTGAAGGAAATCAGCGGCAAACTAAATGACAATCAGCAGAAGATCGTCAGCTTCCTGCAGGCGAACCACGGGCGTGTGCCGGTTGCAAAAATCCGCGACCTGGGGCTGCCCCGCAGCTCCCTGGCAACGCTGGTAAAGCGCGGGATCGTGGAATTGATCGAGGAAGCGGCTGGCTTCAATCTTGCCGGCCTCAAGAAACGCGGGCCTGCTCATCTGGATTTCATTTTCAATCCGGCGCAAAAAGCGGCGATCGAGTCGATTCAGAAATCTGTGGACGAAAAGACGTTTTCCGTGTCGCTGCTGCATGGTGTCACGGGCTCAGGCAAGACCGCCGTCTATCTCGCCGCCATGCAGGCGGTGCTGGAGTCCGGACGCTCGGCGATCCTGTTGGTTCCGGAGATCGGGCTGACGCCGGCTGCCGCCGCCAACTTGCATCAGGTCTTTGGCGATGAGGTTGCCATCCTGCATTCCGCGCTTACCGGCGACGAGCGGGCGGAGCAGTGGCACCGCATTCGCCGTGGCGAAGCGCGGATTGTGGTGGGCACGCGCTCCGCCGTGTTTGCTCCCGTCTCCAACCTGGCGCTGATTGTGGTGGACGAGGAGCACGATTCTTCTTACAAGCAGGAAGAAACTCCTCGCTATCACGGCCGCGATGTGGCAGTGATGCGCGGCAAGCTGAGCCAGGCTGCCGTGGTGCTGGCGTCGGCCACGCCGGCGGTCGAGTCTTACCACAACGCACAGACCGGCAAATACCGACTGCTGGAGCTTCAGCAGCGCGTGGAACGGCGCCCGCTCCCAGAAGTCGAAGTGGTGGATATGAAGTTTGAGTTCCAGCGCCAGGGCGAAGACCAACTTTTTTCGCAGCAACTTGTCCGCGAAGTCAGCGAGCGGCTGGAGCGTGGCGAGCAGGCCATGATCCTCCTCAACCGGCGCGGCTATTCTTCCGTGGTGTTGTGCCGGTCGTGCGGCGAGGTGTTGGAGTGCAAGAATTGCAGCATCGCTCTTACATTTCACAAATCCGGACACCGCATGGAATGCCACTACTGCGGCTACCGCGAGGCAGTGCCCAATCGCTGTCCGGAGTGTGACAGCGAATACATCTATTTTTTGGGAGCGGGCTCGGAAAAAGTGGAGGAACGGCTGCACGCGGCGTTTCCGCAAGCGCGCATCGGACGCCTGGACCGCGACACGGTGCGCACCCGGCACGATTTTGAGCGAGTGCTCAGCCAGTTCCACGCCGGCGAGATCAATTTGCTGGTTGGCACCCAGATGATTGCCAAAGGTCACGATGTCCACGGCGTGACTCTGGTAGGCGTGGTGGGCGCGGACTACGCGCTCGGCTTTCCCGACTTCCGCGCTGCGGAACGCACGTTCCAGTTGCTGACACAGGTGGCAGGCCGCGCCGGCCGCGGCGAAACTCCGGGCCGCGTGGTGTTGCAGACGTTTCATCCCGACCACTACGCCATCCAGTTCGCCCAGCGGCATGATTACGCCGGTTTCTTCGAGAAGGAAATTCGCTACCGGAAATGGATGCACTATCCGCCGTTCAGCGCGCTGGCCAACGTGCTGGTGCGCAGTGACAAACTCGACCAGGCGCTGAAATGGACGGGCCAGATCGGTAAATGGTTCGAAGGCACGCGCAAGGAAGGCGTGCGCGTTTTGGGGCCGTCCGTAGCGCCCATCATGCGCTTGAAGCGCGACTATCGGTATCACTTCATCGTGAAAGGCGCAGGCCGGGAGAAACTCAACAACATCCTGCGCCAGATGCTGGCTTTCACCCTCGAGCAAAGAATTCCCCGGACGAACGTGATCGTGGACGTGGACGCATTGTCGTTGCTGTGAGGTCTGCAAGGCTGGGTGTTACCGCTGATGTTTCCACTCCTGATAACTCTGGCGGATGTTCTTGGCGACGTCTAGCAGGCTCGAGTCTGGCAGCGGTGAAGGTATCCAGGTGAGCGACAGCATCAGCACCGCGATCAGAGAAAGCCATTTGCTTTTGCGGCCCAGTCCCGGCTGGGGCGGGACGATGGGATGCCGGCTTCCCGTAACCCGCAGCAGGATGGCCCACACCAGCCACCCGATCCAGTAGTACCAACTGAGTACGATCAGCGCCACAATCGACAGCGTGGAAACCACACGATGGGCGCGCGGGTTTAGAGCAAAGACGATGTGGCCACCGTCGAGTTGTCCGCCCGGAATGAGATTGAGCGCCGTGGCCAGCATTCCGAACCAGGCGGCAAGGGCGGTAGGCGCAAAATAAAGCTGCGCATGGACGTCAGCCGCAGCTGACTGGCTTCCCAGAGCGTGCAGCGCCCAGCGGGCGGCGTCAAAAATCAAAGGCATGCCCAGGACCGGGAAACTATTCTCCGGCTTTATGTCCCCAAGCGGTTTCGAGTGCATCAGCGAAACAAACAGAATGGGTACAGCCACGACAAACCCGGCAATCGGCCCGGCGATGCCGATGTCAAACAAATCCTTGCGGCTGCGGATCGGAGAGCGAATGCGAATCACCGCGCCCAGCGTTCCGATCCATGACGGAAACGGAATGAAGTAGGGCAGCGTGGCCAACACTCCACGGAGGCGGCAAAGAATGTAATGTCCCAGCTCATGCGCGGTCAGAATGCCCAGCAGGCACAGGGAAAAGGGAATGCCACCGAGTAGACGGCGTGGATCACTCAGAGCCCAGGTCCAGGGAATAGCATTCTTGTCATCAGAGAACGGCCAGACGTTGCGGCTGAAGTCGTACTGCAAGTGTGCGCCGATGGCCAGCGTGCTGAGCAACGTGGCCAGGAAGAGCAGAACATGCAGCCAAGTCCGCCGTTTAGGCGGCTCGACCAGCATCACTCTGATCTCCTGGCGTTCGGGATCAAAGATCGGGTATTCGAGCGGAGGAGGATCTTCCGGCATGAAAACGAATGGCCCCGAGCCGTCACCCCATCACACCAAAACCGCGCGTGCTGGGGACCCCAGGGCAGACCTAGTCAATCGACTGCAGCTCTTTTCCCGGCTTGAATCGGACCGCTTTGCCGGGAGGAATGTTGACTTCAGCGCCGGTGCGCGGATTGCGCCCGATGCCTGTCTTGCGCGGGCGCACGTTGAACACGCCAAAGCCACGAAGTTCAATGCGCTCGCCCTGGCCCAGGGCTTTCTTCATGCTGGCGAACACCGTCTCTACCGCCAGCTCAGCTTTGGTCTTAGTGATGCCGGTTTTGTGGACCACTTCGTTGATGATATCGAGCTTTATCACGTGTCAGCTCTCCTGAAAATCGCGCGAGGGGTGTAACTTGCAGATACTATGGGACTTCTACGCTGGTTGTCAATGGAGCTTTCGGCCTATTAATATGACTGCTCTATCATTCCCCGAAAAGAGCACCTCAGTAACCAAGGAACCCCAATTCAATGGCGATAAAAAGCGACCGCTGGATCCGCAGGATGGCCCTGGAACACGACATGATCAACCCCTTCAACGACCGCCAGGTCCGCGATGGAGTGATCTCCTATGG
>DATFXI010000004.1:0-12093 GCA_035316085.1 Candidatus Angelobacter sp.
CAGTTGGTCGGCGAAACCTGCACTGTTGCGTCGCGACGTCTGGTCGCGCAGCACGATGCCAACGGAGAGCCTGGCCCGCCGCTGATACAAAGACGCGTAGCGCGCCATCTGGTCTTTCACTGAGTTGAGCGTGATCGCGTATCGTTGCGCTTCTTTCAGATAAAGCCATCCGACCCCGGCGCCGGAGCCGGACGGCTTGTCCAGATACCGTTTGGCCTGCTCCATGTAATACGCGCTGATCTTGCTCGAGAGGAAATCGCGTTTCAGCGTCATGGCCGGATCGCCGCTCAGCGAGCTGGCGCGATCCAGCAGCTGATAAGCTTCTCGGACACCGTCTTCATCGGCCCGGCCTTTGATGGGGATATGGATTTCCTGCAACTTCAGGGCGCGCCGCGATGCAGCTGTCACATAGTCGCGCGACACAACCGCGACCTGGTCCTTTACCAACGCGCGCTGCGCTTCGGGCAGATCGGCCAAAACGCTGTACGCTTCGATGAAGTCTTTCCTGGCCGCGTAATCCTTGCTCTGGCTTACGGCGCGGTCTGCCGCCTGCTGATTGTGGGCAGCCGTCCCTTGGGCTAGGGCGTTGCTGAGGGCGGAAGTGGCTTCCTGGCTGTTGCCGCGGATCTCGGCTGCCTTGCGAAACTCGGCAGTAGCCCCTTCCCAGTCACGCTGCGCCGCTAGTCCCTGCCCTCGGCTGAAGTGATGCCGGTAAGCTGCGTTCACCACAGCCTCAATGCGCGGAGCTTCCGCGGCAAAAGCGGAATACGCTCCCAGCGACGCAAACGCGTCGTCATAACGCCCCGAGGCCTGCAGAGATTCCGCGTTGGCGACCGCCGTTTCCAGCTTTTTCTCCTCCGCGGCAATCTCGCGCCGCAGATTCACAAGCGCCGCATACTCGGGCCTGACTTCCAGCAGCTGCTCGACATGTTGGCGGGCAGCGAGCAGGGGTGGGAGTCCGGGCGTGTGGTCCTGCAGCGCTTTTTGGTAGCTCTGCAGCCGGGCGCGATCCTGCTCTAGTAGGGGATCCAGCTCATGGCTGATGGACTCCATCAGCTTGAATGCTGGACGGTACCCTGATGCTGCCTGATTTGCGGCTTGCGCCTCCTTGGACGCTTGCTTCAGCAGCGCCAAATCCGGTTTGTGGGCGGCGGAGAGTTTCTGATACTGCGCAAACGCTGCGTCCGCGGCGCGCTGGTGCAGCTCCGCCCAGCTGTTCCTTGCGTCCGCGGCACGGGTAGAGGACGGATAGCGGCCAAGAAATTCCTGCCAGTCCTTGTCAGTGTTGGCGCGCCGCGCGCGAAGAAAATCCGCGAGCTCAGAGTCCGCGGCGAGCACGAACACCACTTGCACTCCGCGCTTGAATGCGGGAATTCCCGGATCGGGGTCAGACGCCGAAACTGGAGTTCCCTGCAGCACGGTTTGTCCCGCGGCTTCAGCCGCGGTCATTTCAGCATTCCTCTCGAACTTCACGCCGTTGGGAACCACGCAAACAGGGCTCGAGTTCACGGTCAACGTCAGGACACCGTTGCTGCCGCGCTCCAGCGAAGTTGCTCCGGCGAGCTGAATGTGAGGAAAGGCGTCGTACGTTCGCTTGTCGAATTTGGGCGCGCCGTCACACACGCGCAGATCGGTCTTCCCGTTGACGGTCATCGCGGTGATCTGGATGTAGGCCGGGCCCTTCGCACCGTCAAAGAGGACGATCGCTGCCGGAGTGTCTTTGGCAGACGCCGGAATCGCCGCCGCCAGCAGAATCGCCGGGGCAAGAAACCAGCAACAGGGCCGCGCCACGGGGCTGTCTTTGAGCCGCTCGCCACACAACCGCAACAATGCAGATTTCCGAAAACTCATGGTGGAAAAAGGATGTTCCTGGGGGAGATGGCTAACGTTAGTCCAGCCTGCCGGCAGAGTCAAGCGATGACCATTGATAAACACCAAAGTAACCAAAGTAACCGGGACTCTGAGCGGGTTATGGCTATTATGGAGGCTCCACCCCCAGGCAAAAACTTGCCCACACCGAGCTTGTTTGAGGAAACGATTGATCTAAATGCCCACGGAACTGCCTGATTCGAAACAGGGTCGGCTTGAAGAGAAAGATGGCGCGCCCGAGCAGGAAGCGCCTGACAGGAGCGTGTCGCTCTTCGTGCGTCTATGGACCTACGGCGGCCCATGGCAACCCTTAAGCGCGGTGGCTCTGGACCAGGACCCGGAGCTGAACGATCTCATCAGCGATCTCATCACGGAAGGCCGCGGAAAAATCACTGAACCCGGCGCGGAGATTCTTGAAGCCCGCTTCCATGCTCCTTTTTACGCTCTGTCCACGGCCAAGACTTTGCAGCAGCGCCTTCTCACGTATCAACGCAAGCAGCCGCCGCAGCAAGTGGTCCCTTCGATTCTGATTTCAGGAGAAAAGGCTGGCGCAGCTTCCAAGGCGGATGCCTCCGGCGCGAAAACTATCGCAGCCGGCGATCTTCTGGCGGGTGGCAACACCGCCCAGATCCTGGTGTCCGAGGGGATCTACGAAGTCGCGCGAAATGCACCGGGATTTCAATTCAATCCCAAACCGGTGCGAGACGCCGGCGAAAGCGGCGCCACCGAGGCGATCTACGAGCTGCTGTGGACCGACGAATCTACTTACGGTCACCTGCGCGACGCGGGCCGCAGCAGCACCGGCATCACCACCGCCGGACGCTACCAGATCCTGGCTGAGCTGGGACGCGGGGCGATGGGAGTGGTTTATAAAGCGTTCGACCAGCTCATCGGGCGCACCGTCGCACTCAAGACCATTTCCATCAGTCGCAACGCTCCCAACCGCGAAGAACTGATCGAGCGGCTCAAGCAGGAAGCCAAGGCGGCCGGAAGCCTGGACCACCCCAACATCATTACTATTTACGACGTTGGCCAGGAAAAAGACCTGGTCTATTTAAGCATGCAGTTTGTGGAAGGCAAGACGCTGCTCACCATGCTGGCCGAAGGCGGCCTCCCGCCACTGGCCGCGCTGATTTCTTACGCGGAACAAATTTGCAGCGCCGTAGGCTTTGCTCACAAACGCGGAGTGATTCATCGCGATTTGAAGCCTGCCAATCTCATGCTGACCGACCACGGCGTCATCAAGGTGCTGGACTTCGGCATCGCCAAGCTTGAAGACGCCACGCTCACGCAGACCGGCCTGGTGGTAGGTACTCCCAGTCACATGGCGCCGGAGCAGGCATCAGGCAAAAAGATTGATCAGCGCGCGGACATCTTCGCCTTGGGCTCGGTTTTCTACGAGCTCTTTACCCGCGAGAAGCCGTTCAAGGGCGACGTCACTACGGTGCTCTACCAGATCATGCACGAAGATCCGAAGGCGCCGTCACTCATCAATCCGGCGTTGCCCGGCGGCATTGACGCCGTTATCCGCAAGGCCTTGGCCAAAGATCCCAACGACAGATTCCAAAGCTGCGAAGAAATGGGCAGCGCATTCAACGAACAAGCTGCGCTGCTCAAGACGGCACCGAAGACAACGGGCGCACCGGCCGCCGCCGCCGCGACCGTCTCCATCCCAGTGGTACGTCCGGTGGTTGCCGCCGCGACCACCACGCACCGGCAACCGGTGGTGGCGCAGCCGAAACGCCATGGATTGCTACCCGGCCTCGCTGCGGTCTTAATTTTGGCTGCGGGCGGCATTGCTATCTGGGGCGGGTACGTGAAGTCACAGACTGGTTCCCTTCCCCCGCTGGTACAAAAACTTGTGGCGGTCTGGCAGCGAGTCAAACCACATCCGGCCGGCAACAGCTCGAACAGCACGGCGTCTTCTGCTTCGCAGCCGGCTGACGCGAGCACTCCGACGAACCAGAACAACGACGGCAAAGGTGCCGACAATACTTCACCCGCAAGTTCCGCTAGCAGCAGTCCAGCTAATCCGGCTGAGTCTTCACCGACGCAGCCGACTTCTGCAAATGGCGTCCCTTCGCCTGCGCCATCACAAACGCCGGCTGCCGGGCAGTCATCGAGTACTTCAGCGCAAAGTCAACAACCATGGAACGCTGGCACTTCCCCAGCAGCAACGTCGCCCGTGGGTAACGCGACGCAAGGAAGCGATACCACAGCCAAAGATTCGTTACAGGGTTCTGCTGCAGCCGATGGCCGGAGTGACTCGGCCGCTGATCCGGCGACCAAGAATACCGTCAAGCCTTCTGCCCCGCGAGCGCCAGTTACTGTGGATGGCTTCAGCCGTCGCGACGTCCCCGAGTTGGTCCGGCAGGCCGATGCTGCCGCCGGACGCAATGATTATCGTCTGGCGCGCTACGAGTACAATCTGATTCTGAAGCTTGACCCAGGCAATGCCGCCGCACGCGCCGGCC
The DNA here is from genome assembly GCA_035316085.1 of Candidatus Angelobacter sp. Lineage (GTDB taxonomy): Bacteria > Acidobacteriota > Terriglobia > Terriglobales > Acidobacteriaceae > Angelobacter. The sequence continues at coordinate 4,344 of DATFXI010000004.1, forward strand.
TGCGCCGTGTCCAAGCGGCGCAGCAAGACGCACACTAGACTCTCCTAACAATTGCCCCTTATTTGTAGGCGCTTCGATGCCAGCGCGGATTGGTCATGCCCGCTTCCTACACCGCGGCTTTTTTGGCAGCGCTCAATTCGGGGATGGAATCGGTTCGTTGAAGCTCGCGTTTGGTTCCAGATAGAGCAGCCCGCGGCGAGCATCGAATGTAAGTGTAAAGCGGCGCATCAGTTCCATTCCAATGATTGGCACCGCACCCGCCGGTCCCCACACATTGTGGAAGCTGAAGGGTCCGATGGCGACGGTATCGTAGACACCAGCCACGTCTTCGTAACTATCTCCGAGCCCGTTTCCAAGCCTGGTCTTCTGGATGCGAGATGATTTTCTGACAGTATCGTCATCAACGGAATCCTCGGAGCCGGTATCGACTCGCAGTCTCCGTTCAACAAGCTCGCCGGGCTTTACGCCTAATCCGACGCGAACATAAAGGCGACTGTTCGTTAGTTCCAAAGCCAGGGACTTGCCTTGTCCTTGGTAGTTGAACGTTTTTGCATCATAAAATGCAATCTTGTGTCCCGCGGGATCGATCCGGACGACGTACTGCTCGAGAAATTCAGCGCCGAGCAAGCCATTGATTTGTTCGGGAAGCGGAACTTTAGATAGATCAATGATGTTCGCGTGCGGAACGCGGGTGACAAGCTCACCAACGGTCAATCGGACTTCGCCCGCATCACCAGCCGTGACTTCACCCTTTCCAGCTCCGCGGATGCTGCCTGTGGTCAATGCCTGGATATTGAGTTTCTGCGCGGTAGCCGTATCGATAATGCTGTGTGAAGCGCCGGTGTCGAAACAAAACATAAAAGGGCCGGCACCGTTTACCAGCACTGGCAAGTAAATGAGCTTGCCGGCAGGATGATAAATGAGTTCCGCTAGTGGCTTGTTTTGGGAGGGCGCATTCTGTGCCATAGCGGTTAGCGCGAAGATCGCCGCGTAAAACAGGGGCCTGATCAACAGAATCGTTCTCACGTAAGTCTCCAATCCATTTTCCACTTAGACCTCAAGAAAGGAGGTTGGTGAGCCAAGCCTAATCCCTTTCGATCTGTTCGGTCTACCGCGTCGCGGCAACACCGAATCCCAACGATGGGATGAAATCGGTTTGCTTCTGTAGCTGACTCATTAGTTCATTTGTTATTGGTTGACCGCATGGCCAGGATGTGAAATCCTTTGCGGCCATGACAAGCTTACTTGAACTTTGGCTGCCCATCTTGGTATCGGCGGTATTCGTTTTTATCGCCAGCTCGATCATCCACACGGCTTTGCCCTGGCATAAGAGCGACTATCCCAAGATCCCGAATGAAGACAAGGTGATGGACGTGCTTCGTCCGCTGGCCATCCCGCCCGGTGACTATATGGTCCCGCGCTGCGCCAACCAGAAGGACTTTAAGTCCCCTGAGTTCCAGGAGAAGCTCAAAAAGGGGCCGGCGATGGTGGTTACCGTTTTACCTGGCAACGCGTTTTCTATGGGCCGGAGTCTCGGCTTGTGGTTCCTCTATTGCGTGGTTGCAAGCATTTTTGCCGCGTACGTCGCGGGACGCGCCTTGCCTCACGGCACACCGTACCTGCACGTATTCCGTTTCGCCGGGGCAACCGCCTTTATCGGGTACACGCTGGCTTTGTGGCAAATGTCCATCTGGTACCGCCGCGCCTGGAGCACCACCATCAAGTCCGCGGTCGACGGCCTGATCTATGCCGGGCTGACCGCCGGCACCTTCGGCTGGCTCTGGCCGCACTAACGCTAGCTCCACAGCGCGAGGAACGCTTTCTAGCCGGCGAGGTCAGCCTCCACCTGCACGGCTTGCCTCGACACAGCCGCTTTGGCCAGCCGCGCTTCGGCAACTGATGCTACCGACTTTTTCGTGTATGCATTCGCGAAGCGAACGCGAATCAGCCAGAAAATCATCAGTAGGAGCGGAAAGAAACTCAGAAATACGAGCATGCCTGTCTTGCGCATGAAAGCGGGGAACAGGTGCGGCCGGGCCAGGAAAATCGATCCCGAGGCGACAAACCACGCATAGCACATGCGCCAGAGATGCCGCGCGATGCGTGGCGTTCCAGAGATGCCGCCGCGCACCAGCATGCGAACGTCACCCGTGAAGGAAAGCAGAGCCAGGGCGCCAAAGATAAAGTACAGCGCGGCGGGATAGCCGTACTTCAACCCCCTCGGGCTGCGAAGGGCTTCCACGCCAAAGGTGACTTCGATGGCGGCGATCGCCAATACGACCGCGAGCGCGCCCCAATCAAAGAGGCCGATTTCTCCATTCTTGCGCCGGACGGTCATCCATGCCGTGGCCACGAAATAGAAGGTGAAAATTCCTCCCAGAGCGGTGCCCGGATCGGACTTTAACAGCGCCAGGTATACGCCGCTCGCCCCCAACGTCAGCATGGAGACGGCAAATATCCTGCCCGCCAAGCCATGGCGGCGTGAACCCTTTCGCAAGAAGGCGGCTGCGAAGCCGGACAGCACACCTACCGTCCCGGCACAAATATGAAGAAGCAATATTGGCGAAAATTTCATTTCTCGATCCTCATGAGCAGCCCGTGTGCGCTTTCATATCCGTGGCGAAAGCCTCGATTTCAAATGGGCCCTCGATATCGGCGCAGACGCGCCGCGGCATACAGGAACGCCGCGGCGACTGCCAGCCCGATCCACAGACCCGGCGTGCTGAAGAACTTTCCTGGATTGAGCGATGTGATCATATTCATTGACATGCCACCCGCTTCTGCCGAAACGCCAGGCGACGCTGAGAAGTTGAAGGCCTCCGGACCCGAAAACCGGTACGCCAACCAGTGGGCGAAATGGGTCGTGTTGAAAGCTATCTTTTCGACGAAGCCGATGGCGAGCAGCGGCAAGACGGCCCACAGAAATGCCGCACGCCGCGCCCAGGCTGAGACCAGCAGCAGCCAGCCATACAGAGGTGCATACCAGAGTACGTGCACGGTCACCACGTGGTAGAGCAGCATCAGCCACAAGCGGGACAGGGAGAGCTGTCTCCACACGACTGCGGCGCTCAAGCCGCTCCCGAGCGTTACTGCGCTGCTTAACAGCAGCATGATGAACTGGGTGGCAACGGTGATCGCGAAGGAGAGCAATATCAAAAGGAACGGAACACTAGCCTTCGAGAGCACGGTGGTGAGATCGGAAACTGGTAGCGACTTCCAGAACAAAATGCTGCGATCTCGCCGCTCGCCGTGCAGTGCATCGAGACAGTAGTACAGCCCGACGAAAAAAGCCGTCGCCATAATCAGTCCCTCCGCGATCTCGTAGGGCAGTGCGATCGCGGCTTGCTGCTTTGCTGGGGGGAGCGACAACACGGTAGCCATGCGGTGCCCCGGTAAGGCAATAATTCCGATCAAGAAGCCGACCAGAAGGAAGCTTGCGGCCGCCAATGGCGCAATATAGATCGAGCGGTTCTCCCACAACTCGCGCTGGATTGACCAGTAGAGGAGCCGAACTGGTGAGATAACCACCGGCACGATCGGAGGGATCGCGGAAGATTCAGGCGTACTCGATTGAGTGTTCATCGAAGGCTCCTTCGTAATCGTTCCATGCAGTCGCTCCTTCGAGTTCGCTACACCGGTCCGCGCTGTTGCCGCAGCCGCACAGCGAGCGCGAGAAACACCGCACACATCGCGAAGCCAGTCCACAGGTGGATGTTGAGGAAGAAGCCGAGCGCGTTCCCGGACATCAGCATCCCCGTCGACATCGGGTAGGCCTGCGGTGGGCCGTTCATGCCGCCGACGAAGCGAAACAAGAGCCAGTTGGCAAAATGCGAGGTGCCAAAGGCGATCTTCTCTCCAAAGCCGATCGCCAGCGGCGGCAGTGTGGACCACAACAGCGGCGCGCGGCGCGCCCAGGCCGAGGCCAGCAGGAACCAGCCCCAGAACGGCGCCCACCAGATGCCGTGGAACGCAACCAGGTGGAAGAATTCGCCCCACCACATCTGCAGCAACCCAAGATGGGCCCACAGCCTTGTGCCCGCGCCCATCAGTCCGAGCAGCAGCATGAAAAACTGCGTGGCGAACGTGACCGCGAATGTGAGCAGGGGCAGCATGAGCATCGGGATGCTCAGCTTTGCGAGCACCGTTATCGTGTCCGACACGGGCATCGACTTCCAGAACATGACACTGCGGTCGCGACGCTCGCCGTAAAGAGCGTCGACCGAATAGAAAACCGAGACGACCATGGTGCTGAACATCAGCAGCAATGAGGCAAAGATAAACGGCGCCTCGACCGCTGGATGTTGTTGCACGGGATCGAGAGGTGCGGTGTGCAGCCGGGGCGCCATTTGCATGACGTTGATCGCCGTCGCGATCACGATCAGCACTCCGACCCCGAGCGGCACCAGGTAGATGCTGCGGTTCTCCCAGATCTCGCGGCGTACCGACCAGGAGAACTGCCGCCAAGCGGAGACGCGCGGGGTGGATGCGGAGAGCGTCGTCGCTCCTGTCGTCATCGAGCCGCTCCTTGGGCCAGGCCGGCCTGATGTTCCATCACCGCAATAAACAAGTCGGCAATCGTGGGTCGGCGGACCTCGCCAAGTACTGCCAGCTGTTGACGATCGACATGATCGAACAGCAGGATGCTGCGGCCGAACCCTTGGCGCTCGTGAATCGGCTTGAGCGCGCGAGCTGCAGCCAGTTGCTCCTGATGCACCATAACCTCCAGATAGCGCAACTCGACTTCTTCCATGCTGCAGTCGAGTACGATCCGGCCACGGTCGATGAACATGAGATCGGTGAGGACGTGCTGGATCTCTTCCACCTGGTGAGTGGCCACCACGATGGTGCGGTTGCGATCGAAGTAATCGCTCAGCAGCGAATCGTAGAACTGCTTGCGATACAGGATGTCCAGGCCAAGCGTCGGCTCGTCGAGTACCAGCAACCTCGCGTCAATGGCCATGACCAATGCGAGATGCAGTTGGGTCACCATGCCCTTCGATAGTTCCCTGACTTTGCTTGCAGGTTTGATGGTGGTCTTCGCCAGAAAGCCTTCCGCCTTGGCGCGATCGAATCGCGGATGCACCCCGGCGACATAGTCGAGCGCCTGCGAGACCCTTATCCAGCGCGGCAACACGGCGACATCGGCAATGAAGCAGACGTCGCGCATGAGCTGATCGCGTTCGTTCCAGGGGTCGCGTCCAAGCACCCTCAGTTCTCCCTGATAGTCAGTGAGACCGAGAATCGCGCTGAGCGCGGTGGTCTTGCCCGCGCCGTTGGGACCGATGAGTCCGAGGATGCGGCCCTCTTCGACACGCAAATCGACGCCGTCCAGCGCGATGGTTGCGCCAAAGGCCTTGCGCAGGCCGCGAGCTTCTATCACTGCCATGGCTTTAGTGCTCCTCCTCTGCGGAGTCTGGTGTCGACCGTCGACTGGCGGCGCCTCCCAGGAGTTCTTCCGCGGTCAGGCCGAGCCGCTGAATGGTTGCGTGGACCCTGGGCCATTCGTCGGCGAGAAACTTCTGGCGCTCGCCCTTCAACAGCAGGTTGCGCGCGCCGGCTTTGACGAACATGCCCAGGCCCCGCTTCTTCTCGACAAGCTCCTCGTCGACGAGTTGTTGATAACCTTTCAGAACTGTGAGCGGGTTGACGCGATAGTCGGCCGCGACATTGCGCACTGAAGGAAGCGGATCGCCTTCCTTCAGTACGCCGTCCAGGATCATCGCGACCACGCGGTCGCGAAGCTGGCGGTAAATCGGCTGACTGTCATTCCACTCAAGATCCATTCTGTTTTCCACATTACCGCTGCGATAGTTATGCTCGCGTCATTGTGCCCGCTTCAGGTCGAGGTGCGCCCGGACAGTTTTGTCACCCGGCATCAGAAACGTCCAATCCTCGGTGTGGTGGTTGGCGTCGATGATGGTGAACACGGCGTGTTGCATATGTCCGTACTGCGTACTCCCAGCGACGTCAAGAAAATCGAATTCTACGGTCTTCCCGTCGGTCGAGGTCCGGGCGACCATGCGTGGCCGGTTTCCGGCATCGCAATAGTGCGTCAGGATCAGGCGATCGCCATCGAGGTAGAGCATGGTAACCGGATGGTCGTAACGCGCCGGATCGTCAGGCTTTCCCGCCTCTTGCATCTCATGCACCAGGGCGTTGCCGCGCGAGGTCACACGTAGCGAGACTGTCCCTATCTTTCCATCTCCCATCTGAGGCATCGGAGGGTCGACGGTGACCGTGGCATCCCACGTGCCGGCGAGGGTTTTCAATTGGGTGAAAGATTTCTGCGCGTCAGAAGACACGAGTTTGTCGGTGGGTTTATGCACGTCGGACTGGGCAAGAGCCACAGTCGCAAGCGACATCAGAACAATGAACCACGTACAACGAAGGGATTTCATGTTGCGTTCTCCTTTTGCTTCCAGGCCAGCTCTCATTTGCTGGCGTCCATAATTTTGCGAGCAGACAGTCCGATGAAGGACCACGGCTCGTTTGTACTGTTATACTTAACTATAACACTATTGCACGTGTCAAGGCTTTTTTTGACAGGGGCGCGGATTTCTTTTAAATCGTTTGTTTACTTATAGTTCAGTTTGGTTAGGAGAAAGGCGCAGGACGGGAAATTCGACCAATGATGGAGGGGCTAGGTGTGCAGCTTGGGTCATCCCACGGGGCCGGCTTCTACTTGCGCAGTCTCCATCGGCTCGGACACCTTGGCCGGCCATGCCCCGGCAACCGATGCCACCAGGTAGATCGCCCCCACCATGGCGAAGGCTTGCGCCAGGCCGCGGGTGTGCGCAACAGTGCCGATCACGAAAGACAACACAAGTTGCAGCAAGGTGCCGGCAAAGAGGAACGTATTCTGCACTCTTCCCATGAAGTGCTTAGCGACCTGGTCCATCATGCTGCTATTGATGGCCACGCCGCCCAGAGCGCGGCACAGGCCCATCACGCCGTAGACGGCCACCGAGACCAGAATGGCTGTGCCGACACTGAAAGCTGCAGTTACTTGGATGGTCCCGTGCAAATGCGTTCCCAAGAACGGCAGCGCGATGAGCGAGAGCCCGATCAGCGCGGTGGAAATGCCGATGGCGCGGCGATGTCCGTGGCCGTGAATCAGCGCGGGCGTGGCAAATGATCCCAAGAACGCGCCTGTGCCCCAGCCGCTGTTGAGCCATCCGTAACCGACGGCCCCGGCGTTGAGGATACGGTCGCTCAACGGCGCGGTAATGATGCCCTGGGAAAGCATGCCGCCAAGGAACAGCGACCAACTGCTTCCCACTAGAAGCAGCGCCGGGCGCAGGCGAATGTAGGCAATGCCTTCGCGCAGCTCGTGCAGGAAACGCGCCACTTCGCTCTCGTGCCTGACCTGGGAAGCTACAGCCACGGTGTGACGTCCTCGCCGCACGAACAGATACAGGCTGAAGGAAAGCGCGTAACTCAAAAAGTCGATGAACAACACGCCACTCAGCCCGATGTGGTTGTATACAAAACCGACCACCGCGCCGGCAATCAGCCATCCGCCCTGGAAGCCGGCGAGCAGAAAACTGTTGGACTGGGTGAACTGCGAATCTGGCGTCAGTTCCTGGAGGAGCGCGGTGATGGTGGGCCAGAACATCCAGAAACCTGCGGCCACCAGGATGCCCATGAGATAGACCTGCCAGAGTTGGGCCATCCCTCGCCAAGCAAGTATGGCCACGGCCAAAACCACCAGGCCGCGCGCCGCGTCGAGTGTCATAACCAGATGACGCCG
>DATFXI010000005.1:0-47903 GCA_035316085.1 Candidatus Angelobacter sp.
AAAGTTGACCACGGGGCGCATGCTGCGGGTGGTGTACTTCTTGAATGTGGGGTTGCGATCCGGACGGTAGCCGCCGTTAGCGTGTGTAGAAGGATCTTCCACAGCCTTGCCCTGCGGAATGCTGGGGATCGCAATCCCTTCGCCCATCTCATGCCACTTCGGGAAATCGAACTTGAACGGCGTTTCCGGATTACCTTGGGACGGCTGCACCGTGGTCAGCGATGTGGTCTCAAAGGCCTTCGCCGCTGAGGCCGTCTTCACTTGGTCTTTCCATTCGTCCATGATGGTGGCTTGGACTGACTTCAGGCTGAACAGCTCGGGCAGGATCTTGGAAATCATGCCCAGGATGCGCACATCGGTGTGATCGTCTTTATAGACCCACAAGCCGGAGAAACTGGGGATGCCCTTGAGAATGGCGAGATTGTAGGGCTGGTCCTTGCGGTGACACATAGCAATGATCGCTTCCGGCGTTTCCCGCGAGGTCACAATCAGGGTCCCGCCCGGCTTCAGCAGGCGGTTGACGGGCTGCAAGCCGTACCATGCCCACGACTCGACGCCTTTGCAGAGCGTGTCGTCCACAGCGATTGTGATGTCGACTTCCTTGGGCTCGTATTTGGCCATGCCTTCTTCAAGCGTGATATCGTCCGTAGCCACAATCGCGAAATTCTTGGCGGGAATACCGTTGCGCTCCGGGCTATCGCCGTACCGGCCGAAGGAAATGCCGGGCTTGCCTTCTTTGTGCGCAGCCAGCACGATGGCGCGGCTGATATTCTTGGCCAGCGTCTTCTGAAAAATTCCGCGATAGATAATCTCAATAGCAAATAACCGGCCCATAGGAAAAGCCTCCGTTTTTCTTTTAGAGCTTGCCGAACACCATCTCCTCTACGTCGTTCAGGTGCTGGAGCATAGCCATCTCCGCCGCCACGCCGTCGTGCCGTTTGATGGCTGAAAGGATTCTGCGATGCCCAGCCAACGACCTCTGCGGCCGACCCGCCGACTGCAGCGATCGCGACCGCGTCTCCCGCAAAAGGTCCATTACCACATCCATCACTTTCACCACCACGCCGTTCCCCGATGCCAGGGCGATAGCGTAATGAAATTCCGAATCCTCTTCCACCGCCAAGTGGCCCCCGCGCACCTTCTTGTCTTGCCGGCGCAAGATCTCTTCCATGCTGCGGATTTCTTCCGCCGATCCGTGCTTCGCCGCACGCGCCGCCATCGGCGGCTCCAGAATCTTGCGAAAGTCCAGCAACTCGCCGACCATCTGGCGCTTGTGGGCAATCACGTTGGTCAGCGGGCTTACCAGCGCGTCGTGCGAAACTTCCCGCACCACGGTGCCCGCGCCCTGCCGCGGTTCCACTAGCCCAACCATCTCCAGGCGCCGCATAGCGTCGCGGATGGAGCTGCGGCTCACCCCCAGCATCTCCGCCAGCTCACGCTCGGCCGGAAGTTTGTCGCCAGGATTCAAGTTCTTCAGAATGACTTGTTCGATCTGCCTGGCAACTTCTTCGTGGACTCGCTGCTTTCGGATCGCTTCAAATTCGGGCTTAACGACGGACTCCAAGTTTGGCCCCCATCGGCAAGTGGTCCACTAACCGGACCAGAATTATAGCCAGTCTATTCCTCTCGTCAAGCACATTTCAACCCAGATTCGACCTCTTTTTAGGTTTGCACCGATTGTGGTGCAAGCCAACGTGGTCTTCTTGGAGGTTATACGCTGCCGATCGGCCCCGGACGGGGCCCTCTATAAGCGTGAGAAACGTGAAATTCACCATTCAAAACTCGCGGAGAGCCGGGCTCGCGGGTCCCCAGCCAGATCACCCGCCCGCTGAATCCGCCGGAGCCCACGTGGCGACGAGAAAAATGAGTTGCTTTAGTACCTAGCCTCGTATATCCTCTGCCGCCTGGAACTCTGACGTGGAACTTGCACTCAATCTCGTCTGGCTGGTTCTGGCAGCAGTGTCTTTCTTGCTGGGGGTGATCTATGCGCCCTCCTTCCCGCGTAGGTACAGCAATTTCGCCGCTGCCATCGCGCTGATCTGCGTCACCTGCTTCCTGTTCCCAGTTATTTCGATCACCGACGACTTGAACAACAACCCGGCCCTCTGCGAGACCAGCAAGTCAAAAAGAAGTGCATCAAGCGACGACTTGGCCGGCGCTCCCTTACGCTCTGAAATGGCGGTGCTCCCCCACCCGGGACCAGCTATGGGGCAAGTCGCGCACCGGATGACTGAGGTTCCTCCCCCAAGGGAGCACGTCTGGTTCAACCTGGATCGTCGGCCCCCACCTCCACGCTCCTAGCCGAGCGAATTCACGCACATCTTTACCAAAGCCAGACGGCTGGGAATGGCTGCATCGGCGTATACGCTCGAACCATGAGAATTTCCCCAGGCCCAACTCCATAACCCGGACCGTCTTCCCGCGGTCCGGGCTTTTTTCTTATCACACACGGCGTGGCTCCTCGCTTCGCTCGCGATTCTAGAAATACTCTTATAATGCGACCAATGAACTTCTCCGAACTCCTGCACGGTGCGGGCGTGACGCCTAGCGGTGACAATCCGCCCATCGCGGGGCTGGACTACAACTCGCGCCGCATTCAGCCGGGGTGGTTGTTCGTAGCCATGCGCGGCGGGAGCACCGACGGCAATCGTTACATTGATGCTGCGCTCAAGAATGGCGCCGTCGCGGTGGTGACCGACGCTCCAGATGAGCCTCGCCGCAGCGGCGTGCCTTGGGCTGTGGTGCCGCACGGGAGGCGTGCCCTGGCGCTGCTGAGCGCCAACTTTTATGGACGCCCGGCAGAGCACCTGCGGATCGTCGGCATCACTGGTACCAACGGCAAGACCACCACGAGCTTTCTCTGCGAATCGATTCTTCGAGCCTGCGGCCGGAGATCTGGGTTGATCGGGACGATCGAATACCACATCCCTGGCGCCGTGCTACCCGCCCCTCACACCACTCCCGAAGCCCTGGAGTTGAACCACATTTTTGCCGCTGCCGTCTCCGCTGGGGCCACTCATGCGGTGATGGAAGTGTCTTCTCACGCGCTGGCCCAGGAGCGGGTTTGGGGCGTGCCGTTTGAAGTGGCGGTTTTTACCAACCTCACCCGCGACCACCTGGACTACCACAAGGACATGGCGGCCTATTTTGACGCCAAACGAGTGCTTTTCGACGGCTGCGGCGCGCGGCCGCCGCGCACCGCAGTCATCAACACCGATGACGAATATGGCAGCAACCTGGCGAAGACTCGAGCCAACACCAACGAGACGGTCATTCTGTATGGAATCCGCGGCGGGGACTTTCGTGCGACGAATGTTGAGCTTAAGCCCGACGGCAGCACTTTCGATTTGGTCACCCCTCGCGAGACTACGAAGGTCCAAACCGCGCTGATCGGCGGCATCAACGTTTACAACATTCTGGCCGCGGCTGCGGCCACGGTTGCGTGCGGCTGTCCGCTCGAAAAGATTGCGTCTGCCCTAACCCGGTTCCAGCAGGTGCCGGGACGTTTTGAGCGTGTGGATTGCGGCCAGCCCTTCACCGTGGTGGTGGATTACGCACACACCGACGACGCGCTGCGCAATCTCACTCTCGTGGCTCGTGAGTTTGTGAGCCGCAGCGAAGCCATGGGGCGCGTGATCACGGTATTCGGCTGCGGCGGCGATCGCGACCGCAGCAAGCGCTCGCTGATGGGTGAAGCCGCCGGCCGAGGCAGCGACTTCGTGGTGCTGACCTCGGACAATCCGCGCAGCGAAGATCCAGCGCACATCATTGCCGACGCGCTCCCCGGACTGAAGCAGACGGGAACGCGTCACACCGTAGAGCCGGACCGCAAAAAGGCCATCGGCCTGGCGCTGGCAGAGGCCTGCCCGGGTGACATGGTGCTGATCGCCGGCAAAGGTCATGAGAAGCTTCAGGTGACGCGCGAAGGTACATTCCCCTTCGATGATGTTCAAGTAGCGCGCTCGGCGTTAGAACAGTTGGGCTACATGGCTTGTGCCGGAGGAACCAAATGAAGCTGCCGCTGTGGCGGATCGCCGAATTTACCGGCGCCAAAGGCGAATTCGACCAGGAATTGGTGGCCATGGGCTACTCCATCGATTCGCGCACACTGAATCCCGGCGACTTGTTCATCGCGCTCAAGGGCGAACGCTTTGATGGCCATGACTATGTTTCCGCTGCGCTTGAAAAAGGCGCAGCGGCCGCCATCGTGCAGGCGGGACGCACGGTGGATGCCGATTCCCGGCGGCTGCTGCACGTGGACGACACGCTGCGTGCATTGCAATCGCTGGGCGCCGCGGCGCGCCGGATGTGGGGTAAGCCGCTGCTGGCCGTGACCGGCTCGGCCGGCAAGACCACCACCAAGGAAATTCTGGCGCACATGCTGGCCACGCGCTTCCGCGTGATGAAGAGCACAGGCAATCTTAACAACCACATTGGCCTGCCGTTGCAGCTGCTGAAGCTCGAGCCGGAGCATGATCTGGCAGTTGTGGAAATGGGGATGAACCACGCCGGCGAAATCCGCGCCCTGGCCGCGATGGCCATGCACGACCTTGCGTTAGTGACGTGCGTTGCACCTGTTCATCTGGAGTTTTTCGAGACGGTTGCAGACATCGCCAGAGCGAAGTACGAGATCGTGGAGACGCTACACCCGGGCGGCGTCGCCGTGCTGAATGCCGATGACGATTACGTCAGCCAGTTTGGCCGCGACTTCAAAGGCAAAGTGGTGACGTTTGGCATCCGCCGTGCTGCTGATGTCTGGGCGCAAAACGTAAAGCTCAATGGTGTGGCAGGCTCCACGTTTGACCTGGTGGCGGGCAGCGTGCGTGAGCCGGCGCGGTTGTCGCTGGCTGGCGAGCACAACATCTATAACGCGCTGGCGGCAGCGGCGGCGGCGGTCGAACGCGGGGTGAAACCGTCAGAGGCGGCTGAAGTACTGGCCACCTTGCGTCCCAGCGAGAAGCGCGGCCAGGTGCTGGAGCTGCGCGGCGCCACCATTATTAATGACTGCTACAACTCCAACCCGCGAGCTTTGAACGCCATGGTGGACACCTTGGCCAGCATGAAAGCCCAGCGCCGCATCCTGGTAGCCGGAGAAATGCTGGAGTTGGGCGCGACGGCGGAAGACTTGCATCGCGAATCAGGGCGTCACGCGGCGGAGAAGAAGATTGACCTGGTGATCGGTGTCCGCGGCCTGGCCCAGGCGCTGGCGGAAGCCGCCTGCGGCGCCGGCGTCCAGGCCCAGTTCGTAGAGACGCCGGAGTTAGCCGGCGAATGGCTGGCGCGCGAGATCCGTCCCGGCGATGCTGTCCTGCTCAAAGCTTCCCGCGGCGTGCAACTGGAGCGAGCGCTTGAGGTGTTGCGCGAGAAGGTTCCAGCGAAGTAGTTTTTTTACGTTTTGTTCTGCAACAATTAATCTTAAACAACGGCGGCGCTGATCACGGAGGTTGATTGCTCTACTGGCTCCTTTACCAACGGCTGTTTACGCATTTCCCTCATCAGCTTTCTCCGTTCCGCATTTTTCGCTACGTCACGTTTCGCACGGCATTTGCCAGCCTGACGGCGCTGTTCATGGGGTTGATCATCGGCCCGGCCATCATCCGGCAACTGCGCGAGTTCCAAATTGGCCAGTACATCCGCGAAGAAGGTCCCAGCGCGCACCAGAAGAAAGCCGGCACACCGACTATGGGGGGCGTGCTGATCGTGATCGCGATCATCGTTCCCACGCTGCTTTGGGCTGATCTCTCCAACCCATACATCTGGCTGGCGATTTTCGCGACGGTGGCGTTTGGCTCCATCGGTTTTGCCGACGATTATCTGAAAGTGGTCCATCGCCGCAATCTGGGGCTGACCGGACGCAGAAAACTGCTGTTGCAGTTTCTGGCCGCGGGTGTAGTGGGAACAGCGCTGGTGATTTTGACGGCCACAAGGCATTATTCAACTCACCTGATGGTTCCCTTCGTCAAAAACTTCCGCCCTGACCTGGCGATCGACGCTCTGCGCCACGATCCCCACATCTGGTTCCTGGCCTTCACTCCCTTTGTCCTGTTCGTGATGCTGGTACTGGTGGGGTCGAGCAACGCCGTCAACCTCACCGACGGGTTGGATGGCCTGGCCATCGGCTGCACGGTCATTGCGGCCGGAGCGCTTACTGTGCTCACCTACGTCAGCGGGCACTCGGTGTTCGCCGAGTATCTGGAACTGCAAAAGATGCCGGCAGTCGCTGAAGTGACAGTGTTTTGCGGCGCAATGGTGGGAGCAAGCATCGGCTTTCTCTGGTACAACGCGCATCCCGCGGAAATCTTTATGGGCGACGTGGGATCGCTGGCTCTGGGCGGCGCCATCGGCACGGTGGCGGTCATCATCAAACAGGAATTGCTGCTGCCCTTTATCGGCGGGATCTTTGTAATTGAAGCGATTTCGGTGATCCTTCAGGTGGGGTCCTACAAGCTGCGCAGAAAACGCATCTTCAAGATGGCGCCGATCCACCATCACTTTGAGCTGATCGGATGGTCGGAATCCAAGATCATCACGCGGTTTTGGATTCTCTCGCTCATCTTTGCTCTTTTTGCGCTTACCACGCTGAAGTTGCGCTAAGGCGCGCCGCCGATTCGTGGCACAATGGAATGAGGAGTGGGCCAGCAAAGCTGGCCCACTCCCCAGTATCAGCGTGTAGAGCGGGCGGATGCCGGGACGGGCCTTTTGGCAGACGATCTATGGAGTTGAAGAACAAACGCGTGCTGGTGGTAGGCTTGGGCCGCTCCGGCGCGGCTTCAGCATTTTTCTTGCAGGACCACGGCGCGAAAGTTACCGTCTCTGACGAGAAGAGTGAAGCGCAACTGCAGAATGAGATCGCCGCGTTGCTGGACCGCGGCGTTTCCATTGAAACCGGCCGTCACGGCGAGCGAACCTTCCGCGACCAGGACCTGATCGTGGTCAGCCCGGGCGTTCCTTCTGACCAGCCGCAGCTCCAGCACGCGCGCACGCTCGGCGTTCCAGTGATTGGCGAAGTGGAGCTGGCGTTTCGTTTCCTGCAGGGCAAGGTCATCGCTATCACCGGCTCGAACGGCAAGACCACGACGACAACGCTGGTGGGTGAGATTCTTTCCAAAAGCGGAAGGAATACGCTGGTCGGCGGCAACATCGGCACTCCGGTGATTTCGCTCGCCGCGCAGTCCACCCCGGAGACACTCAACGTCCTGGAAATTTCCAGCTTTCAGCTGGAGACGATCCAGGAGTTCAGGCCGTGGATCGCCGCCATCCTGAACATCACGCCCGACCATCTGGATCGCCATCGCACGTTCCAGGCCTACGTGGACGCGAAAGCCCGCATCTTCCAAAACCAACAATCGAGCGATTTTGCCGTGCTCAACGCCGACGATCTCACTTGTGCAGCCCTGCAAGACAAAATCAAGAGCTCGCTCTGCTGGTTTAGCCGCAAACACTCGGTGGAAAGTGGCGCGTTTCTTGAAGGCGACCAGATTGTTTTCCGCCAGAACGGAAAAGACCAGACCGTGCTTGGCCGCCAGGACATTCAACTCAAAGGTGCGCACAACCTGGAAAACGTCCTGGCGGCGGTGACCATCGGAATGCTGGCAGGATGCTCTCCGGCGGAGATCAAGAGGGCGGTGAGCGAGTTCCGCGCCGTGGAACACCGGCTGGAGCTGGTGGCAGCTGTCAACGGCGTATCGTTTTATAACGACTCCAAAGCCACCAACGTTGACGCTACGGTGAAAGCCCTGGAATCGTTTCCCGGAAACATTCACATTATTCTCGGCGGCAAAGACAAGGGCAGTGACTACAGCACGCTGAACCCGTTGTTGCGCGAGCGCGCACGGAGCGCATATTTGATCGGCGCCGCAGCCGAGAAGATCGGATCACAGATCCAGGGCGCGACGACTCTCGTTCGCTCAGGAACGCTAGACCGCGCCGTGCGCCAGGCGTTTGAGGCCGCCCGGCCGGGCGACGTGGTACTGCTGGCCCCTGCCTGCGCCAGCTTCGATCAGTTTGAGAATTACGAGCACCGAGGACGCGTGTTCAAGGAGCTGGTGCTCGCGCTTACACCGGTAACGCTGGGAGAGAGAGCCTAGTGGCTAAACGAGTCGGTATCGACAAGTGGCTCTTTGGCTCGACTCTGCTGCTGGTGGTTTTGGGCGTGGTGATGGTGTTTAGCGCGTCGGCGGTGATGGCCGGCGAGCGCTTTGGCTCTCCTTACCATTTTCTCCTCCGCCAGGTGAGTTGGGCGCTGGCCGGCCTGGCAGCCATGGCCGTGATCATGCGCATTGACTACCGACGCTGGAAACATCCAGCTGTGGTTTTTTCCTTGCTTGGCGTAACCACTCTTCTTCTGGTCGCGGTGTATTTCGTGGACCGCTCGCACAACACGCACCGCTGGATCCGGCTGGGGAGTTTCATGTCATTTCAGCCGTCGGAGCTGGCGAAGCCGGCGCTCATCGTCTTTTTGGCGTACTTCTTGGCTGATCGCGTGAAGTCGATTGACGACTGGCGGCATACGCTGTTGCCCGCGGTAATTCCGTCCGTGCTCTTTACGGGCTTGATCGCCATGCAGCCCGATTTGGGGACTGCCATGGTCTGCCTGGCCGTCACAGCGGTGATTCTTTATGTCGCCGGCACACGGCTTCGCTATTTTGCATACAGCCTTGTGCCTATTGTTCCGGCAGTGCTGTATCTGATTGTGTTTGTGCCCTGGCGATGGCAGCGCATCCTCGCGTTCTTCTTCCCTGACCGCGATCCCCACGGCGTGAACTGGCAACTCGCCCAGTCGTTGATCGCCGTGGGCACGGGCGGAGTCACCGGCCTGGGACTGATGGAAGGCAAACAGAAGCTCTTTTACCTGCCTGAGCCGCACACTGATTTCGTTTTTGCCAACATTGGCGAAGAGCTAGGGTTGCTCGGCGCATCGTTCGTGGTCATGCTGTTCTTCGCGTTCGCCTGGCGCGGGTTTCGCGCCGCGCTGCGAGCCCGCGACAACTTCGGGCGTTTTCTCGCCTGCGGAATCACCGCCACGATCGTGTTGCAGGCCTTCTTCAACATCAGCGTGGTGCTGGGGATGCTGCCCACCAAGGGCATTCCGTTGCCGTTAATCTCGTACGGCGGGTCGTCGCTGTTCGTGACGCTGGCCAGCGTGGGTATCCTGCTGAACATCACCCAGCAAACGGAGTAGCCGGCGCAATCCGCTCAGTCAACCGAGACACACGGGTCCTACTTCACCGTAGCCATAGGGACGCCGCGCTCGGCTCGGGGGTTCAAAAGCTTCAGCCTCCGGCACGCTTCTTTCAGGTCGGCATCGTTTTTGGCGAAGCAGAAGCGCACCAGGTTGTCGCCATCGCGGCCGTGATAGAAGGCGCTCCCGGCTACCGTGGCCACGCCGGTTGTGTGGAGCAGGGCCATGGATTTTTCTTTGCTGGTAGCGCCGGGAAGAATGGATGCGTCAGCCAGCACGTAGTACGCGCCCTTAGGGACCGATGGCGCGAGCCCGATCCCCTGCAGCGTGTCACACAGCAGGTCGCGCTTGCGGACATACTCCTCGGCGATTGCGCCGTAAAAGCTTTCCGGCAGCTTCGCGATACCCTCAGCCACGCCGATTTGCAGCGGCGCCGGCGCACACACATAAATAAGGTCATGAAAGTACGCGATGGCCTGGGCCCACCTCCGGTCGCAGATGGTATAGCCCACGCGCCAGCCGGTGATGCTGAACGTCTTCGAGTAGCCGGAGATAGTGATGGTCCGCTCGCGCATGCCGGGCAGTGTTGCCGGGCTGATGTGTTTGCCTTCGTACACAAAGTATTCGTAGATCTCGTCGGTGAAGACGACGAGGTCGTGCTTCACGGCGAACGCCGCAATCCACTCCAGCTCTTCGCGAGTAAAAACCTTGCCGGAAGGGTTGGCTGGCGTGTTGATCATGATGGCCCGGGTGCGCGGAGTGACCGTGCGCTCTAACTCTTCAGGCGAGAACTTCCACTCTGGCGCGCGCAACGTGACAAACGCCGGCACGGCTTCCACGGCGACCAGAGTGTTGAGATGGTAGCCATAGTAAGGCTCAAACAGGATGACTTCGTCGCCGGGATTGAGCATCGCCAGACACGATGCGTAAAACGCGCCGGTGGAACCGGAATGGACAATGACTTCTGTCTCGGGATCGCAGGCCAAGCCGTTGAAGCGGCGCATCTTGTCCGCGATTGCATGGCGAATGGGCGCCAGTCCCTCGGCCCGCGTGTAGCTATTGGTACCGGCGTCAATCGCGCGCTGGGCGGCTTCACGTACCGGAGCTGGAACTTCCGTATCGCACACACCTTGGGCAAGGTTGACGCCTCTGACCTTCTCGCATTCGAGGGTCATTACCCGAATCTCCGATTGCACGGTGCGCGCGGCACGCTGGCTGAGAGAGAGTGGCATGGATCTCCTTCGTTTGGGTAGCGGTACAGTTTGTCGGCAAGCGATGAACGTCTGCTGATTCGCTTCGCTCACCCAGGACTAAAGTCCTGGGCTGGGGCCCGCACCTCGCGAGCGAATCGCTAGACGCGGGTACTGCTCGCCGGTCAGTTTTGCAAACTGACCCACTATCTTCGATTGGCCCATTCTACTCGTACCGCAGGCAAACAATGGGATCAAGGTTGGCAGCCAAGTTGGCTGGGTAGTAACCGAAGGCTACGCCAACGCCCACCGAGAGTGCAAAGCCGATTGTGACCCAAAGGTACGAGAGCATGGCCGGTACCGACGGCACCAGGTTGCGCACCAGAGTGGAAACACCTGCGCCAATCAGGATACCAATGGTCCCCCCGGTCAGCGTGAGCACAACGGCTTCCAGCAAAAATTGAAGGCGGACGTCAGCCCGGCGCGCGCCGATGGCTTTGCGCACGCCGATCTCCTGAGTACGCTCCGTTACTGATATCAGCATGATGTTCATTACGCCGATACCGCCCACCACTAGCCCTACTGAACTGATCACCGCGGTCAAAATCACCAGCGCACCGGTGAGTTGATTCCACAAGTTGCTGAGGAAGTCGGGCGAGCTGACTTCGAAATCGTTTTCTTTGTCAGGCGGGACGCGGCGCAAGCGGCGCATGGCCTGAACGATTTCGTCCTGCGCTTTCTCCACGCTCACGCCTTCCGGCACCGTGAAGACCATGATCAGCTCCTTCGCTTCTGGATATTTCCTCTTGAAATCGCTCAGCGGGATGACGGCGAAGGCATCCACCCCGGGGCCGAGGAACAGGCCCTGATCGTGCTCAAAGACCCCAACCACCTCGTAATTACCGCCGTTGATGCGTACCGTTTGACCGAGGGCATCGGTGTAAGGGAAAAGGGAGTCGGCGATGGCCGCCCCCAGCACCACCACAGGACGCGCATGTTCCTGGTCGAAAGAGCTGATGAAACGTCCGCGCTGGATGGAAAAGAGCGGAATGGCGTCGATATACGGCGGCTCAGCGCCGCGCACAATCACTCTCTCCACGCTGCGGTCGCCGGCGGTAATCAGATTCGTGTCGCCGAAGAAGAAGCCGCGCGTGCCCACGGTTGTGACGATCTTTACGTCCGGCGCCGCTTCTCGGATGTATTCGGCGTAGTTGTACTCAAAATACTTCCGCGTGCGGATGCGTTCCGGCCAGCGCGTGGGATCGGTGCCGGGCGGAAATCGGGAGATGAAATAAGTCCGCGATCCCAGGGACTCCACTTTATCCTGCACGAACTTATTCAGGCCGCCGATGATCGCAGCCATGGAGATCACAGACGACACGCCGATCACAATGCCGGTGACCGTCAATACCGACCGCACCTTGTTGCCGCGCAGAGTTTCCAGGGCTGAGCGAAAATTTTCCCTGGCCTGAGAAAGCGTCATGACTGCCATTACTCAGACCTCATGGCAATGACTGGATCGAGCCGCGACGCACGCAGGGCTGGGTAGATTCCGAAAAACAGTCCCACGCCAGAACTCAGGAACACTCCAAACACCGCGACCCATGCGCGTACCGAAGCGGGAAAAGGAGTGAACGTTCGCAAGGAAAGGGCGATCAGAAAGCCAAGTCCGATGCCCACGAGGCCTCCGGCCAGGCACTGCATCACGCTTTCCGCCATGAATTGCCGCAGGATGTCCACTTTAGTGGCGCCCATCGCTCGGCGCACGCCGATCTCTCTTCGCCGCGCAGTCACGCTTACCAGCATTACGTTCATGATCACGATGCCCCCCACTACCACGGAGATCACGCTCACCATGATGAACACGGCGAAAAATGCCGAACTGATGCTGCGCCACAGGGCCATGTAACTCTCTTTCGTGCCAATGAAAAAATCGTTCTCCATGTTGCCGGTCAGGTGGCGCCTCACGCGCAGGATTTGCTGCGCCTGGTCCTGTGCCTGGTCGAATTTCTCTGGGCTGGTTTTCACGTTAATGATCAAGCTGGTGTGGGTGCCCTGCATGCGTAAGAAGACAGGCAGCGGCACCATCACGAAGTTGTCCTGGTCCTGCCCGAGAACGCTTCCGACTTTCTCCACTGTGCCTATGACCATCAGTTCGTCGTTGCCGATGCGTACGGTCTTGCCCAGGGGATTCAGTCCGGGAAACAGGCGCTCGACCAGCGTGTTGCCGATCAGGCAGACGTCGGCACGATGTTCGGCTTCCGAAGGCGTAAAGTACCGGCCCGTTTCCACGCTGCGGGTGTCAATGTCCACCATGTTGGCCGTCAGGCCGGAAAGGGTCACGTCCTGGGCTTCTTTGTCGCCGAAGCGGGCGCGCACCGTGGCGCTGGCCGTGGCTCCCACTTCTTCACAGGCCGGGCACTTTTCGGCTACGGCGTGCACATCGTCCAGCTCGATCTTCCTGTACTTCAGCGCTTTGATCACGATGTTGAAGTCGGTTACTGCAAACGGGGTGCGCGCGATCTGGAAAACGTTGGTCCCCAGGTTGGCGATCTTCTGCTCAACGTAAGTGTTGGCTCCCTGCACGATGGTCATCACCGTAATCAAGGTAGCCACACCCATGGTGAGCCCCAGCATGGTGAGCGAAGCGCGCATTTTGTTGGCGCGCAATGCGGCCAAGCACTGGCTGAGATTGTCACGGACCGCCAACATCGCAGAAGACCCTTGAAGATTAGGGTAGCAAATATTGTCCGGGTATCGCCGGGATCGCTCGTAATCGCCGTGATCGCGCGTGATCGGTGATGGCAACTGGTGATAACGATATGGTGCTCGCGCCGTCAGTGTGATACGTCGGCCAACTCATTAATCTTTCCGATTACGGCGATGTCGGCGATTACGGCGATTCTGAGATAAGCTAGGCAGTGCCTCCAGGGCGCCCAGGAGGGTTCTTACAACCTTTGAACCTTTTCCGGGCGGTTTGTGACACATCGGATATGGAGCATGTGTTGCATATCGGGCCCCTGGCGTCCCGGGGTCCCCAGCGCGCACGCCTTTCGCGTGTTGGGGTGGTGGAGGTGGGAGCCAAGCTGCGCATGCAGGAAAACCAGGAGACCATCGATCCAGAACTGGAGTGGGTCAAGCGGATCGCCGAAGGCGACCGCGAGGCGTTTGAGCAGCTCTACGTTGCCTACCAGACACGCCTGTTCCGCTATCTGCTGCGCATGGTTGGCGACACGGGCACCGCGGAAGAGCTGACCAATGACACCATGGTCGCTGCCTGGAAAGCAGCGGGAAGCTTCAAGGGCCAGTCGAAACCGTCAACGTGGCTGTTTGCCATCGCCCGCAACAAAGCGCTCAACGCCATGCGTGGGCTGCGTCCGGTGATGGTGGAAGTCGAAACTGCGATTGCCGTGGCGGCGGCTTCGGAGAGTGCCGAGCAAACGGTCAGCCGTGGCGACCTACAGACAGCGATGAAACAAGCGTTGCAACAGCTCTCCGCAGAACATCGTGAAGTCATCGAGCTGACTTTTTATCAGGAGCTTTCCTACCAGGAAATCGCTGAGATCATGCAATGCCCGGTGAACACGGTGAAAACGCGGATGTTTTACGCGAAGAAAAAACTTCAGGAAGCGCTGGAGCAAAGAGGCATCAAGGGAGAAATGTTGTGAAACACCAGGAGATCATTGAATCGTTGCCGTGGTACGTAAACGGCACGCTGAGCCAGCCGGAGCGGGCTGAGATCGCCCAGCATCTGGCTGCGGGTTGCCGCGATTGCGCGCAGGAAGTCGCCAGCCTTACCGCCTTACGCAAGGCTGTGGTGGCAGTCGGCGACCAGGGGCCTGAGCCTTCGCCCTATCTGCTAAACCGTGCCCTGGCTCAAATTGAAGACTACGAGCGGACGCGGGTCCAAGCGCAAGACCGGCAAACGGAGAGCGCAAAACCTTCGCCCAGCTGGCTGGCCGAGATGAGCGCAATCTGGGGGCGAAAGACCCCGGTCTTCGCGCGCGTGGCTTTGGCCGTCCAAATGGCGTTGCTATTGGCGGTGGGGGCCATTGCGGTGTACGAGTACAACCGTCCGCCGATCATTTACAAAGTCTCTACAGGTTCGCAGGCTCAAGGAACCGGAGCGACCGTTGGGGTGATTTTCAACGAGAATGCTTCCGAGCGCGACATCCGTCAAGCGCTGGACGGAATCGGCGGAACAATCATCGGCGGTCCCAGCGCGCAGAACATGTACACCATCGAATTGAAAGTCCCCCAAGGAAACACAGCGGAGATCGAAAAGATCCTTGACAAGCTGCGGCAGAATAGGCGAATAGTCAGTTTGGCACAGCAGGCGCAGTGAGAATCGCCTGGGGGGCTTCTTGAGAAGACCACATCATCACTTCATAACACTTGTATGGCTCGCCGCCGTCCTGTGGTGGAGTGCCATCGCCGCGCGAGCACAGGGCACCGGTGAGTTTGAGTGGCGTTTCTCCATCAAGCAGAACCAGACCGCTTCCAGCAACATCACGGCGCACAATGCTTGCCGCCAGCCGCACCGTTTTGAAATCGTAATGCAGGGTCTGCCGGCCTTCATGCGCGTTCAGGGAGAAACGGCGTTCCTGGTTCCACCACTGAGCCAGCACGTGGTTCCGGTGCAGTTTGACAGCACCGGCCAGTCTTTGGGGCAGCATGAGGGCCAGGTGGTCATTCACTGTCTGACCTGCCGCACCGAGAAGACCTGTAGCCAGGATTACCAACGACTGCACATCTACATGAACGTGGAGGCGGCCCCGCCTCCTGCCCCGGCGATCACGACAGGGACCCAGTCGCGGCCCAAGAACGACCAGCCTATTTCGCGCACAGCTACTCCTCCGACGCCGACGCCCACGCCCGCGCAACCACCGGAGAATCAGGCCAAACCACCTGTTCCACCCGCACATTCTCCCACTGCTCCAGCGCCGCCCGCCGCATTGGTCCAACTTGATCCATCGAGCTATGTGCCGAACCGCGTGCTAGCGATCATTGCCGGGGACTCACTGCAGTCTGCGGACGCCACCGCCAAAAAATTGGCGAGAACCTATGACTTGGACCTCGCCGAGATTCAATGGCTGGAGTCCATCCACGCCGCCCTGGTCTCGTTCGCCCTACGTGGCAGAAACGATGTTCCCGGCAAGGTTGCCGCGCTTTTACCTCAGGTCTTGCTGGCCCAGCCGGATTTTATCTACAAGACCTCCGAAGAGACCGTCGAAGAAATTGAGATCGAACCTGATCCTCCCGGAAAGCTTGAGTATGGCCCCAAGCTGATCGGCGTCGACCATCTGCGCGGCTCCTTCACCGGCAAAGACGTAACGGTCGCTTTGATTGATACCGGCGTGGACACGGGCCATCCCGCGCTTGCCGGCAAGATCGCTGAAGAGGCGGACATGACGGGCAAGGGCTTCACGGCCGACGTTCATGCAACTCTACTGGCCGGCATCATCGCCAGCGAGCCCAAAGCCGGCGCGGGAATCTCCGGAATTGCGCCCGGCGCAAGACTGTTGGCCATCAAAGCCTGCGAGGCGCAGTCAGCGCGTGCCGCTGCCGCCCAGTGCTGGTCGCGCACGCTGGCGCGCGGCGTGGATCTGGCCATCGAGAGAAGGGCTGGAGTCATCAACATGAGCCTGGGTGGGCCCGCCGGCGTGGAAGACCCGCTGCTGAAGCGCATGGTGGATGAAGCCGTGAACCGCGGCGCTCTTGTCGTGGCCGCAGCCGGTAACGATGGTGCGAGGGCCAGGCCCGGTTATCCTGCCGCACTCTCCAACGTGGTGGCAGTGACCGCGGTGGATAGCAAAAACCATCTCTATGCGTCGGCCACTCAGGGCAATTTCATCTCATTGGCAGCGCCGGGCGTGGAGATCATCAGCACCAGTCCGGGAGGAAGACTTCTTGTTTCCTCCGGAACTTCGCTTGCGACCGCCTTCGTCAGCGGCACGGCTGCGCTGGCCCTGCAGCAACAATCCCGGCTTTCGCCCCGCGCCTTGCAAACTCTTCTGGAACGCACCGCTCAGGACCTGGGCCCTCCAGGCAAAGACCCCCAGTTCGGCAACGGACTGGTGAATGCTTGCCGGGCAGTCGCCGAACTCAAGCATGATTCCAAACTCTGCCGCTGATCTGGAGACGCGGCAATCTGACGTAAAGATGTGGAGTGGCGCGTCGCTAGAGAGTGAACTTCTCCTAGCGACCTGTGTCCCATCCACTGAGGCCAAAGAACTTGTGACAGCAAGCCCGAAACGAGCCTACAATCTACGCAATTAATTTTCGCCGCCGGTTGTTCGTGGTTGCATCTGTGCGGCAGATCCACCGAACCCAGGGGAAAGATCAACTGAAAAAACTGACGCGGTCCTGCGCCAAGGGCCGCCCTTGAAGGAGGAGTCGGCATGAACACGCCATTCGTCGTAAGGAAAGCCCTTCCCATTCTGATTCTTTTTCTCGGCGTAGCCGGTGGGCACACGCTGGCCCAGCTAAAAACCGGCACCATCGAAGGACTTGTCGTTCCTGACGATGTTCACGACCGCCAGCCATTCACTTTCGCCGTCCCGGGAAACTCCGGCCAAGTCAACATTAAGACTGTGGACGGCGTCGTCGTAGATACTCGGCCTCCAGACAAGTACGGTCGTGTGTTTTTGCAGGCCGGACTCGCCGCCGGTGAGTATCTGATCTCCCGCTCAGGCGGCGGTTCTGACGCCAAGGAAGTGGGCAAGATTGAAATACGCCCGCGCCCCAGCGATGTGCTGCAGCGCACCTGGGAGCATCCCTCGCAGGAAGTACGGGTTGTAAATCCCCCGCAGTCGGTGAGGATTGGGGATCCGCTCTGGCTTTCCGGCCACGGCTTCAGCCCCAACTGCGCTGACATGCAAGCTAGTCTCTTCGCCTCCGGCCAGACCCACAGCGTGACGGTTTTGGCGGCCACAGAAGACCAGCTCAAGCTGGCTCCCATTACGCAGATGAAGCCCGGGGCCGCGGAACTGAAGATCATCAATCAAGCCACGCACCAGGGCGCTCCGGCACAGCCGCTCCTTTTCTACGACCTCGACGGACACCTGCAGCAGAACAAGCTTAAAAGCGGCCAGGAGACCAGCGTCGTTTTTGAGGCCCAGCCTGCCAGCGTGAACATGAAGCTGCACGCCACGATCTCCGGAAGAGCCACATTCAGCGGCGGCCGCACGGAGTTGGATGCGGTGATCGAACATGGTCGCCTGAGCATTCCGGTAGATGCCAACAAGGGCATCGGCGACTTTCATATTGACTTCGAAGGCGAACCGCAAGATCAGCCGCATTACGCTGGCTGCTCCTGCGGATGCGGCGGAACGCCGCAGCCAGCCTGTGCCCATAAAGGCTGCTCTTGCGCGAACACCTCCGCCGTCTCAACCCAATCTTCGGGGCCCTCGCAACGTACCACTTGCTCCTGCGGATGTGGCGGAACGCCGCAGCCCGCCTGCGCCCACAAAGGTTGTGTCTGCTCGAAAGTGTCCCTCTCCTCAAGTCAACCTTCGGAGCGCGCTACTTGCTCCTGCGGATGCGGTGGAACGCCGCAGCCAGCCTGCGCCCACAAAGGTTGTGTCTGTTCCAAGACTGCTGCCAGCAGCAGCGCAGGACCAGTATCTCTGCAACCGAGACTCGAAAATGTCTCGGGGCCGCCGGCCAAGTCCACGGGTAAGGCCGGCTGCTCTTGCGGCTGCGGAGGCACAGCGCAACCCAGGTGTGCGCACAAGGCATGTGGATGCTCGAAGTAACCATCGGGAGCCCTGGGGATGAAGACATGTCATTCTCCGGGCTTTTTTTCGTTTCTGGAGGACCTTTGAACCTTCTCCCCTCCTTACGTTCCTCATGAAATAGAGGCGGACGGAGACTCCGCAAACGCGCCGCGGACTCTCGGCTCGCCATGGATGCGGGAACTGAAGATATTGGGGGGCGAGTTCCCGTCATCAAGGCCCTGGGCGTTAACCAGCGCCCAGGGCTTGTTTGTTCGAGCACGCCGAGATCTGGACTGGGATTGTGCGGTTTGCGAGAGCGCTCAAAAATACAGGCGGCGGCTGAACCCGGGAGTTCGGTAAGCCTCGTTCGAAGACCGGAAGGCCTGGTCCACCCTGCGGCTGAGCACTGCAACTCAGGGGAAAACTGCTCTAGCGATTGGTGAATTGCACCAGCGCGTCCAGTTTTTTGCGCGCGGCTCCAGAGTCAATGGACTTCGCGGCGAGGGGCATGGCTTCGCCCAGCGCGTCGGCGCGGCCGGCGGCCACCAGGGCAGCGGCGGCGTTCATAAGCACGACGTCGCGCCGCGGCGATTTTTCGCCGGTCAGAATCTTGCGGATGATCTCGGCGTTGGTGTGGAGATCTCCACCGCCGATGGCGCTGAGCGGCGCTTTTTGCAGCCCGAATTGTTCCGGCGTGACCTCATACACGCGCACCCACTCGCCGCGTACTTCGCCGATCTTCGTCGGCCCACTGATGGAAATCTCGTCCAGGCCATCGGCGCCGTGGACCACCAGCGCGCGATGCAGTCCAAGCATCTTCAACGCTTGGGCCAGTTTTTCCACCAGGTCTTCGGAGTAAACCCCGACTACCTGCGCTGACGCGTGCGCGGGGTTGGTCAGCGGGCCCAGAAGATTAAACACGCTGCGCAGTGGCTTCAGTTCGCGCCGCGGCGCCTGCACGTGCTTAGTGGCGGTGTGCATGGCCGGCGCCAGCATAAAAGCGATGCCCACTTCGCGCAGGCAATCGGCCAGCCGCGCCATGGGCATGTTGATGTTCACACCCAGTGCCTCCATTACATCGGC
This sequence comes from Candidatus Angelobacter sp., assembly GCA_035316085.1. Classification (GTDB taxonomy): domain Bacteria; phylum Acidobacteriota; class Terriglobia; order Terriglobales; family Acidobacteriaceae; genus Angelobacter. Next base: position 19,173 of record DATFXI010000005.1, read on the forward strand.
TGATCCGCATTTTGAAGTGATGCCGCGGTTGCCGTGCTTGGCCACCCGAACGCCTGCGCCGGCAATTGTCAGCGCTGATGCGGTAGAGATGTTGAATGTATCGCTGGCGTCGCCGCCGGTCCCACAAGTGTCCACCAGCGCGTCGCGCTCCGTCCCGCTCACGTCGAGGGCCGTGCCATTCGCGTCGGCGATGGGTTGTGCCTTGGCGCGGATCGCTTCGGCAAAGCCCACGATCTCTTCTACCGTCTCGCCCTTCATGTGCAGCGCCACAAGAAGCGCTGCGATCTGCGCGTCCGTAGCTTTGCCGGCGAGCAGCTCGGCCATCACGGCGCGGGCCTCATCCCGGCTGAGCGAGCCGCGATGGTGCGCGATCTTGTGAATGGCTTCAACGAGCATGGCTTACGTAGCTTACCGTCACCCTCACCGATTTGCCAATGGCCGCTGTCCGAGCGGCAAAATGCGACATCGCGTGTCTGCCGTTGCATGCCGCTTGTGCCCGCCATTCCGGCCCCCTATGGTTTGCCAGCAAGGAGGAGATCATGTCGCGCATAAGTATTCTAGTTGTGTTTGGACTGTTAACGTCCGCGGCGTTCGCGCAGCGGGAACAGCCGGAACGGACCGGCGAAATCTATGCCCTCGCCTCGGCTTCCGGCGGTTCGGACATACCCGGGGCCACGTCAGCCGGGGGGTTCTGCATCGGGGGCGCCTGGAAACCGTCAGCCAGGCTCGGCCTAGTGGCCGACTTTAGCAGGCACTTCGCGTCGGACGCCCACGCCAGCTTCGATACCTTTATGGCTGGTCCCAGGATTATCAGCCGTGAACACAATCGCTTGTCCGGCTTTGTTCAGGTCCTGACTGGGGGTGAGCGATCCACTCTCGCTGGTCAGCCAGCGGATTGGAATTACGTGGTAGCTCCCGGCGTGGGAGCGGACATTCGTCTCACCGACAACTTGGTCTGGCGGGCGGTGCAGGTGGACCTGACCCTTACGCAGGGTCCAGGCCTTCTAAGAGTGTCGACCGGACTCGTCTTTCGCTTCGGCAGCCGATAGTCCTGACTTGTCAGTGGGGGGTGAGTGGGCCGGGTCCTGGATTCGTCCTTTCCACTGGCCGCCACGGCCCGTCCAGTAGCGCAACGCGGAGTGCACGGAGGCGCCCATATAAAAGATAGCTATGACCGGCAGGGCCGTCGCCCACAACGGGAAAAGCCGATAGAAACGCACGGTGGGAAGAAAGCAGCAGGACATCAGCAGCCACGCCGCCGCGCCCAAAAGCGCGGGCGCCATACGATGACTGAAGATCACGAGCAGAGGTGGCATAAGATACGCCGCGGTCAAGCCTGCCACCGCCAGCAGAAGCATCCAGATGGAATGGTGGAGCTGATTGAAAGCGCCGCGCGAGATCATGCGTCCGATTCCAACAAACGATCCGTAAGAACGAATGCTGCGCGTCTCCGGAGTGAGCCCCAGCCAGACTTTTCCGCCACTGGCTTTCACTTGGCGGGCCAAGGCACAGTCATCAATGACTTCACCGCGGATGGAATCGATACCGCCGGCGCGTTCCAGAGCCTGTGGGCGGATGAGAATGCTGCCACCGGCCGCACCTGCCATCGTGCGACGAGGATCCGCGACCCAGGCTGGTGGGTAGAGTTTCAAAAAGAAAAAGACGAACGCTGGAATCAGCATGCGCTCGGCGAACGTGCTGCACTCCAGGCGCACCATAAACGAAGCCAGGTCGTAACCACCGGCTTGAGCGATAGCCACTAGCGTAGCCACGCTGTTGGGAGCATGCTGGATGTCAGCATCAGTGAACAGAAAAAAATCCGGATCGAGCACGCGCGCTGTTTCCACGCCTTGTTTGATCGCCCAAAGTTTCCCTGACCATCCCGGAACCAGCGCGAGGCCTTGGATGACAGTGAGCATGTCCGACTTCCCTGCTTTCTCCGCGCCTTCGCTTGCGGCCTGCGCGGTAGAGTCGCTGCTGCCGTCATCAACGAGAAAAACTTGGATGGAGTGGCCGCCGCCCTGGTTGAGCAGCGACGTCACGGCGCGGCCTACAACATCAACTTCGTCCCGCGCAGGAATGACCACAGCAATGCGCGCGGGCGCCGCGAGGACCGCCGGCTTCCCTGCCAGGATCCTCCCGATCCGCCAAAAATGGCCATGAGCGGCAAAGAGATAGAGCCAGATCAGAAGGCTGAGGGCTCCGGCAATGATCAGCATGGCTGGTATTCTACGACCGGGCTGCTGCTACACAGAGATGCCGCGCATCGCGGCGCTGCGAGGAAGAATGAGACGAATGCTATAATCTTCTGCGATGTCTACGACCTCACGGGCTCCTTCCCTTACCAGCGCAAAAGAATTGCGCGCCAGAATTGAGGCGCGCACGGCCAATATCGGGATTGTCGGCATGGGCTATGTTGGTCTGCCCCTCGCCCTGCTGTTCAGCGAACAGAAGTTCGCCGTTACTGGCCTGGATATTGATTCCGAAAAGGTCAAGGCCCTCAACGCCGGTAAGTCATATATCTACCGCATTCCCGAAACTGAAATCAACGCGGCGCGGACGCGCGATTTCAGCGCCAGTAACGATTACGGGAGCGTCGCCAAGCTCGACGTGGTGATTATCTGCGTGCCCACGCCACTGAACGAGCACCGTGAGCCCGATCTCGTCCCCATCGAGGCCACCGCGAAGGCCATTGCACCGCATCTTCGCGCCGGCCAACTCATTGTTCTCGAGAGCACCACATACCCGGGCACCACCGAGGAAGTGCTGGTGCCCCTCCTCGAATCTGGCAACACCTCCGGCTTGTGCGCGGCCCGCGATGGCAGCGATTCCGGCGACGTATTCTTCGTGGCCTTTTCTCCCGAGCGCGAAGACCCCGGGAACGAAACTGTGGCTCGGCGCGACATTCCCAAAGTCGTTGGCGGTTTGAACCCCGCCGCTTCCGAATTGGCCAACGCGCTGTACGGTTCCATCTTCAACCGCACCGTGCCGGTTTCAAGTCCAGCTGCGGCGGAAATGACCAAGCTGCTGGAAAACATTTACCGCTGCGTAAACATCGCGCTGGTCAACGAGCTCAAACTGCTTTCCCTGCGCATGGGCATTGATATCTGGGAAGTGATTCAAGCAGCGTCCACCAAACCGTTCGGTTTTCATCCCTTTTATCCGGGACCGGGATTAGGCGGTCATTGCATCCCGGTGGATCCGTTTTACCTTTCCTGGAAGGCGAAGGAATGGGACTTTCAGGCGCGATTCATCGAGCTGGCGGGCGAAATCAACACCGCCATGCCATACCACGTGGTGGATTCCGTAGTCGCCGCCCTCAACCGCGGCAGAAAAGCGCTGCACGGATCGAAAGTCCTGGTGCTGGGCGTGGCCTACAAGAAAGACATTGATGATTTGCGCGAATCGCCGGCGCTCACCATCATCGAAGAGCTGCAGCGGCGCGGCGCGGCCGTTTTCTACAACGATCCTTACTTTCCTCGCGTCGGCCGGGGACGAAAATACAACCTTCAAATGGACCGCACACCACTCGAGAACCTAGGACAGTACGATTGCGTGCTCATCGTGACCGACCACTCTGATTACGATTACAAGAAAATCGTCAGCGAATCGCAGCTGGTGGTGGACAGCCGCAACGCCACGCGCGGCATCAAGTCAAAAAAAATCGTCCATTGCTAGAAGCGAACCCTACCGTGGATTCACACAGACGTTCGCTGATGAAGAAGACCACCTGAGATTACTTGATCCGCGACAATCGGCGGTAAGTTTGGTTTTTTTGATCGATGCGAATCACTGCTAGAATGAAGGGCGAGAGCCCGTAGCTCAGTTGGACTAGAGCATCTGCCTTCTAAGCAGAGGGTCGCAGGTTCGAATCCTGCCGGGCTCGCCATTCCTTGTGAAGCCAACCTCTTAGCTGAGCATTTCGGCTCGCGGTGCAGGTCACATTTACGTCTCGGCGCGTCGCTCAAAAATTGTTGCTACGCTCTTCAGCAGCTCATCCGGATTGTCCGAGAACGCCAGGTATTCAGCGGTTTCCACAATCGGTTCGTGTTGGTGCCAGAGGGAGAGTATGGGAGAAGCAGACTTGCTCCTAAAGACCTTAATGAGCTTGGTTTTGTCCGCTGCTGGAATCGAGTGGCCCAGGATGAAGAGATCGAATGCGCCATCTTGGCACTTGGCAAGTGCCTGCGCGAGCCCCAAGGCGGAAGTAACTTTATAGCCGCCATACTCAAGAAAGCTATGACGCGATCTCAGCAATCGCTCATCATAGGAAACCGACAGTATCAGTTTGGACAACGGCATACCCCTCCCCCATTGGGTCTAGCCCGATGCCATGGCTCCCACATTTCCTTGGGTCTGGATTGGACAAACCCCGATCTTGGAAAGCGAAGCGGTATACATCATAAACCACGACCGGCGCCATCGAAAAGCCGTCCGAATGCCCAAAATTCATGGGAAATGGGAGGAAATACAGGGGGGGCCGGGCGGAAAACGGCTATACCAAGCCTTCAGCGATTTCCTTTGCCGCCTGACGACACAGCAACTCCAGGCAACGATGTTCCCCGGGGGGCAACGCCAGGCAGCGTGACCGGAAGTTTGCCACGTGGTTGAAGTTCTCCGAACAGGACCTTCACCGCGCTGAGTTCAGAAGACGGCGCGTTGGAGTAGGTACAGACGTAAGTCTGTATGTTGCCGAAGTCCATTGCCAAATACGGGCTGCCCATGGCCACGACCGTGGTCTTTGCGGCGGCAACATCGAGCACTTGCGCCAGCAGTGCTCCGGTGGCTTGCTCCAGGCTCACGCTGTTGACCAGCTTTCCTTCGACCACGATCTGCTTACCGGCGGTGGGCGCCGCGTAAGCGGCCACCACTACGCTGTTTGCATCCTTCACCGACTCCAGAATCAACGGCGCAAGCGGAGCAGCCAGATTGTTGTCCACGTAAAAGACGGACGTATCCGGGCGGCGGGATTTCAGTGAGTTTTCCAAGGCGCGGCCCCAGGATCCGTGCACTGAGTCTGTGATGATGATCGCCACCAACTGCGGCGCCGGCTTCTGCGCTTGCACTTCACTTTCCGTCACGAATGGGCGAACCTTGGGCAAGGGGAGCGCTTTCCCGTTGTCGCGAACAAGTGTCACTGCCTCGTCAGCCACCTGCTGAGCAAACTGCATGTCTTCCTGTTTGCTGACCAGATACGGCGCCTGCTCGAGATCGACCAAGCGGGCCTTGTGCAGGCCCAGAGACGCTTTCAGTTCCAGAATTCTCTTTACAGAAGCATCAATGCGCGATTGCGGAATTTCACCCTTCTTCACCGCATCCACCAGGCCGCGAAATGCGCCGTCGAGGTCGGTGGGCAAAAGAATGACGTCATTCCCGGCTTTCACCGCATCCACGGCGGCGCGTCCCGCGGGATTGCCGTGTCCCGGCGGGTAAAGATTCGTGAGACCGCGCATCTCCAGAGCGTCAGTCACGATCAGGTTCTTGAATCCCATCTGTTCGCGCAAGACTCCGCTCACCGTCTTCCTGGAGGTAGTGGCAACTTTGTCAGGGTCGGGCTCGAGCGCGGGAACGGTGAGGTGAGCGATCATCACAGAATCCACTCCGGCGTCGATCGCCTTGCGGAACGGCGGAAGTTCCACGGACTCCAGGCGTGCCAGGTTTCCCTCAACTTTGGCCGTGCCCAGGTGAGAGTCCGTGCTGGTGTCGCCGTGACCGGGAAAATGCTTGGCTGTGGTCAGCATGCCGTGCGCTTTCGCGCCGCGAACAAATGCAGCCACCATGGCGGCAACAGCATCAGGGTCTTCGCCGAAGGACCGCGTGTTGATGATGGGGTTGCTGGGATTGCTGTTGACGTCGGCTACCGGGAAAAAGTCCCAGTGAATGCCTACGGCGCGAGCTTCCTCGGCAGTGATGCTGCCGAATTTTTCCGCGTACTCGGTCTTGCCGGTTGCGCCGAAGGCCATAGCATAGGGGAACTGCGGGACCGATGTGGCGCGCGAAGCCAGGCCGCGTTCAAGATCGGCGGCGACCAGCAAGGGCAGTTTGGAATCGCGTTGAAGCTGGTTGGCGATCGACGCAATCTCCAGCGGCGGGTTGCGTAGCAACAGCGGCCCGTCAACGTGGACGGTGAGCGTGATGGAACCGATGTGATACTTCCGCATCTGGTCGCGGAACTGGCGGTAATTGTCACTATCGAAGTTCTGGAAGTCGGTGAAATAGCGGATGTTGAGCATCTGGCCGACTTTTTCTTCGAGCGAAAGCTTCTTCAGCGTTTGCGCGGCCCAGCGGCGCCCGTCTTTCGTCAGTTGGGCGGGTTGCGGTTTGGAGTAGTGTTCCGCGGCAAAGCAGGACGTGCACAACAAGAACAACCACAAAAAATGGCGGGCAGCCTTGACCATGTTCAGCAAGATAGCAGAAGAGGGCGATGTCGTGATAATGCGGGGACAAATCCCATTCCCGCCAAGCTCCGTAACCAGCATTTCACCGATCACCCGCGGGTACCAAAGTAATATTCGAGGTCCATTTTGGTTTTGAAATTCCGGCGCGTGTAGCATAAAATCTCGACGCCCCCTCAACGAAGTAAAAGGCCCCGGTTTCAACCTTACCGCCGTTACCTCCTCCGCACACGGAAAAACTCAGGGAAACGCGTAAGTAAAAGAAGATAAGGAGAGACAAACATGAAACATCTATTGGCGTTTGCAGCAGTAGTGTTCCTGCCTTTGGCCATGGCGGCCCAGACTCAACATATTAAGTTCAAACAAGATGGCGCATTCGCCAACTTGCAGGCGACCGTCACCGACGCGGTGACGGGCCAGCCCATGTCCATCAGCTTGGGGGTTTCGCGCTCGTCCAGCACCGGCTCGGGTAGCAGTGCTAGCCTGACTTACACCGCCTTCGAGCAATCCGCCGACTTCAACAGTTTCACAATCACCAACATTTTTGGAGCTATCCCCGCGAGCGCGCTCACCGGAGAAAACACGCAACACTTGATTCTGGACTTTGACACAAGCACGCTTGATCCCACCACTTCCTCCAGCGATACCTGCACGATCGTTTTTGTGCCCTTCAGTTTTACTTGCGTGCCGGGACCTGTGGGGCTGATTCACCTGGAGTTCTCAGAGAACGACGTTCAGAGAACTCAGATCTTGAATCTTGACGAGGTAGTTACCTCAGGTCCGGTCACGACCCACATTCACCAGAGGTCGGATACAAGCACAGCCAACGTGCAAGGGTCGGTGTTCGGGATTGGTATCTCAGGTCCGATTGCGAACGTAGGTATAAACAACAATTCGAGCATAGAGCTGATGCACAACTAACGGATACACCATCCAAAAACATCCGCAGGGAGATGGCCAGAGTACGGACGCGTTCCCAGCCACGGGAAAAGAAGAGCCCATCTCCTTGCGGAAGTCCAAGTCTTTCCGCGGCAAACCAGACTGAGCAAGCGTTGGTCTTCCCAGTACGAAACGCCATCTAGCGTTTCGGTGCCAGCACGCCCTTGCTACGCGGCGTATAAGTCAACTGCAGTCTGCCGGTCACATCCTGCTGAGCAGTGGGACGCAGCGCAGGAATAAGCCAGCGCTCGTACTGAATCAGAGCGTCAACACTCCAATTGGGACGCAATTGCCACACGAGCCGTGTGCTGGCATCGCTCTGCGTACCGCCGCCGGGAAGAAAGCGAGAGCTGGTTTTGGTATCACGGTAGCTGAACTGCAGGCTGGTGGCAGGAGAAAAATGATAGGTGGTCCAGGCCTGGTAAGTGCGGCCATCACGCCCGGTCTGGTTGCCGAATAGGTATCCCTTGTTGGTGTTGGAATCGTGATATCGGAAATTCCAGTAAAGAAATGCTCCGCCCCTATCGATTGCGGTTAGCGACTGGGTGGAAACCGCTTCCACGCGGAAGTCCAACTTTGCTATGCCTGGAAAGTGAGAAAGATAGAGTCCGGGGCTCAGGGCAGCACGCCGTGGGTTGGCGAGAGGCGAGGGGTCATCGTCGCTGTAAGAGTCACCATAGAGGGTCAGCCAGTTTCTCAGGCCGGGGAGGCGATAGGAAAAATCGAATCCGGATTTCCGGTCGCCAATGTCGTTGCGATTGTCGAACGTGCTGCCCGGCGTATCGCCGAGGGCCAGGAAGTTTCTTTCCAAAGCGTGTAGGGTAAAAGGATGGCCAACGCCTCCCCACAAAGAAGCCCGGGTGAATCCGATCTCCAGATTCCTGGTGGGATGAAAGCTGATCTTCTGCAGGTTGAAAAAGGGTCGCGCCGGAAATTGGTGGCCAGAGAGCTTGCTGAACAAGAACTCGCCCTTGATCTCGCCCAGGTGGCGGAGAATCCAAGGCAGAACCAGCGGCGTGGTACGGGAAAGCCGCAGCATGTACATCGGATCTGCGTTGTCACTTAGCATCAAGGGCCCGCTTTGACCAGGGCCTAGCCACAAGCTCTGTTTTCCGAAGGTGACAGCATATTCCCCCAACTGAACGCCGGCGTACATGTCGAGTGGGTAAAAACGATTGGTCGTCGAAACCGCCGCTGGAGCCGGACCAACAGGATCCGGTGGCCCGTCGTTGAAGTCCCGCGCATTGAGAAGGTCCTGCTGGGCAGTTGTCAAGGCCGGCCGGCCCGGAGCGTGCTGATACTCGCCCCGTGCGTACCAAAAGAACCGGCCCACCACAGCGCTCATGGAAGCTCCGCTGTAGAAGTTGCCGCCTTGATCGTAAGGGCGGCCATAGTCGTTCCACATGGTCTGGCCAAAGTGGTAACTGTCCCGCAGCGGACTGCCGGAAATGTTGGTGTAGCCGCTGTACACGGAGTCGACCGAGAAAGATTGATATTGGGTTTGTTCCTTAAACGCGTCTCGCAACATTCGTAACGTCCGGCCGATCTCGGAATCCTGCGGTGCAGCTTGAGCAAAGTACTCCGCTTCCTCTATCTGGCGATAGCACTCCCGTGCGGTCCAGGGACGAAGGCCCGTGAACTGAGATTTGATGTAGCCCAGCGCCGCCAGACGCTCCAGCGCAGGATAGACCCAACTGTCCAAAGGAACGTAGACCGAGCCCAGCTTGTCGGGGTCAAATTCCTTCGGATCGCCTTGAAACGTACCGTACGAGGGCGCGTCGATTTCGGGGTCGTGATGCGCTTTGTAAACCTGGTGGCCGATCATCCATCCTAAAGCTCCACCGACGACAACATCGGAAGGAAAATGCTGGCGACCGGTGACCCGGCTCACGCTGACGGTGGCCGCGGCTCCGTACGCGAGTATCTGTGTCAACGGCCCCGGATATTCGTGCGCGATTACGGAAGCTGACGTCCAGGCCAGCATGGAGTGCATCGAGGGAAACGACGCGTTGTTGCTAACGTCGGTGAAAAACTTGCCTTGGCCCCCAACCGGCAATGGCCTCTGCCGCGCGAAGACCAGCTTCAGAGCTTCATTGACAGCCAAGCTGTTGATGAGCGCTTCGCCGGAGAGCAATCCGGTTTCGCGCTGCCGGGCATTGCCCGTCCAGCTTCCGTAAGCCCAAAGCGCAGCGGGAAACGCAGTCAGGCCTGCGACGCCGGCATCAGAAAGTGTCTTGCTGCGGCTGATGGCGGCGGCATTGGACCGCGCGCGCTCCATGCTGTGTTGGTCGCTGCCGATCATGACTCCCGTAGCCCCGGCCAGCGGGACCGCCCACAGAGAATCCCTCCACCGCAAACGGAATGGGCTGATCCAGATGGTCTTCTGATCGCCAGGCAAATTCAGGAAGACCTTCTTGAAGGTCATGGAAGCGTCGGACGGGGTTTCCTGGAAGCCGTTGTCTTTCGGACTGGCCGGCGGAGAGCTGGCTGGATTTGCCTGAGCCGATGCGCAGTCTCCCTCCACACATGGTTGGGTTGGAACTGTGGAATCGGTTGCGCCGGTGCTTTGCTGGAGACAAACGGCCCGTCCAGAGCCGGCGACGGTCACAAAAACAGCGGCGAGCAAGGTTGCCCGAGAGACAGAATGAATGCCCATGATCTTGAAGTCAGGAAGAATATATTAGCAGGAACTCGGCTTGGTACCTTCAAGCCGCGGCGTTTTGAGGGACATTTTCTTGCTGCGACTACTCCCGCGCACCAGCCAGACCTGGGCCACTACCCGCTTGCGCCTCGGTAAGTAGCAGTTGCCATCTTACCGAGATGACCGGTCTGCGCAATCCAGTCCTGAAAAACCAGCACGTCCCACAGAAGGTGCTGCCAGTTCCTTGATCCAGACTGGTGCTCCTCCCATTTCTTGCGGATGGACTGAACGTGGAAGAAACCGTGACGGGCGAGACTGGATTCGGAAAGCAAATCCTCCCCCCATTCGCGCAAAGGCCCTCTCAGCCAACTGTCGATGGGCAGGCTAAATCCCATCTTGGGGCGCTCGATGAGGTCTCGAGGAACATATTTGTAAAGAACTTGTCTAAGTATCCACTTGCCTGTCCGTTTGCGGAGTTTGAAGGACACGGGCAACCTCCAGGCAAATTCCACCACGCGATGGTCCAGCAAAGGAACGCGCGCTTCCAGGCTCACCGCCATGCTGGCCCGGTCGACTTTTGTAAGAATGTCATCTGGCAAGTAATGCAGCAGGTCGGCAAGCATCATGAATTCCTCGAAGCTGGGAATCCACGTTGACGTGGAAACGGCTTTGAGAATCGAGTTCGATTCATTGGAATTCAAGACCACATGCGAAGGGTCTTCCCAATGTGAAAGTGCGCGCAGATAGATCGCTTCACGGGTTTCCGCAGAAAGGTAGCTTGCGAGTTTATGCGCCTTATCTCCGGGAGCGGGCAATCTCATTTTGCTGGGAGTTATTGGGCGGAGGATGTGAGATATGCGGTCAATGGCTCCAGGAGAAGCCGCTTGCAGCAATTTCGTCGCAGATTTACGCGCGAGCCAGGGGAAGCGCCTGACGCCATTCCAAATGGAACGGGCAAGGAAATAACGGTCGTAACCACCGAACAGCTCGTCGCCGCCGTCGCCGGAAAGGCTCACGGTCACTGAGGTACGAGCAAGTTTGGAGACAAGGTAGGTGGGGATCTGTGAGGAATCTGAAAACGGCTCGTCGTACATGCGCGGCAGCAGCGGAATCACGTGCTGCGCATCCTGTGCGGTTATGTAGAGCTCGGTGTGATCGGTGAGCAAATGTGCCGCAACCTTTTTGGCATGAGCCGCCTCGTTGTATTGGTCCTCGTGAAAGCCGATGGTATAGGTCTTGACCGGACGGCTGCTTTGCTGTTGCATCAGCGCAACCACCGTGCTGGAATCAACGCCGCCGGACAGGAACGCCCCCAACGGCACATCCGCAATCATGCGCAGGCGGATCGCGGTCCGGAGATGGTCCTGAAGTTGCTCAATGGCTTGGCTGTCGGATCCTTGAAACGGTGTCGCGATCCCCGTTCTTGCGACTTCTTGGGCAGACCAGTACGCCTGTTGCGAAGGCTCTTCCTGGGGGGAACTGAGCCCGAGAATGCATCCCGGCTGCAATTTGGAAAGGCCTTTATAAATGCAATGCGGCGCGGGAACATAGTTGTGCCGCATATAAAGAGCGAGGGCATTGGGATCGATTTCACCCCTAAAGCCCGGATATTGCTGGATCGCCTTTAGTTCCGATCCGAAAACAAAATCCCCTGCAACGCGGCCATAATAAAGAGGCTTGATACCCAGCCGATCGCGGACCAGAAAGAGCTTCCTTTCCTGGCGGTCCCAGAGGGCGAAAGCGAACATGCCGACGAAGCGCCGCAACGCATCCTGCAGGCCCCAACGTTCAAAGGCCTCAAGCATCACTTCCGTGTCGGAATGTCCGCGCCATTTCCGGTTCCCCAACTCCGTTCGGATCTCTTCGTAGTTGTAAACCTCGCCGTTGAACACAATGACATAGCGGCCCGATGCTGAGAACATGGGCTGATGCCCCTGGGGAGTGAGGTCGATAATCGAGAGACGGCGGAAGGCGAGGCCGGCCCCTGCTGTGCTGTCGTGAAAGACGCCGGAGTCGTCTGGGCCACGATGCGCCAACGCCGTACCCATGCCATTCAGCGTCTCCAACGGATGCTCGGGGCCGCGCTTCGTCTGCCAGAATCCAGCTATTCCACACATCGGAGTGAATCCAGTATAAGTTCTTTGCTTTCCCGCCAGCTAAGCGCGGCCCTTGAAGAGCTTGTGTCAACTTTCAAGCTTCATTCCTTCTGTCGCGCGGATGGCAAATGTTCCGAGGCAGCATCCTGTGTCGGAGCAGTATGCAAAGTCCTACTCATGAGTACATGGCCTTTTTGTGGCTGCCCGCGGAAGACGCGGAGAGCCGTCTTGAAAATGATGGCTATGTCGCCTCTCAAGGTAGCGCTCTTTAGATACTGAATCTCCATTTCCAGTTTCAATGGCATCAAAGTCCTTAAATAGACTTCCTCCACTTCCTCGGCGGAAAGGGGAGCCAGTAGCTCCTCTTCGTTGCGAAAGTTGACGGTTGCTTGGCTCGTAATGCCCGGACGTACCGAGAGAACGCATGCTGCCTGTTCTCGAATCAAAGGCCCTTGCCAGAGCTTTGTAGGTTGCGGACGCGGGCCGACAAAACTCATCTCGCCGCGAAGGACATTGAACAGCTGCGGCAACTCATCCAGTTTCCATTTCCGCATGAATCCGCCAAACTTGGTGATCCTTGGGTCTGCGCTACGCGTCAAGACGGGTCCTTGGTGGTGTCCATTGTTGACCATGGTCCGGAACTTGAGGATGGAGAATTCGCGGCCGCCTTTTCCCGGCCGTCGTTGCCGGAAGAAAACCGGCCCGCGTGACGTCAACTTCACTCCCAAGGCGATCAGTGTCAGTGGTAAGAAGAGTAGAACTAGAAGAAAAGCAGCAGTCAGGACGTCGAAAATTCGTTTCCAGATGGAGTTGTACCATGGGCTGGCGATACAAGAAGACGCTGGCGTGAAGCTGTTCACCTTGCCGATTCTCCGTTTGAGCTCATCGTGCCTCAACCACAGGACCATATGCGTGAAAGCTGTTTTGGCGTTGCACAACCTTGCAGTCCCATGCAAAACCACTTGTAGCTGAACAAGCAATGGCTTCGCAAGCAGCAATCCGCAAAAATTTACCTTAGAGCCATGCTCCGGTTGTCTGTCTGCGCCGGGCGGAAACGCAATAGTTCTTTATACAGTTCCAAGATCTGCCGAACTACTGCGGTCTGGGAAAACTCTCGCGTCGCGATTTCCCGGCTGCGCCTGCCCATGCTCAGGCGTAGCACAGGATCTTTGAGAAGTTCTTCGATAGCACCAGCCAGGGCCGCGCGATCGCGGGGTGGCACCACGATCCCGTTAATACCATCCTGGACTATGTCCCGGCATCCGGGTACATCTGTGGTTATCAGGGCAAGACCGCTGGCGGCCGCCTCCATGAGGACTTTCGGGATGCCTTCTCCTCCCCAGGAAGGCAGGCACACTAAGCTCGCCTGTCTATACACGTCGACCATTACTTCCTGGTGACCCCACCATTCCACTTCTCCCGAATCCTGCCATTCAAGGAGCTTTTGGCGAGGCACACACGTTGGGTTGCTGGGATCCGTGTCGCCAGCCAGAACAAACCGTGCCATGATTCCCTTGGCTCGAAGGAGTCTCGCAGCTTCAACAAACTCCATGATCCCTTTGATCCACAACATACGTGACGCAAGCAGGACAACCGGGAGCCCCTCAAGGAGTGCCGAAGGGTAAAACGCGTCAATGTCAACCCCGGCGCCCCGGGTGACTATCACTTTCTCTGGCGGCACTTTGACTTTTGTTACCAGAAGCTGCTTATCTTCTTGATTCTCTACAAGAATTCGCTGATTCGGGCGTCTCAGGAAAAACTGGAGAACCTTCCAAATCAAGGGACGCAACAGCCTCGCCTTCCAGGAAGAGGAAGCTACAAGATAGCCCAGTCCTGTTACAGCGTTAACCATCTGCGGGTCCCCGTTCCCCTTAGCCGCAATCGACCCATACAAAACGGACTTCAAGGAGAGATGGTGCACGATATCAGGCTCCTCGCTCCGGTAGATATGCCTTAGCTCACGAATAGCCCTGAACTCGCGCCCTGGCGAATGGCTTCTCCGGCTGAACTGCAAGGGGATGAGTCGAAAGCCCTCGTTACGGATCTGCTCGGCGTAGCTATGGACGCCTGTGGCAACTATCACCTCGTAACCATCGCGCAGAGCTGCTCGCGCCACGGGCAAAGGATGCCCCCAGAAGAAACGATCCTCACTGGCCAAGAAAAGGGCTTTTGGACGGGTTGAAGCTAGTGGACTCTGCGTTGCCATGTTCTGCACTTAGACATGTAAATCTACCAGCTTAAGAGGAAGCTTGAAAGGCTCAAAGACGTTCAGCGGCAGGCCTTCTCGCACGTACTAAGTTCGTGGTAGAGCGTTTCGTAACGGTGCCAGATCGCGGAAAGAGAGAATTCCTTAACTATTCTTCGCCGGGCCGCCACACCCAGATCTCGCCGTTGAGTTGCGCCGGATCCTATGAGCTGCCCGATTGCGTTGGCGAACGCTTGCGGGTTTCGCGGCGGCACGCAGAGCCCGGTATCGCCGACGATGTGGGCGCTATCGCCAACGTCGGTAACCACACAGGGAACGCCGCAACACATGGCTTCGCCGATCGTGTTGGAAAAGCCTTCCGCCCATGATGCCGAGCACGCGATGTCCAAGGCAGCAGTCAGGCGAGGCATGTCAAAACGCTCGCCGAGCATGAAGATCCGGTCCTGAAGCTCATATTCGGCAATGGTCCGGGAAAGGACCGGCTGCTCCTGGTTCACCCCGGGTCCAACCAGCACAAACCGGGTTTGGGGATGCTCCCGTGCCACTAGCCGGGCCGCCCGTAGGAAACCCGCGTGATCTTTTACAGGATGATAACGTGCGACTAACCCGATCAATATGGCATCGTCCTGAACTCCGAGTTCCTCGCGAAACTGCCGATACGCATCGTCATTGGGACAGAACTCGCTGCAATCGAACCCGTTAGGAATGATCTCGTGACGAACCGGCCGGTAGCCGTATGTCGCGTGCTGTCGGGCTCCAGAATCGCTGTTGTAGATGACGGCTGCGGGGAACCGTGACATAGTTGCGCCGAGCCGGATTACTGCCCTCGTCAGCCGCCGCTGATCAGCCAAGTCACTCAGCGACTGCCTGATGTTCCAGACCACGGGCGCCAAGCTTCGGGCCAGCTTCCCCGCGAGACTTGCGGCAATGTTGCCATGGTACATCCAACCTTGGACCAAGTCGGGCCGAAAATGGCGCAGTGCAGGCAGGATGGAGAGGGCGCTAAGAGGATTCGGAAAGTTTCGGCGCAAACCAAGGCCGTATACAGCAATGCCCAGCTTTCTTATTTGAGCCCCGATGGTTCCGTCGTCCTTCAGAGAAACCACCGCCTGACAATGTTCGCCCTGACTGGCGGAGAGGAGTTTCAATAGCATTCTCTCAGCGCCACCGGTGTCCAGCGCGGTGATTACATGCAGGATTCGCATCAGACCTTCAAGACCGGGGCTTACTGCGCCGTGCGGCAGCGCGCTTCGCAACGACCGTCCATTGTGCGCATTAAGCACTCTCGTTTATGATTGCCCAACATGTTCCCACCCGCATCAAACGAGCCCAGAGTTGCAGACCCTTCTACCGTGCTAGCGAATAGCCTACCCGTCGTCTCCGCTCGAGCAACACGCGCTGATTCGAGAAAGTATCTCTGGCCTCTACTGGCTGTCGTATTCCTCTCGCGGCTGGCATTTGCCCTCCTTATGTGGAGAATTAACGGACCGTCTGGCTTCTTCACTCCCGATACCGCCGGGTATGTTGGGCCGGCCGAATCCTTGCTTCACGGTTCTTTTACCTTCCTCGGGCTGCCAGAAATCTTCAGAACACCTGGGTATCCTTTGCTTCTCGTGCCCGCAATTGCCATGAAACACGTCGTGGTTGTTACCCTCTTGGAGAATCACTTGCTGGCCACAGTCTCGGCATGGTTGGTCTGGAGGATCACAACGGACGTCTTCCCGGGTTCAAGGGCCGCATTCTGGGCGGTTCTTCTGTTCTCCATGGAGCCTTCGGGTTTCTTGTATTCGGAAAAGATCATTAGCGAAACAGCGTTTATCACGTTTTTTCTCTTCTTCGTTTCCACTCTGGTGCGCTTTCTGCGCCAGCCGAGATATGCCAAGCTGGCGGTTTCCGCCTTCGCGCTTGGCTGCGCTACCTATATCAGACCAGTGCCAATCTATCTCGCGCTTTGGTTGGTTCCCGTACTGCTGTTGTTTCCCGATACCTTGTCGTTGCGGCAACGTCTGTTGAGGGCAATTTTCTTTCCTGTGATCTTCGGATTGACCTTAACGCCTTGGATCATCCGGAATAACAGGGTTGCCGACTACCGGGCGTTTAGCTCGACTCCCGACCTGGACCTCTATTTCTATTCGGCCGCCGCGGTTCAAGCAAAGTTGGAGCACAAGAGTTTTTCACAAGTACAAGAGGAATTGGGGTGGTTTGATCGAGAGCGATATTTCCAGACCCATCCGGAACAACGCACCTGGTCTCAAGGACGGATGGCCCGGTCCTGCAGAGCGCAAGCAAGCGAGATCATCTTAAGTCATCTCGGGTCGTACCTTGTTATTCACGCCACCGGCTGCGCCCGTGTGGTCTTTAATCCGGGGGTCACCGAATTTCTCATGGACGTCGGGCAGTATCCTGCGTCCGGCGGCTTGATCCCCAGTAAATTGGATCAAGGACTTTTTCGAGCAACTCTGTGGCTTTTTCGGGAATATCCACTTGCCGCCGTTGCTCTTCCGCTAATGGCAGCCCAATTGATCTTCTATTATGGGTTGGCGCTCGCGGGCATGCGGCGGTTGCCCGCCAGCGTGCGTTCGCTTTTTGCAGCTGTTGCTCTGTATTACATTTTGGTATCTGGGATCCCGGGAGCTGTGTCTCGGTGGCGAGCACCGATCATGCCCTTGGTGTGTGTTTGCGCCGGAGCAGCCGTTGCCCAGTGGAGGGTCAAAGAGTCGTATGTCACCGCGAGAGCCACGGCAACATAATCACGGTATTCGGTCACGGTTTTTCGACAATCACTAGAAATTGCCCTCCAAACCAGCGCCACAGCCAGGGAACCTTCAGGTATAGGGATACAAACTGCAGAGGATACCTTCGCGCGTTCACCATGGTAAACGGAAGAAAGCGGCCGATCGTCTCTAGCGAGCGGAAACCTGTGACCTCGAGCGCCTCCAGCATCGAAAGTTCGGTCAATGCGATGTGATGGTCAAAAAAATCCCAATACGCCCCCGCGACGTATTTCGCATTCGGACCCATTGCCAGCAGCCGCCCTCCGGTACCCAAACATCTGTGGGCCTCTTCGAGCGTCTTGGTAAGATGTGCCTTGGACGGCAGATGCTCAAGGAAATTGCTGGTAAATACAACATTAAGGCTATTGGAAGGGATAGGCCACCGTTCCGAGCAGTCCTGCTCAAGAAATGTAATCCCATTGTGTAACATCTGCTTTGACGCCGGATTGAGGTCCATGGCGTATCTGCGCGCACACTCGATCTGATTGATGAATTGCCCGTAGCCGCAGCCCAAATCGAGAACGTGATCGGAAGCTCTGACGTAATGCGAGAAGAATTTGCGGACGAGAACTCCCCAAACGGCATTGCGATAGTCCAGACTCGCGTCGAAACGGCGATGATATGTTTTCTCAAGTTCTGTTTTAACGTTTGACATCGTAGTTGGCGGCCTTTTCGACATCAGGCAAGCGCTTGTCCGGTTCGCCATGACACAGACTCGATCCGCATCTGGGAGCCGGCGATTTCCGGCGAAATGCATAAAAATACCAGCGGAGATACAACGGCAGCCACTTCCACAGACGGAATCGGGACCGACCGCTGGTTCTGTCGCGCCAAGTAGACGGTATTTCGGTAATGCGATAGCCTTCGAGGAAGCCCTTTACCGTTAATTCCAGATTAAGTTCGAACCCACCCCGACTTTCGACAGTAAACGACTTCACCATCTCCCGGTCATAAATCTTAAATGCGTTCGTGGCGTCGTGCGTAGGCAGGCGGCGGAACCAGTACAATGAGGTCCCCGCCAACCGCGACAACATCTGCTTGAAGAACGGCCCTCCGATCATTCGCCCGCCTCGCATGTAGCGGCTGCCCACGACAACGTGATAGCCCTGAGTGTATAGAGCCAGCATGCGGTCCACCTGTGCCAAATCATCAGAGAGATCAGCCATAACGACCAGTACTGGACCGTCGGAGGCCACATCGAATCCCGTCATGATCGCTGCAACCACGCCGCGTCCCTGCTGGTTCTTGATGGCCCGCAAACGCGGATTGCCGCGCGCGATGATTTCGTTGACGACTGGAACAGTATCGTCTCCCTCGAAGTCGTAGACAACGTAAGCAGTGAAGTCAGCTTTGATCAAGCTGGAGAGTTCGCTCCATAGCCCCCGAAAGTTGGCGCCCTCGTTGTAAACGGGTATGACGATGCTGAGATGGTCCATTGGAGTCGGTTAGATCTTGCCCACTTCGATCTGCTCCGTGATCCACGGAATGACCTCATCGAGGATATCGGACAGGGATGTGGTCGCTTGGAACCCTAAACAGCGCGCAGCTTTTTCCGTCGCCGGTGACCGTTCCTGGACGTCGTATTCGTAGGCCGGGTCGCTAACGTACCGAAACGGCTTCCTCGACCCGTGGATCTTGCGCCACACTAATTCCGCCAGCTCCAGCACAGTGGTTCGCGCTGATGTGGAAAGATTGAAGTCCTGGTTGAGGGCTGCTGGATGTTCGATGCAAAGCCGGATACCCCGCGCCAGATCGCCACCGTAGGTGTAGTGGCGCACCTGGTTGCCTGCGCCAAGGATGTGGAGGGGATCCTGGCCCTTCCGTACTTTCTGGACCAGGTCCGGAACAACGTGGGACATGGCCAGCCGAACATTGCCACTCATAATCTCGCGATCACACAACGCTCGCTTTTCGCCGATTCCCACGCAGTTAAAAGGACGCGCGATCGTGTAAGGCAGCCCATATTGCTCATGGGCGCCCTGGACAAAGAATTCTGTTGCCAGTTTCTGAAATCCATAGGTTGACCGAGGCGGCGGACAACGTCGCTCTGCGCCTTCCGGGGTAGGAAACTCACTGGTACTCTCGAAGACCATGCTGGAAGAAAGGACAGTTATTTTCTGAAGCTTTCTTTCCCGGTGCGCCCAAATTGCGGCGTCAAAAGAAGCTGATGTGATCCGTTCGTTTTCCGCCAGCAAATCGTAAGCAAACTCGTGAAAGTAGGAGATGCCGCCGATCATCGCCGCTGCCGCTACGAAATGATCGCAGTCAGACACCAGTTCTTTGAGTTGGGCAATGTTCTTGGCGTCGCCTTCGATGAATGTGTAACGGGGGTTGGTGTCGTAAGACTTTTCCGCCCGCCCATACTTGCTGAAGTTATCCAGGCCGGTCACCTCGTGACCAGCATCCAGGAGCTCCTGAATGAGATAACCACAGATAAAGCCAGCTGCCCCGGTCACCAAAATCTTCATAAGGCTTGCCGCACCGCCGCCGCTGCCACGGACCGGGTGGTCTCCTGACCTGCCCAGAAACCCCACACATCGATAACTTGCTTGTCTTGCGAAATCTGCAAATCTCGGTATACCGAGTGCGGCGCGCCCAGGATAATGATGTCCGCACGCCGAACTGCCTCCTCCAGCGGGACCAGGTCTTGGTCGTCCACATAGGGATCGGTACATAGCACTTCCTTCGACTCGAGCAGCAGCAACTTACGCAGCTTGTAGGAAAGGCTCTCCCGCCTGTCGTCGGAATCGCCCTTGAAGGCCATTCCTAGGATGGCAACTGTCTTCTCGCTCAAGCCGGACTTGCGCAGCTGGGAAACCACGAAATTGGGCAGGCCTTCATTGACCAGCATGGCGGCGTGTCCCATAAAAAAATTGTTTCCGGAGAATGCAGAGAGTTGCAAGGTGTCTTTCAAAAGACACGGACCGGCGGCGAAGCCGGCACGGGCAAAGCTTCGCATACGAGGGTAACGGCGCGTTACCGCATCGTAGATGCGATGGAAATCGAGGCCATAACTTTCCGCCAGCACGTAAAACTGATTGGAAATAGCAAAATTCAGATAGCGCCAACTGTTGGTAAACAGTTTTGCCAGTTCAGCCTCCAATGGGCTCAGTTCGATCAAATCGTCATTGATGATGCTAAAAAGATCGCGTGCCCGCCGCAACGCTTCCTTCTCAAAGGCAGAGATAATCTGGGGCAGGCTGCGGATTTCCTCCATGGCCTTGCCTTCGGCGATTCGCTCCGGGCAAAACGCCACGTGAATCCTGCGACCCCGGTTGTTAACGCGGTCATATACCAGCTTGGTTACGCCTGGGTACACTGTGCTGCGCAGGACCAGGAGCGCGTCATCGGGAAGCCGGTCGATTGCAGAATCGATATTGCGATACAGGTCCGCGACTGTGGGATTCAGGTGCTCATCGACTGGCGTTCCGAGGACGGCAATTGCGACTTCGGCATCCTCGAGACAGGCACTATCGGCGGTCGCCACCAGCAAATCGCCGATGACAGCCCGGAGACCCTCTTCCGCAGATTTCTCCATGAAAGGCATGTGGCCGCTGTTAACAATGGCGATTTTCGCCGGATCGAGATCAAGAAGGACCACCTTGACGCCGCTATTCGCAAAGACTATACCCAAAGGCAGGCCGACGTGGCCACACCCACCGATCACAACTAGTTTTTCAGGTTTCAGCATTGTTCCCTACAATCTCCATTATTGAGGACAGGCAAGCGGGCAAGAACACATGTGAAATTTGCGGCTATCCAAAGGCTACGCAACCTCAGCGTCATCCGCAACTGGTTTCTTAGAAGCTGCGCTGAGTAAACCCGCGGCGATATGTGGGATTCCGGTTGTGGTAGAATCCGCAAAAACATGAACGAGAGTACCAATGCGCCAGCGATTCCGGCGGACGAAGCCAGTTTCTACTCACTGACCGCATCTAGGAGAGTTGCCACTTTCTCACGTTTTGAAACAATCGACGAAATCGACCCAAAATGTTGCGACACTGAGATTCTTCGATGTCTCATTAAACTGCTGAAGTCTCGCCGGCCATTTGAGTTTCTTGAGCCCAGGGAGTTGTGGATTTCCTCGATATACGAGTGTGTGGCCGAATGGAATGCATACAATCACCTAGCCCCTATTCAGGGCAAGCGAGTCTTGCAGATCGGGGGCACGGGGTTGTCAGCGATCCAATTCGCACTCGGTGGTGCAAGAGAAGCCTGGCTGTTGACCCCGCTTGACGATGAGGCAAGATACGCCTTAGAAATTGCACGCCTTGCCGGCGTCGAGCTCAAATGCAAAATAGGAGTTGCGGAAGACATCCCTTTTGATTCGGCGACCTTTGACGCTGTCTATGCCGGCGGCTGCGTACACCATTTCGAGACTACAAAAGCATTCCCCGGCATTTCTAGAATCCTGGCCACACGGGGAAGGTTCTCGTCCGTCGAGCCCTGGAAAGGTCCGCTGTATTCCTTGGGAATCAAGTTGTTTGGTAAGAGAGAGCCTGTCAACTGTAGGCCTCTGACCGCTGAAAGGGTTGCTCCTGGATTTGATTGTTTCTCCAATTTCTCAGTGGTGCACCATGGCGCTGCAACTCGTTATCCCGCTTTGGCCATACGGAAAGTATTGCCACTCTCCCTAAATGCTTGCTGGCGGCTCACCCGAGTTGACGACGCCCTTTCGTCAGCCCTGGGAATTCGCCGCTACGGCAGCGTAGTTTCTATAGCGGCAGGAAAGTAACCCTGCCGCATCCACCCATCCGCTTCAAACAAAACCACGAGGGTGTCAGCCAAGGGACGCGAATCACTTCGCCCTACCGGCCGACAGATCAGCCGCAACGTCTTGACTAATAAACCGTCTGAAAGTGGCGTGCCAGCCAGGAAGACCATAAATCACAGCACACAATAGGCACAATTTGAAGAGGAAGCTAACGTTGGTAAAGAAATTCTCATTGAAGATGGTCACCATCAAGTAGGCAAAAAGCATGCTGTAAAGCAAAGCCGCCACCCGGCCGCCATTGATTGCCTTTCTATAGCAGATGGTAATGAGGAATGCCAAGATAAATACGATGATCATCATTACCGTGTAACCGTATTCAAGATAGGCAAAATAAAAGGTATATACATTTGTGTTTAGCGAGTGAGGACCAATGTTCGTAAACTCAGCATGGAGGCTCTGAACTTCGAACTTTCCGCCGAGTTTGTTGAGCATCTGAAACAAGCCGCGCGTGATATGCCAGGCAAAAGGCACGGTATTCGGTTCTCTGACAAGACGGTCGAAGGCGACCAGGCCTCCGCCAGCATAAAGCATAAGGCTGCGTAATACCGGCGCCGCATTGGCTGTAACGGATGCGCTGGGTTCAGCCTCTATCTTCACCAACATCGCCACTGCACTCATCAGGACCAGGAAGATCAAACCCATAGTCACGAGTAATTTCCACCGGACACGGCGATTCTTGAGCCAGTCAAGGCAGAGAAGAGAAAACGTCAATGTGGTGATTCCGGAGCGCGCCCCAGTCAATAGCGCCAACGCAAAAGCCAGGAGAATTGCCAGGAATGCGCGTTTCTTACCGCTATCGCTCTCTCGAAAAGCAACAAGCGCAACCAGGAGGGAAAGAGAAACCGTATTCCCGAACAGCGCGTAGCCCAGGCTTGCCTGAACGTTCTCGTCCAGCATGGCTCGTACGGCCGAAACAAGAAAGTTTTCGCCAGAATGCTGCGCTGCTGCACGGACCATCCAACCAAAGGCGAATGGTGCAGCGCAGACAACCAGAACAGTGAGAATACTTATGATTCGATTCGAGGCTTGAGAGAGAACCTTGTTCTGCTCGGCGGGCTTCCGTTGCGGGACGAGAAATGCCAGGGCCGATCCTAGCGAAAATACAAGTGCCCCACCCACGAAAATGCACAGCGTTTCTATCGACAATGGATAAAAGAAATCTCCAGCCATCCATATCAAGAGCAGGTCAACTGCCCACACTGAACAGAAAACCACCGCGGGATGGAAAAGAGACTTGCCGCCGGCTACATAATTAACAACGGCCAGCGAGGACAGAATGGCGATGGTTAGCAAGAGCATGGAAATCCGCTCACGGGCTCGTCCTAACTCTTCCTGAAAACATATTGATTGCAGCCGAACTTTCGCCCGCAATCGACCAGCCGATCCAGGCGCAGCCCGCGCTGCTGGTAAAAACCCACGATCTTTGCAGGCGCCGCAACTTCAAAGGGATATCCACCAACCCAGTCGATAATGTCAGTCCACAACGACATTGCCCGCGGGCTGGAGGAGCGGGAAAAAACCCTCGGCCGGCGCAGCCGGAAGATGTCCTTAAGAGTCATAGCTGAGACAAAGAAAGCGCCCATGGGCCAAAGAATGACGAACCTCAGTGACGGCGGCAACCGGTTATAGCTTCGCTTGACGAAGAGCCAGAAATCACTCATGATCCCCTGGTCGTTATAGATTGCGATAAACAGGGTCCCGCCTTCCTTCACCAGGGTTTCCACGTTTCCAAGCGCCTCCCACATGGCGCCCGTATGATGAAGCACGCCCCATGAGTAGACAACCTCAAATTGCCCAAGACTACGCAGGTAGTCTTGGTCCAATACCGATCCCTGTTCGATACGCCACTCGCCGTCTTGCGGAAAGAATGTGCGCTTCAGTTCCCGGGCACAAGCCACCGATTCCGAGTCATAGTCAAATGAGAGCACCCTGGCCCCAAGCCGGCGCGCTGCCAGACTGAACAGGCCGCTGCCTGACCCGACGTCCAGGAATTTCTTGCCGTGCAGATTTTCACAACCGAGCATTTCCTTCAATGACAGCTCCGCCGCTGCAACGCGCTCCTGGTTGAGCTGACGCAAAAAGCGTCGCCAGTTCGCGCCGAATTCAAAACGGAGCTGGCTCTCAGGATCCGCAGCCTGCGTTTGGAGGCTCTCATTTGGCATTGGTTCGCCTGGTTCGATCCTTAGTTCCGGTTGCGCTCGGCCACGCGGGCCAACTCAGCGGCTAACTTGGGGGCCAGCTGGTGGATGCTGAATTTCTGCTCGATAATGTCCCGGGCCTTCGCTCCCATGGCCGTTCTCAATTGCGTATCACGCAGCAGTTCTTCGAGCGCCTCCACCCAGTCCTGGGTCGTGCCGGCTGAGATTCCAACCTCGGCAAGGTTGCAGACCTCGCCACACATCCCAACGGGTGAAACGACGGCAGGGACACCACAGCTCATGTACAGCAACATCTTGTAAGCGCACTTGCCCCGGCTCCAAAGAGTATCGCGCAGGGGCATGATCCCAATGTCAAGAGTCTGAATTGCCCGAACCTCGGTTTCCGGCGTCCAGCGAACGAATTCCATCTGACCTGGCGGAAGATTGAGGCAGGGTGGCTGGTCACTGATTACCCGTAGCCGTACGTTAGGATTCCGGTTGAGCACAATCTGCAAGGCCGCTTCCGCGACCTTTAGGTCCGGGCCACCCTCGTATCCACCCGACCACCCGATGGTTAGATTCTCGTTCGCCGGCCTGGAGGCGAGCGTGATGAAGCGGTCAGTGTCTACTGCGGTCGGCAGAATCGTGATGCTGGAGTTCCATCGACTGAAATGTTCGGCGAGAAATGAGTTTCCGCAGATCACTGAATCCGAGATGCCGGCAAGCCGGTGAACGAAGGATCCATCGCGATACAGCCAAATCGCGTCGTCCACATCCAGAATGCGAGGTCCCTTGGTGAAACGTTCCAGGGTGAAGAAGGTAGAAATCATCTCCCGTTGAAATAGGGTTAAATGATGCCGATACGATTGCACAACGTTGGGCACCTGGGAACTGAGCGCGCCCAGGGCCCAAACGGGCCGAATCCATCTGCGTCTCGTGGGATAGGCCCCAAGCCGGGTATAAAACTCGGAGAGTTCAATTCCGTGCTCCCGAAGGGCGGGGATGTACTGGCGGACCCGAAAGCGCGAGCCTGGCTTATGCTGCCCGGTCGTGAATGCGGCGACCTTGATCATCCAGTTGTTGGCCCTTCCCCAATTCGTGCTCTACTTTTTCTGCCGTTTGTTGCACTGGCCCGGCTGCAAACCGGACAGAACACCGGCGGGCAAAAGAGTTTCTTGCCAACTCGATGATTGACAACCGCCAAGCAAAGAACCGAGACGGCAGTAAAAGCACTAAACGTAAAGCAGTCCGAGGCCTGAACCGACCTGATCGGGGTCACCTATGATCTCCGAGTAACGATAGCGGCCCTTGATTTCATTCCACAAGCGGGAAACGCCATATTCCGTAGCCGGCTGGTTCTTGGCAATATCGTGAAACGCGATGACACCGCCCGGCCGCACCAGCGGCGAATAAAGCTCGAAATCGGAGCGAACGCCCTCGTACGTATGGTCAGCATCGATAAACAGCAGATCCAGCTTCTGATCGCCAAGGAGTTCTGTGACCTTGTGCCTGGTTGCAGTTTTGTGCGAGTCATCGCGAAGCAAATGGAGGCCCTGGCCGTTAACAGGAAAGGCTTTCAAAATGGGTATCTGAAACCATGAGTAGCCACCCCCGAAGGGGCCACCGGGCAGATCGACGCTAATGACGGTAGCGTCCGGATGGGAGAGTCGGCACAAGACGAGCAGGGTACCGCCACGACATGTTCCAACTTCCAGGATGGCCTTCGGTTGCCTTTCGGCAACGATCGAGGCAAAACGGCGGAGCTCCGCGGGAACCTGGTTGGCCTGGATAATGGGGTTGTTAAGCGCCAGATCCACGACCTTGTCAGGGTCGTTGTCCTTCGTGTTGTGCAATTTCACCATCAGCGGAAAAATGGACAACAGACGACGGGCGCGCCCCGAGGCCCCTTGGGCGACTCTGAAGAGGAAGTCCCGCTCACTCAGCTCGACCACCCAGAACCAGCTCACCAGTCCAAAAACCAGCAAGCTGAGCGCAAGGAATAGCAATTTGGGGAGCAGGTTCAAAGGAAGAGTGCCAAAGTAAACAAAGCAGCCTGCGGCGGCAGTGGCAGCGCCCACTTTTGCGAGAAATTTTGGCCGGCCGGGAAGCAGCCGATGGGCAAAAAAGAAAAGGAGAAGCGCGTCGAGCGTGACCCGCGCTGTCCAAGCGATGGCGGTTCCCTCAACCCCAAGGCGTTTGGTCAGGAGCCAGACGGCGGCTAGGTAGACGGGCAGCTCCGTCAGGTGCACTTTAGCGGTAATGTCCGGCCTGCCGGCGCCCTGAATCAGAGCAAACGGTAGTTGGGCGAGGCAATTGATGAAGACCCCCGCCGCAAGCCAGCGCAGTACGGAACTGGCATTCTGGGCAAATGCCGGTCCGAGCCAGACCCGCAGACCCTCCGGCGCCAAAACCATCACCGTCAGAACAATGGGAAAAGTAGCCAGGAAGACGAACTTGATGCTCCGGCTCAGCAGCAGTGCCGTACGATCCGGGTCTTGCACCAAGCTTACCGCAAAGGCTGGAAACAGGACGCCGGCCACTGCCATGGGGATGACGGTGAGCCGGGTGACCATATCGAAAGGAGCCGTGTAGTAGGCCACAGCACTAACCGAGAGCAGCGCGCCGATGAGGAAGCGGTCCAAATAGACCATGAAAGGGCTGATGATATTGCTGACCGTCATCCAGCCACCGAATTTGACCACCGGCCCTACGATTGAGCGCTGCAGTACAAGGTTATGTCGGAGCGAGGGCATGGCGTGAAAGCAAGCCGCCAGGTGCGCCAGCAACCCGACCACTCGTCCCGCGACCAGAATGCCGATCACCGGGACCAGGCTCGAGGAAAAGGGCAAAGCCAGTACCGGGCCGCCGTAGGAAAAGACGCTCATGGGAACACGAATGAGATTGAGGAGACGGAAGCGCTGCTGCGCTTCCAGGATGCCACGCAGGCCGGAGGTTAGGGTGACGGTGGGAATGGACACAGCTAACAGGTAAAAACCGCGCAAGGTCTCGGTCTGCAACTCCGCCGGCACCTTCAGGGCCCGGTGCACCAGCCAGGGCGAAATGGCCAGCGTGACAAGACCGCCGATGACGCCCAGCAGAAACATCAGCAGGAGCGAAGTCCAGGCCAACGGCGGGATGGAATGCTCCTCATTGGCTCCCAGTTTGTCGGCTACCAGTTTGGTCAGCGCCCGGCCGATGCCCAGGTCGAAGAGGCTGAAGTACCCGATGACTACCCAGGCCAGGGTCAGCACGCCAAAACGAGCCACGCCGAGCGCGCGCACCAAGGGGGGGATGGCCACTACGGCCGCAGCCATAGGCAATAGCTGGCCGAGCACGTTCCAGATGGTATTGCGGGCCAGCAATCGGCCACTGGTCAGGTTCGACACTGGTTGTGCGCTGCTCACTTTTATTCTTCAGGCGCGAACTTTGGGTGAAGAAACTGCCGCCTGCGCTTCCTCTATAGAAGCTCAAGCTTGACCGGCGGAAAGTTCACTGATTGTATTCGAATGGCGCGCCGCCATCAACGGAAGGGCACGGTGCGGGAGCAACATCAAGACTTGAAAAACCGGGGGCCGGTTTCGCCGGCGCCCCGGATTGTCCAAGATTCGTCCCTGGCAGAGTTCTTACTGCACGGGAAGATTCGGTGCTAGCGGCGTTCCAGCGCCGGTATTGAAGTTGTTGCCGAATGATTTGAGGGTGCCTCCGGCGCCAGTCAAGAACCCGTTAGCGCTGCCGTAAACAGCGACACCGGCAACCCGTACGTTGGCGGTAGCTCCTCCACCGCCGGCCTGAACTCCGTTGAAGGTGTTGTTGCCGGCTGTGCAATTCACCAGATCCATCTCAACCGAGCCGGCGTTGGCTGAGGCAATGAAACCGGTGCTATTTCCGTTGGCAACGGTATGGCTGACTACGACTGTGGCGAAATTCGAGCCAAACACGCCAAACTGGCCGTTTTGGTCAAATTCGGAATCATTGATGCTCACTTTCGTGGCTGCGGTTGACGTGATCGCGATACCGCTTCCGGTGTTGTTGCTGCTGTTAGTTTGGGTGACGAACACGCTTCCGCCGGCGGTCGCGACATCGATCCCGTTTTGGGTAAAGCCGAAGATGTCGCACTTCTCGACGATGAGCGCCTTCCCACTGAGGAATCGGATTCCGTTGAATCCGCTGCTAATCCCGTTGATCCGGAGGTTGCGTATAATCACCACGTCATTCGCTCCGGCCTGGACCACAATGCCGTTGGTTCCGCTGACCAGCGTGGAAGCCACCTGGCCGCCGCCGCCGTCAAGGGTGATGGCTTTGGTAATCGTCAAGGCGCCAAACCCAGCTGGATCCAGGGCGTCGATCTCTCCGCCTGGTGCGGTCTTGGAAATAGCGCCGGCCCACGTCTTGCACGGGGCTGTCCGGCTGCACGGGTTAACGTCATCCCCCACACCTGACACCCAGGTGCGGCTGGCCTGCGCATACATCAGCGAGGACCCTACCATGAGGAACGCTAGCAACTTCACAATACTTGTTTTTCGCATTTTCGCGAACTCTCCTTTTCCAAATTTCCTTGATCTTTGTGCGGACACGATAGCCCGCTGGAAAAAACGATCCAGGCACCAGGGAAATGAGGGGGCACAGCCGACGAAGAGACGCCTGGAAGTCTAACCGCCTACTGGGATGGTGACAGATTGTACCAGACCCGTTTCATTCTCCCAATAAAAAAATTGGTAATTTACCGAGACTGTCTCAAACAGAATCAACAGCTTACGATAAATCGTCA
>DATFXI010000006.1:0-3603 GCA_035316085.1 Candidatus Angelobacter sp.
GTCCCCGCCAGTCCCAGGCCGTAGAGCGCGCGTAATCCCCAGCGTCCGAGCCCGCCGCCAAGCGAATACAGGCGCGGACGCAGCATGGCCGCGCGCCACAGGCGGAACATCAGGCGCTCGCTCCCCTTGCTCGAAGCCGCCTTCACCGTCTCGCGGCGGTTGTACAGCAAGTGGTGGTGCAGGTCAATGCGCACCGGACAAACGCTGGTGCAGGCCCCGCACAACGACGACGCGAAGGAGAGATGGGCAAACTCCGGACCCCGCAGATGGGGCGTCAGTACGCTTCCGATGGGGCCGGGATAAATCGTGCCGTAGGTGTGCCCGCCGATGTGGCGATACACCGGGCAGGCATTCAGGCACGCGCCGCAGCGGATGCAATGCAGGACTTCACGCTCCTCGCCGTTGGCCAGCAGGCGGCTGCGCCCGTTGTCCACCAGGACCACGTGGAATTCTTCCGGGCCGTCGGCTTCGCCGGCGCGGCGTGGCCCGCCAATCAGCGTTCCGTATGTGGTGATGGGCTGTCCCGTGCCGGATGTGGCCAGCACCGGCCACAGCGTGGCCAAATCTTCCAGCCGAGGTATCACTTTCTCGATCCCAGTCACCGCGACGTGAATGCGCGGCACGCTGGTGGTCAGGCGTCCGTTGCCTTCGTTGGTGGAGATAGCGATGGCGCCCGCATCAGCCACAATAAAGTTGGCGCCGGAGATTCCCATCTCGGCGGAGAAAAACGCCTGCCGAAGTTTGCGCCGCGCCGCCGCCATCAGTTCTACCGGATCGTCGCTCAAACCTGGCTCCAGCTTCTCGCGGAACAGGTCGCCGATCTGCTTGCGGTTCAGGTGCATGGCCGGAGTCACAATGTGGTACGGCGGCTCGTGGCGAAGCTGCACGATGTACTCGCCCAAGTCGGTCTCCCAAACCGCGATGCCGAGTTTTTCGAGCGCTGCCGCCAACTCGATCTCTTCCGTCACCATGGACTTCGACTTCACCACGGTCTTGACCTTGTGACGCTGGGCGAGCGCAGAGATGTAAGCACACGCCTGGGCGGAATCTTCCGCCCAGAAAACATGGCCGCCGTGGGCCAGCACGTTGGTCTCAAACTGCAAGAGGTATTTGTCGAGGTGGTTGATGGCCTCGCGCTTGATGTGCTGGCAGCGGCGGCGCGCGGCCTCCCAGTCCTTGAAGCGGGCGCGGCCTTTCTGGTGCGCGGCCTCGTAGCTTTCCATGCCCTTGCGAATGATCTCGCGATGGGCCAGATCGGCGGATTTTTCGGCGGCGTCGCGGAGAAAGCGTTGCGCCGGTGTGCCGGCAGGTGCAGGGCGCACTGCCTGCGGCTCGGGAGCATGGGAGGCACGGGTTGACGCCGGCGGGTTCATGCGCTCTTTCCCGTTTGAGCCAGAATGCTGGCCAGATGAATCGTTTTCGCACGATCGCCCCGCTTGCTCAAGATACCCTGGACATGCATCAGGCAACTGGGATCAATGGCCGTCACGTACTCGGCACCGACTGCAGCGATGTTGTCAGCCTTCGACGCCCCCATGGCTCCGGAGATGCTCCCAAACTTTGCCGCAAAGGTTCCGCCGAAGCCGCAGCATTCGTCAAAGCGCTGCATGTCCACCAGCTTCAGGCCTTTGACCCAGCGCAAAAGTTCGAGCGGCTCGGAACGCAGGCCGAGCTCGCGTAGGCCATGGCAGGAAGCGTGGTACGTCACGCTGTGCGGGAAGGAGGCGCCTACGTCGCTCACGCCTGCAACCTTCACCAGGAACTCGGAAAGCTCGTACGTCCGTGCCCCCAGGGCTGCGACTTCGGCGTGCAGCGAGCTCGAGGCCAGCAGCTCAGGATAAAAATTTCGCACCA
The DNA here is from genome assembly GCA_035316085.1 of Candidatus Angelobacter sp. Lineage (GTDB taxonomy): Bacteria > Acidobacteriota > Terriglobia > Terriglobales > Acidobacteriaceae > Angelobacter. The sequence continues at coordinate 1,855 of DATFXI010000006.1, forward strand.
TCGTGACGCAGGAGCCTGAGGGACACACGATGCACTCCGCATCGCGGAAAATCTGCAGAAATCGTTCGGCACAGGGCCGGGCTTCGTCCCAGTAGCCGGAATTGAAGGCGGGCTGACCGCAGCAGGTTTGCTCTTCCAGAAAACTGACTTCGCAGCCGATCCGCCGCAGGACAGTCACCGTGTCCAGCGCCACCTGTGGTAGCAACTGGTCCACAAAGCACGGGACGAAGAGCGAGACCTTACGGGGCATGAATTGCCGCGATTCTAGCACGGGGAGCTAGGCGGCTGGGTTGTGAGCGGTTAATCTTAGGAGGGCAAGAAACGAAATGGCCGTGGTCTGTATGCAATCCAGTTCATTCTGTCGCTCGATACCACCCATTTGCCCTTCTGCTTGGTTACTATATAGGTGTTGCCCGACGCGCTTAAACCGGCTTCATAGTATCCGCCATCGACCTCAACTTCGATGTCGGAAATCCACTTTACACTCGTCGCGCGAAAGGCCAGCCCTTCAGCTCTTGTCCGCTTGTCGATAACTCCATGCAAAGGATCCGCTTGGCACTCCGACATTTTTCGAACCGGCGGCTTGTGGTTGGCGAATCGCTTCATAAACTCGTCGGATGGATCGGTACCATTCACTCCGGCCGAAAGGCAATAAACGGCTGCGTGCCTTTGCTGGCCCGATGCGTTGTGATCAAACTGGTATCGAAATACAACTTCTCGGATATCGTCTTCTTGTTTGAGGCGAACTGCATCAGATGTGCGGTTGGTGCAGGCTAACGTAACTGCAAGAAGCATTAGGAGGATCTTCACAGTCAATACCAATTGTTACTGAAACTGAAAGCCTTCTCTGTTCCTGTATAGACCCCAGGTCCACCTTCATAGTTCCTCGAAAACCCCCACATGCTCCAATTTTGCCTCCAGCACTGGCGTGTCGGGAAGTTTGAACCCCAATCCTCACCCTGAGGGAAGTTTCTATTTCGCCCCCAGCAGCCTCGCCGCATTCCCGCCCAGGATCTTGTTGCGGTCGGCTTCAGACACGCGCGTGCACTTCAGGCTCTCCAGCATCTTCTCAATGCTGCCAATCTGGTGCGGGTAATCGCTGCCGGCCAGGATGTGATCGGCGCCGGCGAAAGAAACCGCTAGCTCGAGTGCGCGGGGGTCGAAGTTCACCGTATCGAAATAGAAATTCTTCAGGTAGGAAGACGGTGGACGCGAGATGTTCTTGCGGCATTCGACAAAAGCTTCATACCCGCGGTCGAGGCGCTCCGCCAGATACGGGATGGCTCCGCCCAGATGGCTCAGGACCCAGCGTATGCGGGGAAAGCGCTCGGCCACGCCGCTGAAGACCAGACCTGCGGCGGCGAGGGTGGTGTCCATAAGAAAGCCAACGAGCGGCATAAGCCAGTAATCGAGCATGGCTTCAACGCCGACCGGGTTGGTGGGATGTATATGCAGGATGGCGCCCAGCTCGTCGGCGGCTTCATAGAGTTTCCAGAAACGCTGGTCACTGAGAGCGACGCCATTGATGTTCGAAAAGACCATGGCTCCGCGGAAGTGGAGCTGTTCCATGGCACGGCGCAACTCAGCCCCAGACGCCGCCGGATCGTTGAGGGGCAGCGTGGCCAGCGCGGCAAACCTCCCCTTCTTCTCCGTAACCACACGCGCGAAGGTGTCATTCACCAGGCGAGCCAGCCGCACGGCGGTGGCCGGTTCTTCCACGTGCGTGCCGGGCGTGGTCAGGGTGATGAC
>DATFXI010000007.1:0-23110 GCA_035316085.1 Candidatus Angelobacter sp.
CCTTTGGCCCGTTCTATCGCTTCTGCCTCTGTCAGCCCGGATGCGATGATTTTCTTAGCTTGTGTCAATGTGCCTTTGTGAGGCCGTTGATCCTTAGGATGCGGCCAAGTACCTGGTTCGTTGTCCGGAATAGCTTACCGAGTAGCCCGACGTTAACCGGGAATGGGAACCCAAGTTTAGCAAGTGTTGGATGCGCGGCCTCCTTGCCAAGGATGTAAGTTTTACCTTAATCCTTGCGGCGGGCGATGCGCCAGTCCCTGCGCAAGGGCGGGCGCTCCACTGCCCCGTAACACCCTGATAATGCCTTTGTTTTCAAGTGCGATCGAGCCAGAGGTTTGCCTAGGCCGAAACAGATAGCGCGGGCTCATAGGAGCAGAACGGATCGGAGCCCAGAGCGTCACCGGTGTGAGCGAAGGCGCGGGCGCGGGATCCGCCGCAGATATGGCTGTACTCGCACAGCCCGCACTTGCCGTGGAACCGTTCAGGTGAGTGGAGAGTGCAAAAGATTTCGGAGTTGCGATACACATCCACCAGTGACTGGGTACGCACACTGCCGCAGCGGAGCGGCAGGAACCCGGAGGGATAGATCTCTCCCAGATGGGAGACAAAGACGATGCCGTGGCCGTCGCGGATCTGGAAACCCTGGTACACCGAAGTCTGCTTCATTTGCGCGCCTGCCATCCCTGCGGCGCGCATCTTGGTGATGGCGATTCGCCGATAGGAAGGCGCTTCCGTGGTCTTCACCCGGAATGGCGCGCGGGGAACCAGGTCCAGCACCCAGTTCATGATGCGTTCGCCTTCTTCCGGCGAGACTTCATTCAGGGCCTTGCCCCGGCCTACGGAAATCAAGAAGAACAAGCTCCAACGCATGACCGGGAAATTTGTGCGCAGCAGTTCGTAGATGGCCGGCAGGTCGGCGGCGGTCTCTTCGGCGACCAGAGTGTTGACCTGGATGGGAAGGCCGAGCCGCCCGGCGTGGCGCGCGGCTTCTAGCGTGCGCTCGAAAGTGCCGGGGACGGCGCGAATGGCGTCGTGTTTTTCGGCGCACGAGCCATCCAGGCTCAGGCCCAGGCTTTGGATGCCGTGCTCCTTGAGCCGGGAGATGGCGTCGTTGGTCAGCTCAGGCGTGGCGCTGGGCGTGATGGAAACCTCCAAGCCCAGCCCGCGGGCGTAGTCAATCAATTGATAAATGTCCCTGCGGCGGAGCGGGTCGCCGCCGGTGAGAATCAGGTGCGGCAGAGGGTCGCCGAAAGCGGTGAGCTGCCTGAGGAAAGCGCAGCTTTCCATAGTGGTGAGTTCCCAAGGATGCGCCGCGGGCATGGCCGAAGCCCGGCAATGCTTGCAGGCCAAGCCGCAGGCCTGGGTCATCTCCCAATACACCAGCAGTGGGTTCCTCGAAAAATCATGCGCCACGCGGCCCATGTTAGGCATTGTGCCGGCTACGGCCATGGTATGCCCCCAGAGAACCTCTAAAGGTTAGGCTGCGATGTTAGAGGCTGGATGTGACTGAGATCACACTCGGCATGCGGCCTGCCCAGCTGTAACGAATCGCTGTTGGCTAGGCGCTCATGCTGCGGTAGCCGAAGAGAGCGGCGATCCAAGCGTTGCGCTTGCGCCCGTGCGGGGCGGGGACAGGAAAGTTGAAAGCGTCAGCCAGGCGGTCCATGGTCGAGAACAAAAAGCAAATGTAAATGACTTCGTAGAGGGCGCGATCGCTGAGCCCGGCGGCTCGGGCGGCCAGCACGTCGTCTCGACCGATGTGTTGCGGCGTGAGCGTGAGTTTCTCCAGGAAGGCGAGGGCGCCGCGCAAGTGCGCGTTGACCGGAGCCGTGCGCCAGTCGGCCACCACAGCGTTGACCACGGCATCATCACCGATCATGTGCGCCGCGACCGCGGCGTGGCTTGCGGTTCAAAAGAGGCAACGGTTCAGGCTGGAGACGAACGCAGCAAAGATCTCAATCTCAGCCCGCGACCACGCTCGCGGCTTGCCGAGGCCCTCACGGTAACAGAGCGCCAGATGCTTCCCGCACAGGTCGCGGCGGTAGGAAAGCGTGAGGATGGGAGGAGGCACGCGCCCGGCCAGAGCGCGCATATAGGCAAAGCGGAACCTTTGCACCAGGCCACGGGGTTTTTCGAGACAGGAGAGACGCATCAGCGATCTTCCTCAAGCGCGCGTAACCCGGCGTCAAAACGTTGCAAGCCGGCGCCGATGGCCGCCGCCAGCGTCACTTCGTACAGCTCGTCTTCCGAGTAGCCGGCGGCACGCAGCCGGGCAAAGTCCTGGTCGCTGACGGTCCAGGGGCGATCGGCAATTTTTTCCACGAACTCGCGCAAGGCTTCGGGTATTTGGGCTGCAGCCGAGCGCGTGCGCTCCAGCACTGCACGACGGAGCTCGCGCTCGGTCGCGCCAGGCTGGGTGAGAAGCGCGTTCACTGCGGTTTGTAGCTTTGGAGGCAACGGCATAGCTGGGATTTCAGGAGGAGGCTTTCTCCGCGACTTCAAGACGGGTTTTTGCACGGTCAAGCGCGGCTTGGGCTTCAGGATTGCCTTCAGTGCCGGATTTGCTCAACAGGGCTTCGGCGCGCTGCTTGGCAGCCTGCGCGCGAGTGACGTCAATCTCCTCGGCTTTTTCCGCCGTCTCCGCCAGGATTGTGACTTTCTCCGGCAGGACCTCGGCAAAACCCCAAGCCACCGCCAAGCGTCGCGTCTGGCCGGAGGTCTTGTAGGAGATCTCGCCGACGGCGAGTTCGGTGATCAGCGGCGCGTGCCCGGGCAGAACGCCCAAGTATCCGCTCCTACCGGGGATGGTGACTTCTTCCGCAATGTCGTTCACAACGCGGCGTTCCGGAGTGACAATCTCGAGTTGGATGGTGTCAGGCATTTTCGAAACGATCAGTTCAGGGGCTAAAGCCCCACGCCTTCATTTGCACCTTACGGCACGCCTAAAGGCGTGCCCCTTCAAAGCGATCAGGCGGCCGCCCCGGCTTTCATTTTTTCAGCTTCTTCTAACACTTCTTCGATGCCGCCCCTCATGTGGAAAGCCTGCTCGGGGACGTCATCGTACTTGCCTTCGATGATCCCCTTGAAACCGCGCACCGTATCCGCGACTTTCACGTACTTGCCTTCGCGTCCGGTGAACTGCGCGGCTACATGGAACGGCTGGGAGAGGAACTTCTGCACCTTTCGCGCGCGAGACACGGTGAGCCTGTCGTCTTCGCTGAGCTCCTCGATTCCCAGGATAGCGATGATGTCCTGCAAATCTTTGTAACGCTGCAGGATGCGCTTCACACCTTGGGCGACAGAATAGTGTTCCTGGCCGACCACGCCCGGCTCGAGAATGCGCGAAGTCGAGGCCAACGGATCGACTGCCGGGTAAATTCCAATCTCTGTCAGTGCCCGCGAGAGCACGGTGGTCGCGTCCAGGTGGGCGAAGGTGGTGGCCGGGGCGGGGTCGGTCAGATCGTCAGCAGGCACATAGATGGCCTGAACTGAGGTGATCGATCCGCGTTTGGTGGAGGTGATACGCTCCTGCAACTCGCCCATCTCGGTGGCCAAGTTCGGCTGGTAGCCCACGGCGGAGGGCATGCGGCCCAGCAGCGCGGAGACTTCCGAGCCTGCCTGGGTGAAACGGAAGATGTTGTCGATGAACAACAGCGTATCGGCGCCCTCTTCATCGCGGAAGTATTCGGCCACGGTAAGCCCGGTGAGGGCCACGCGCAGACGCGCGCCGGGCGGCTCGGTCATCTGTCCGTACACGAGCGAGGCTTTCGATTCCGCGGGAACGCCGGGCTTGATGACCTTGGACTCGGTCATTTCCAGCCACAGGTCGTTGCCTTCGCGGGTGCGCTCGCCTACACCCGCGAACACAGAAAAGCCGCCGTGCTGCTTGGCCACGTTGTTGATCAGCTCCATGATGATTACGGTCTTGCCTACACCAGCGCCGCCAAACAATCCGATCTTGCCGCCTTTCAAAAACGGCTGGATCAGGTCAATGACTTTCACGCCGGTCTCAAACATCTCAGCCTTGGTGGACTGTTCTTCGAAACTCGGCGCAGCGCGATGGATAGGCAGCTTCTTGGTGGTGGTCACTGGGCCCAGATTGTCCACTGGCTCGCCAATCACGTTGATCACGCGGCCCAGTGTGCCTTTGCCCACGGGGACGGAAATCGGCCCACCCAGGTCGATGGCCTTCATGCCACGCACCATTCCGTCCGTGGCTTGCATGGCTACGCAGCGCACGCGGCCTTCGCCCAAGTGCTGCTGCACCTCCAGGATCACGCTGATGGGCGCAGGGACGTTGAAGCCCTCGCTGGTGACCTGAAGCGCCTGATAAATCGGCGGCAGAGCGGCTTCGGTGAACTGTACATCGACCGCAGGTCCCGCGATCTGAACGACCTTTCCTGTGTTCATGGTTCTAATCACCCTTCAAAATTCATTTTCAGCACGAGTGTTGCGAAAGCGTGACACAATTGCCAAAATTGCCAGCATTGCCAAAAATCGCCGAGATTGGTGGTTTCCTTTGAGCGCCTTCAATTGCCAATCTTTGGCAGTTTGGCATTTCTGGCAATTCCTTCCACATGTATTCTGCGATCGCTCCCACAACTTACAGCGCCGCGGCACCGCTCACGATCTCGATAATCTCTCTCGTGATCTTTGCTTGTCGCGCGCGGTTCATGGCCAGCGTCAGACCGTCAATCATTTCCCCAGCGTTGTTGGTGGCCGAATCCATGGCCGTCATGCGCGCAGCATGCTCGGCGGCTTCCGATTCCAGCATGGCGCGGAACAATTGCACCGAAATGTAACGCGGCAGCAGGTCGCCGAAGAGACGCTCCGCGGGCTGCTCGTAGATATAGTCCACTTCAGCGGTAGCAAAGCCAGCGGCCCTCTGGTCGATGGCGCTGGTATCGGCAGCGCGAACGCCCACGCCGGCGTGCGCCGCAGCTTCAACGCGGTGCCTGCGCTCTTCCTCAGAAACCTCTTCTGCCATCTCGTGGACGATCTCACCCACGGCGCGAATTGGCAACATCTCATCCACCACCAGCCGCTGCGAGATCACCGACTTGAACTCGTTGTACACCAGGTAAACGGAATCGACAGCCTCGCTGGTGTAAAGCTGAACAACTTTCTCGGCGACTTCGCGCGCACTCGAAAACTGCGCCCGGTTCATCAGGCCAACGTGCTCTGCCACAATTTGAATGGGACCTTTGCGCTCGCTGCTCTCGTTGAAAGGATAGCGACGACGGAAGTAGTCGCGTGACTTGCGCCCCAAGGCCACAATATCAATGTTCTTGCCACGCTTGGTTTGGATAAACCGCGAGGCCGCTTTCAGGATGTTGGAGTTGAAGGCGCCGGCCAGGCCCTTCTCGCCGGAAACGACGATCAGCAGCACAGTTTGTTCAGGACGGCGGATCAACAGAGGGTGGCGCGGTTGGCCGGTGACCGGATCGTAGACTTCAGCGCGTGCAACCAGCGACTTGAGCACGTTGGTCAACATCTGGGCGTACGGCCGCGCCGCCAGCGCGCGCTCTTGGGCGCGACGCAACTTGGCCGCCGAGACCATCTGCATGGCTTTGGTGATCTGCCGCGTGTTCTTCACGCTACGGATCCGCCGCCGAATGTCTAAGAGGTTCGCCATCTTCCCGCTATGCTCGGCTCGCCGCGACCTGCCGCGCGCTCACGAAACTTTGTTTGAAATCCCGCAACGTTTTTTCGATGTCAGCCTTAACGCTGTCATCGATGACCTTTTTCTCCATGAGGGTTGAAAGCAGCTTGGGGTTCATGGAGTCTACGTACGCATAAAGGCCGGCCTCAAAGTCGCGAATGTCTTCGACCGCCATATCGTCAAGGTAGCCATTCGTGCCGGCAAAAATGATCAAAATCTGTTTGCTAAAGGGCAGTGGCTGGTACTGGTCCTGCTTCAGGATCTCCACCAGACGTTTGCCGCGATTGAGCTGGTTCTGAGTTGCCTTGTCCAGATCGGAGCCGAACTGCGCGAAGGCGGCCATCTCGCGATACTGGGCGAGATCGAGCTTCAGCGTGCCTGCAACCTGACGCATAGCTTTGATCTGCGCCGAGCCGCCGACGCGGCTCACCGAGATGCCCACGTTCACTGCCGGCCGAATGCCGGAGTTAAACAAGTCGGTCTCGAGAAAGATCTGGCCGTCAGTAATGGAGATGACGTTGGTCGGAATGTACGCGGAAACGTCGTTCGCCTGGGTCTCGATGACCGGCAACGCTGTCAGCGATCCGCCGCCGTTCTTGTCGGACATTTTGGCGGCGCGCTCCAGCAGCCGGGAGTGGAGATAGAACACGTCCCCCGGGTAAGCTTCCCGCCCCGGAGGCCGGCGCAGCAGCAGCGAGATTTCACGATACGCCGCGGCGTGCTTGGAGAGATCGTCATAGAACACCACGGCGTGCTTCCCGGTGTCGCGGAAATATTCACCCATGGCGCACGCGGCATAGGGAGCCAGGTACAGCATGGGGGCAGGTTCGGAAGCCGACGCTGCTACGACAATGGTGTAGTCCATGGCGCCGTAGTCCTGCAGCTTCTGGACGACTTGCGCAATCGAAGACCGCTTCTGTCCAATCGCGCAGTAAATGCAAATCAGGTTGTTGCCCTTGTTGTTGATGATGGTGTCGAGCACAACGGCAGTTTTGCCCGTCTGGCGGTCACCGATGATCAACTCGCGTTGCCCGCGGCCGATAGGAATCATGGAATCGATGGCCTTGATGCCGGTGGCCATCGGTTCACGCACCGGCTGGCGGTCAATCACGCCCGGAGCAATACGTTCCACGGGAATAAATTTGCTGGCGGTGATGGGGCCCTTGTCGTCAATCGGCTGGCCCAGCGCGTTCACCACGCGGTCGATCATGCCTTCTCCAGTGGGCACGGACATGATCTTGCCCGTGCGCCTCACCTCGTCACCCTCTTTAACTTCGGTGTACTCACCCATCAACACCGCACCTACCTGGTCTTCTTCCAGGTTCATGGCGATACCAGAAATACCGTGCCCGAAGTCGAGCAACTCGCCGGCCATGACTTTGTCCAGGCCATGCACGCGGGCGATACCGTCACCTAGCGAAATGATGGTGCCGACCTCGTCCACTGTCACTCTGGACTCGTAGTTCTCAATCTGCTCGCGGATTAGTTTCGTGATCTCGTCAGCCTTGATTTGCGCCATAAAATCCTGTGTTCCTTCGATTACCCAATCTTCATGATCCTGCGATCTCCTGCTTCAACCGCTGCAACTGTCCCCGCACGGAGCCGTCGTAGACCGTGCTGCCGATACGCACCACGGCGCCGCCCAGCAGCCCTGAATCTTCGTTGTAGGTGGCGCGGACGGTTTTCCCGGTTACCGCCGCCAGCCGTTGCTCCAGAGACTTTTTCTCAGCAGCGGTCAGCTCGCGCGCCGAACTCACTCGAGCTTCGGCGATACCCATGCGTGCGTCCATCTCCTGCCGGAACTGCTCGGCGATCTCGCCGATCTGCCCGATGCGCTTGTGATCAATCAGTACGGCTACAAAATTCCGCAACAGCTTTCCGGCGCGCAAGCGCTTGACAAGGGCATCCAGCAGCCCGACTTTCTGTTTTTGCTCGACAGCCGGATTCTCCAGCACGTTGCGCAACTCAGCACTCCCGGTGACCAGGGTTGCCATCTCGCCGAGTTCCTCGACGGTCCTAGCGGCATCGAGCTTGTGTTCCGACACCACGTCGGCGAACGCGCGCGCGTAACGGCCGGCTACAGCGCCCATCAGTTCCCGTCCTTTCCGAGATTCGCGGTGAACTCACGCACCAGCGACTGATCGGTGTCCTTGGCCACTTTGATTTTTTTCTCTGCCAGATCAACCGCCAACTCTGCGGCGTAGGCCTTCAGATCGCGGCGCGCGGAGTTTGCGGCCATGGCGATCTCCTGTTCCGCAGATTCCACAATCCGGCGACGCTCTTCCGCCACGCCCGCGAGCACTCGCTTTTCTTCCGCCTGAGCATTCTCGTCAGCTTCGCGACGCATTCCGGCAATTTCCAGGTCCAGACGCGCCAGGCGTCCTTCCACTTCGCTGAGACGACGACTCGCTTCTTCGCTGGTCTTGCGGGCCTCTTCCATCCGCTGCTGGATCAAAGCGGTGCGGTTGCGAAACTTCACTGGCAGCATCTTGCGCAGAATCAGGGCTATCGAGAAAAACACGATCGCGAAGTTCAGAATCACGCAGAGCCAATAGGCTGCGTTGTTGGAGAGGCCGGTGTGTCTGGCGATCCAGACCACCACGGGCGAGTTGCGCAGGGCGTCAGTCTCGCTTCCTTCTTTTCTCTCCTCCAGCACTTCTTTCTGTACTTCTTGGCCGGGAGTTTCTGGCTTGGCTTGCGCGGGCTTCGTTTCCGCCGGCTTGGCGGTTTCGCGTGACGGCTCCTGCGCATGTAAGGAAATCTGAAATGTGCCGAAAACGATTAGAGCAGTAGCAGCGGCCGCCAGCAGAATTCCCGCCAGCTTCCCGCGGAGGTTTGGATTTGAATAGCGGCCCATACTGCTAGCGCCCTCCCGCCGCGACCGCCGGTTTGAGGACGGATTCAATGATCTGATTCGCCAAGCCATCAGCCTGCTGCTCGAGCGTTGCTTTGGCGGCAAGCGTGTCTTTTGCAAGAGCAGCGCGGGCTTCCCTGACCGTGGCGTCAGCCTGCCGGCGCGCTTCCGCCAGCGCAGACTCTCTTTGTTCCATGGTACGCCGGCGGCGTGCTTCCTGCGCCTGGTAGATATGGGCGCGAGCCCCGCCCACCTTGCTCTCGTACTCTGCGGTGCGGGCTTCGGCGGAAGCAATCTGCTCCTGGGCGTGCTTGACTGCGCCTTCGGTCCGAGCCTGCCGTTCCCCCAGTACCTGCTGCAACCGCCCGTAAACGATCCAGCGATAGCCCGTCCACACCACCAGCAAGCTGATGATCGCGGGGACGGAGGAAAGCAGTAATTCGCCTAATTGGTTAAGTGTTTCGCCCATTCTTTAAATCGTAAGTTGTGTGATATGAAGCAGATCGAAGGCGACCAGCAAACTTATAAAGTTAACATCCGGTCTGCGAGAGTGTCAACGCGCCCGCGCTCATCACGAGCAGGATCGAATGAAGTTTTGGCTGTCATGTGCTGCTGGGGCTGACGCTCACGCGCAAGAATTCTGGAGAAGCTTATCGTCAGCGAAAACACAGTGAAGCCGCATTCCAGCCGGGTGTTTAACAAGCTCGGCGCCGGCGGCGCACCCGGGCCGTGCAGTTCAGCAAGCAAGGCTGATCCCGTGAGTCCTCCCACGAACGTATGATTCTTGGTGCGGAGGCTCAAAATCATCCAAAGGGGTGACGACAGATTCAGACCCTTCCGACAAACTTCCGATCGTGCGACACTACATTTCCTCCAAGGAGTGAACTTTCATGAAGAAGACGGTACTCACGTTCGGGCTGATTGCTGGGGCCATCTCCGCCGTCATGATGCTGGCCTCGGTCCTCTTCGTCCACGACCATGGCACCAAGGGTCTAATCTTCGGCTACACAGCGATTGTGCTCGCGGCGCTGCTGGTGTTTTTTGGCATCCGCTCCTACCGGGATAACGTTGCCGGCGGCCAGGTGACCTTCGGCCGGGCATTTGCCGTGGGGATTCTGATCACGATCATTTCCAACGCGTGCTACGTTGCGACTTGGGAAGTCATCAATTCCAAGCTCATGCCCGATTTCGCAGACAAGTATGCAGCCCAGATGATCGAGCGCGCCAAAGCCTCCGGAGCGAGCCCAGAGAAGATCGAGAAGGCGACACGCGACGCCGCAGACTTCAAACGGATGTATAAGAATCCGGCGATCAGAGTGGCGTGGACGTTTGCCGAACCGTTCCCGGTCGGGCTGGTCGTGACGCTGATCTCAGCGGCCGTTTTGCGAAGGAGGGCTGCGGCGCAGACGGTCGGAGCATAGCATTTTGGGGTGTGTGCCCAAGTTGTCAATGCTCAAGGTGACAACCGTATCTGTGCCAAGTGCCGTCTAGCCTCGCCCCGCGGGCTATGATCAGTTCATGGCTTGGCTTTACTTGCTTCTTGGTTTAGGGATCGGACTGCTTTCAGGCCTGGTTGGCACCGGCGGCGGAGTGCTGATTGTTCCGGCTCTGGTATTGCTCTTTCACATGGGCCAGCGCAAGGCCCAGGGCACGTCGCTGGGAGCGCTGCTGCTGCCCATCGGAGCCCTGGCTTTCTGGCAATACTACAAAGCCGGCCAGGCTGACGTGACCGCGGCCGTGCTGATTGCTGTGGGATTTGCCATCGGCGGCTATTTTGGCGGCGCTTGGGCGCAACACCTGCCGGAAGTGGCCCTGCGGCGGCTGCTGGGAGGGCTGCTGCTGGTGATCGGTTTGCAGCTTCTATGGACCGGCAAATAGACGGGTTTATGGAGGGGTTTAGTGTCTGTGAGACGCCAGTTCAGCCCAGCAGAACGACTGCAAGCTGCGGCTGTCCAGGTGCTCGGAAGCGGCGGAGTGGCCGGAGTGGTCCCTAAGACAAAAAAGACTTGGAAGATTGCTTGACACCCGATTGAACAAGCCTAGAATAGAGGCATCACCTCCGATCCGATTCAGGATCGAATGGGCTTGTGATCAAGGAAACCGTCACCGCTTCTTGGTCTCAGGCCCATTTTATTTTTTGCCCGTCGATTGGGTTTTGGACCTCACTGCGTAGACATCCAACGTCCGCGCCAGAGATTCAGGCGCTTGAAGGTCCATCTGGACGGCGGAATCGCGGTACACGCGCTTCAAAACATGGGCACGGGCTTCAATCTGTGACAGAAGTTTGCCTTCGCTCTGGGGGACGCGGATACGCAAGTGGCGCAGTGCGTCAATTTCCAGGCGTGAATCAATCGCAGCCAGCAGATCGCTCAGTCCAATCTGTCGCATGGCGGAAATGTAGGCCATGCCGGCGGAGTTCACCAGAGACGACCGTGGCCCGTCAGGCAGGAGATCAACTTTATTCATCACCCGGATCTGCGGCGTGGCCTGCACGCCCAGTTCTTTCAGCACGTTGTCCACTTGTGTTTGCTGCTCGCGGACCAGCGGACTGGTCGAGTCGGCGACGTGCAACAAAAGCGCAGCCCGCTGGACTTCTTCGAGCGTGGCGCGAAACGCCGTGACCAGCGTGGTGGGCAAGTTGCGGATGAAACCTACGGTGTCGGACAGCAGCACCTTACGCTTGCTAGGTAAGGTGACGGCGCGGATCGTAGGATCCAGCGTAGCAAACATCTTCGCCGACTCCACCACCCCCGCCTTGGTCAGCGCGTTGAACAGCGTAGACTTGCCGGCGTTGGTGTAGCCAACCAGGGCCACCGTCGGCAGAGGCACGGACTCGCGCCGCTGCCGCTGCTGCGACCGGACACGCCGCACATCTTCCACTTGTCCTTTGATATGGCGGATGCGGCGGTAGATCCTTCGGCGGTCGGTTTCGAGCTGGGTTTCGCCAGGACCGCGGGTGCCAATGCCACCGCCGAGCTGCGACATTTCCACGCCGCGTCCGGCCAGCCGCGGCAGCAGGTATTCGAGTTGCGCCAACTCCACCTGCAGCTGGCCTTCACGGCTGCGCGCGTGGCGGGCAAAGATGTCGAGAATCAACTGGGTGCGGTCAATGACACGGGCGCCTACCTCGTTTTCGATGTTCCGTTGCTGCGAAGGCGAGAGCTCATGATCCACCAGCACCAGGTCGGCATGCGAAGAAGCCACGGCGCCCGCGATCTCCTGGAGCTTGCCTTTGCCGATTAGCGTAGCGGGGTCCGGCCGGTCGCGGCGCTGCACGAATTCGCCGGCAATCTCGGCACCGGCTGAGAGCGCCAGTTCACGAAACTCGGCCAGCGACTCTTCTACTCCGGAGGTTGTACCTGCAGTTTTCTCCGGCTCGCGGTCGCGGGCGGCATCGCGCGCCAGTTGGGCGATGGGCGGGACTTCCAGGTTGCGGTCAGAGCGGGAACGAAAACGGAATTCTACGCCGACCAGAAATGCCCGTTCCGGACGTCCCCGGGTGACCACGCCAGCACGCGAGAACCGCGCGCTCTGGGAGCCCCGGGTGACCACGCCAGCACGCGAAGACCGCGCGTTCTGGGGGGCCCGGCTGGTGCTGATCCCATCAGAAGTCTCGAAGAAGCGGGACCGTCCGGGAATGGATTAACCCTCCGTTTTGGCCGGAGCGGTTTCGACCTCGGCCGCCGGCGGCTGTGCAGTCCGGCTTTCGCCGTGATAGCTGCCCCGGCTCATCACCACAGTCGAGATGGCATGCTTAAAGATGAGCTGTTCCTGATTATTGGTTTCCAGGACGACCGAGTACTTGTCGAAGGACCGTATGCGGCCCGTTAGCTTGACCCCGCTCAGGAGATAAATCGTGACCTGCGTTTTCTCCTTGCGGGCGGTGTTCAGAAAAGAGTCCTGTATGTTTTGCGCCGGCTTGTTTTCCATCTGCCGATCTTTCTCCTGTAAGAGTTTGCATACATCCACAGGGGATAGTTTTTCCACCTACCAGGCCTTCATTGTAGGCTTTCCTGCAGGTTACGGCAAAGCTCGAGCTACCTGGACCGCGCCCACAGAATGTTAAAATTCGGATGAGCCGAGCCCGTGAAGACTCCTGGACAAAAGACGATGGCTGAGGTCCCCATGCTGGACCTCTCGCGCCAGTACGCCTCTATCCGCAACGAGGTGTTAGCGGCGGTGGAACGAGTGTGCGATTCGCAAAGCTATATCCTGGGCGCGGAAGTCACATCACTGGAGCGGGAATTCGCGGCGCTATGCACGACCGCCGATGCGGTAGCGTGCAACTCCGGCACGGATGCTCTTTGGCTGGGCTTGAACGCCGCCGGCACCAAAAGCGGCGATGCAGTGGTCACAACGCCTTTCAGTTTCTTCGCCACCGCCAGCTCCATTGTTCGCGCCGGAGCGCGGCCGGTGTTTGCCGATATTGACCCGGAGACACTGAACCTTGATCCGGCCAGAGTGGAGGCCGGGTTGAAAGCATCTTCCGCGCGGCGCAGCGGCATTATGCCGGTGCATCTTTACGGACAAGTCGCTGACATGACCGCTCTGGGCCGGATCGCCGCCGAATTCAAGTTGCCTATCATTGAAGACGCGGCGCAGGCTGTAGGCGCCAGCTGGGACGGGAAGGCGGCGGGCTCGCTGGGTGCAGCCGCCGCATTCAGCTTCTATCCCACAAAGAACCTCAGCGCCTTCGGGGACTCCGGCGCTCTGACTACCAGCGATCCCGATCTGGCCGTGCGCGCCCGCCTGCTGCGCAACCACGGCGCCAAGCAGCGCTACTATCACGACGAGATCGGCGCTTGCAGCCGTATGGACGCCATCCAGGCCGCGGTGCTGCGTGTAAAGATGCCGCACCTGCGCCGCTGGAATGACGCGCGGCGCGAGCGCGCCCAGATCTACGACCGCCTGCTTACCAGCGCGGGATTGACCAGGACGGGAGCGAATTCATCCGCGCCGGTTACGCTGCTGAAGACGCGGCCGGAAGCGCACCACATTTATCATCAGTACGTCATCCGCGCCCGCAAACGGGACAAGCTGCGCGAATTTCTGCGCGAGCGTGGTGTAGGGTCGGAAATCTACTATCCCGTGCCGCTGCATTTGCAAAAGTGCTTTGCCTACCTCGGCTACTCCGAAGGCGACCTGCCGGAAGCCGAACGCGCCGCCGCCGAAGTGCTGGCCCTGCCCATGTTCGCTGAACTAGAGCAAGACGAACAGCGCGCAGTGGTGGATGCGATCGCGGAGTTCTATTCCTGAGACGCATCACCGTAAACGGGGAGAATACCTAGCCCTTAACCGGGGGCCGTAAAAGCGCAATCGCAGAGATCGCGAAGGCAATCAGGGCTGCAATCCCCACGGGTAGCAACAGCCACCCGACGTTCGCGAGCAATTGCTGAAGTGCCTGCCGGTTGGCGGCAAGCAAGCCCAGGCAGACCGCAAGACACGCCACTATCGCCACCAGCCGCATCACCGTGATCGGGCGCTCGATGCGCTCTTTCCGCTCCTGCTTTTTCAAAATCTGCGCCCGCCACCAGATCAGGTCCGGGCTGGGCAGTTCGGGCCGATGGCTGTCTGCCATCTGCTTCAGAAGAGAATCGAGTTGAGGTTCGCTAGTCATTACTTAGTGGCAACACCCAGACCTGCCTTTTCGAGCAGGTCTTTTGCTTTTTCCCGCGCGCGGAAGACCATCACCCGCACACTCTTTTCTTTTACACCAAGAACGGCCCCAATTTCACGGTGACTGAGCTCTTCCACGTGGGCCAGCCATAAGACAGCCCGCTCCTGCGCGCTGAGTCTATCCAGGACCGCGGCCATGTCCACGGGCAGGCTGAAGTTCTGATGAACCTGCTCGGAGAAGCCGCCACTGAGTTCCCACCATTCCTTTTCCCGCTTCATCTTGCGCCAGCGGTCACGCAGGATGTTGGTGGCGGTGGTGTAGAGATAAGCCTTGCGCGGCCCCTCGTCCATGGGCGGATGATTGAGCATGCGAACATAGGCTTCTTGCAGGACTTCATCGGCGGTCGCAGGATCACGGCTGAGGCGGCAAATATAGCCATGTAGCATGCGTGACGTGCGCAAGTAGAAGGCCTCGAACTCGGCTTGCGTGGCCCTCTCGGCGATGCGCGTCTCAATCATCGTCAGGTAGCGTATTGCCTCGTTCGCAATCAAGACCTATTCCTTCCCTTCGCTGCCAACCTTTCGCGCCAGGAAATACGAGAGCACGGAAGAAGCGAGGAATGCCAACCCGACGCAGATCGAGATATTAGCGCCGGAGTGGAGCAAGTCGTTGGCGATATTGCCTTCAAGGTGGCCGGATGCCATGCCCGCTCCGAGCCCAATCAAGACAAGGCCGGTCTGCATGGAAGTGAGAATGGAGTTGCGTGGACTTGTAACCGCGTCGGTGAAACCCATAACGTATCTCTGGCCTGCCGGAGATTGAACAAAATCGGCGAAGTCCTTGGCGGAGGAAAACTTCTCGAGCAAATGCCTCTGCATGGCGTTCTGCTGCCGGCGACGGAGGGCAGAGGCCAGCAGATACGTGGCAATGACGAAGAAAGAAAAAAAGGCGATACCGCCCAGGAACTCCTCAAGGAACTTCATGGATTCGAATGGCATGCGCCTTCCTCCAGTGCTCGAACGCCTGAGGACGCCACAAGGTTAACAGGAACTAGTGAAAATAAAGGAGGTTTCTCCCGGGATCATCAAGCTGTGGAACCGTGAGTGGGCCCAATTCCTCCATGGCTTGACCATACTTCGCTGCTGCGAGTATGAGCCGGGCCTCTTCGTCGGTGCCCGGCAAAGCATTGGCCGCCATCCGGCAATAGGCCAGGCGAAAGAGGGCGTAAGCGATGGAGAAATCTGCCACTCTGAACTGGGCATCATCGCCGCTGGCCCGGCGATACGCTTCAAGAAAGAATTCGCGTTGTGCAGGGTTCATTCGCCACTCGACGATCACCCCCGCCAGGTCCCAGGCGATATCGGTAGGGCCGGGGAAGAAATGATCGTCACCATGGCTGCCGGAATCTGTTTTGAGCATGCGGCCGTCTTCTGTGAGCAGCCACTCGTGCGGCTGCATGCGGCCATCGCAAATCGTCGGATGCTCGATCTTCAGTGCAACCGGCTGATCGATTCTTAGCTCGCGCAGATTATGCTCAGTCATCTGTTCCAGCGGGCTGAGGTCAGCGACGTCCGCGGCGAGCACCTTCGACCGAAAGGCGCAGTATTCCGCCAGGCTCTGCAACACGTTTGGAGAAAGATCTTCGGCCGACATCGGTCGCCCGCGCAGCCAACAGTACGAAGCAAAGCCTTCGCTTTCGCGACACGGGGCCGGGCCGAAGCCGGCTGCGGCGATCTTTTCCTGGCGTTGGAGGACTTGTTGTCCGTAGTGGCCGAAGCCGAGGAAGTTGAACAGCCTCGCGTGCGCTCCTTGGTCTGAAGACAAGTACTTCAGCCGCTCGAGAGTGGTCCAGGAGGCCGGCCAAGCCCGCTGATCGACAAACAAACGTCTGCGCCACTCGCCACCGCCGATGAAGACGTTGGCTTGGGTGGGGCGGTGCGGTTCAGAAGCCGCAGCCACCCAGCGGAAGCGTCGAGCGCGGCGCGGACCGTCATCAGCGCGCAGGGAATCGAAGTCGGGCTGGTGTCCGCAGATCAGGGTGATCTTGTCGCGCGGTGCTCCGGCTTCCTTTAGCGCCTCGGCGACGGAAAGAAACGATGATCCGCTCAGTCCCGGGCCCTCATCCACCACCAGAAACGCTGCGCCGCGCGCAGACGATCGCCGGATGAGATCAAGCTGTTCCAGCGAGAACTGCGTACGCCGGTTGTAAGGATGCCCGCCAGGACGCACAGTGATGCGTTGCGCGCGCAGTCCGTGTTTTCTCGCCGCCGCGGCTGTGACCGCGCTCAGCGTGGTTCCAATGCTGCGGATGCCGACGACAAGAACCCCATCAGCGTTCGTGGGAATCTGTTCGAACGCTTCGGCGTAAGCCAGAGGGTGGAGCGCGTAGTAGGCAAAGCCCTCCGGCGGCGAAACCCAGACTTCATGGGGTACCGGGGCTTCAGTCAGGTTTCTTGTCAGAGCGCAACAGTCGATGCCGGATTCCGGCTGAAGCAACGCTTCCGCCAAACGGTCCGTCATTTGAGAGAACGTTTGCGCGGCGGCATCGTCCACATCCGCCGCCGCGCACTCTAATTCACCGGCGCGCAGCAGAGCCGCCATCACGCGCTCTGAAGACGGCCGGGCAGGGAAGTCGGCCAGCACGCGCAGCAGAGCGGACTTCAGGTGCAACCCGCGGACCCGTTCCCGGGTTTCGCGGAACACAAGAAGGTTCACGGGGCGCGGCGGCATGGAACGCTCACGCAGCTTTGGAGCGGCCGGAACGCGGAGACCGCGCGATGTCTCCTTCTTTGTCGATGAAATAGAGATATTCGCTATCACGAACGATGGCGTGCGGGACCAGTACCTGAGTTTCTCCTTCACCGGACTTGGGCTTCTGGCAGACGTTGCCTTCGCCGTCAATGAAGTACAGGTACTTTTTGTAGTCCCGTTGCAGATTGAGTTGCTTGACCTTCTCTGACATACCCTGTTGGACGGCGGAACTGTGTGCCTGGATGCCAGCATGGTGAAAGGTGGTCCGTTAGGCCCACTCGTCCTTGCCCTCCCGTCATTTGCGGGCACCTTTGGCCCCACGCATAATCTCCTAACGCGCCGGTCCACAACTACTAATGTCCTGACCTGAAAAAGAGACAGGGCTAGGGAGTGTCTGTGCTGCGCAAACTTTTGCTCGCATCCCTGTTCTTGCTTACCCTTGCCACCGCGTCCACGGCGCTCGTGTCTGGCGACGACGAACTTCCGTCCGCTCCCGCGCCGCCCATGAAGTCGGAAAGCATTTTCAAGCCGCGTTTTGGCGTGGTGGCGAAGTTTTCGATGCTCGGCGTCGGCGGCGATGTCGGCATGTCACTCACTCCGCTGGCGAACGTGCGAGTCGGCACCAACGGACTGAACTTCAGCCACAGCTTCCAGGCGAACGGGATCAAGTATGACGGCACGCTGCACTACCGCTCGGTCGAGGCTCTGGTGGACATCACACCGTTTCGCGACTGGTTCCACATCAGTCCCGGCCTGCTGCTTTATAACGGCAACAACATCACTGCCACCGCCACGGTCCCTGGGGGGCAGAACTTCGACCTGGGAAGCGTCAGCTTTCGCAGCAGTCCAGCCGACCCGGTCCACGGCACAGGCAAGCTTACAGTCCGCAAGTCGGCGCCCATGGTGATGTTTGGCTTCGGTAATCCGATTCCGCACCATCACCGGTTCACTGTCTTCCACGACTTCGGGATCGTCTTTCAGGGACTGCCAAAGGCGACGCTCAATCTGGCCGGCACGGCGTGCGACCCGGTGACCGGGCTTGTCTGCCGCAATGTCGCCACTGATCCGATCGTGCAAGCGCAAATTGTCGCGGAGCAGAACAAACTCAACAAGGACACATCGATCGTGAGGTTCTATCCGTTCGCCAGCATCGGCTTGGGCATCAGGTTCTAACGACGCCAGGCTTACTTCTTTTTTCCGCGCAGCTTACGGGGAGGTTCTTCGCCGGGCGCGAATACTTTACGCACGATGGGCGGCCTGAACTTGTAGAGCTGCTGGCGCGGATGGCCCTCTGCATCCTTTACGTTCAGCGTGAAGGTACGCAAGTTGCCTTCTTTTTCGAAATCCTGCCGACCCAGTGTGACCGGCAGCGATCCCTCGAGATTGCGTTCGCGGTATGCGGTCTCATAACGATGCTTGCGCGTGTTCCAGGTGTACACGCGGGCCTGGCTGAAGTCGTAGGGAGCGCCGTCTTTGGGTTCGGTCAGTAAAACAAGATACTGGGCGACCTGCTTCCCCTGGTCGGGGACTTCATCGAGTTTGTAAACCGCCACGATGCGCTGGCCTTCGGCGTACTGGCCGATTTCATCAGGCACATCTAGATACAAAGCTCGGCCCAACACCCAGCCCACGTGCTTTTCGGAATCGCGCACCAACCACCAGTCTTCCCAGATGGCAGGCTGGCCAGGTTTTTCCGGCGAGTCGTCATCGCTGTCCGCGTCCGATTCCTTAGGTTTCTCTTCTTTCGCCGCAGGAGCGTTGCGGTCAATGGTGCGCCGCGCCAACAAATCCACTTTCTGTTTTTCATTCAGCAAGTAGAGGAAGCCTGTCTTGCGTCCTGGCAGCACATGGACTTTGACCTGTTGCTCGATCGTGGCGGTGGACTGCGCCGGAGCGGCGCCGAACTCAGCGGCCATCCGCTGGAATTGATCATAGGTGGCCTGGTCGGCGAGAAAGCGCTCTTGCACCCAGCCTTCTTCGCCGTGCGGGGAGCGGACCCGCATAAACCGCTTGTTGGGCATGCGCTCCAGCACCTGCACTCGGTCGCCGTTATGCACCACACCGGTCTTGGTGTAGATGGTGGCCACTTTGTCGCGCAGAAACGCTTCCGGGACGGCCACGTAAGCATAGTCGCTCTTTCCGGAAGTCTCACGGGCGCATCCGGCGATGAGGAGGGTACCCGCGGCGATGATCGACCATACGCAAGCGGCAAAATTCCTCTGCTGGCTGGGGGGAGTGTGCATGGCTTGGCACCACTATAGCAAGTCTGCCGCGGGCGGCAACAGAGCACAGATGGCCGCGTACTGAGTCAGCGGAAGGACGACGCACACCTTATCCAGGGTTCAGCCCTGCCGCCAGGGCCGCGCGTTCGATCGCCAAGTTATAATCTTTAATTCCGGAGGAGATGTGATCCAAGCAAAGCGCTGGTTGTGGGTCGGAGTAGTTTGTCTTTCATCGGCGATTGTCGCCTTCGCGGTCAACGATCCGGCCCTGGTCGGCCATATCAAGAGTGAAATGCAGTCGCTAGCGGGCGACGAAATGCAGGGCCGTGGCAGCGGTACCGCGGACGAGCTCCACGCCGCGCAATTCCTGGCCGAACAGCTGCGCGCCATGGGCATCGCTCCGGCGGGCGACAACGGCGGTTACATTCAGAACGTCTCCGGCGACTTCAACTTTTATCGCGTCGGCAAGAAGCAGTGGACCACGCGCAACGTCATTGGCGTAATTCCTGGACGCGATCCCAAATTGAAAGACCAGATCATTCTTCTCACCGCGCACATGGACCATCTGGGCAAGGGCGACGGCAAGAGCATTTACCACGGCGCGGACGACGATGCTTCCGGCTGCGTTGCCGTGCTGGAGCTGGCGCGGGCGTTGGCCGCAGGCGAGCGGCCCAAGCGCACCGTGATCGTCACCTTTTTCGGCAGCGAGGAGACGGGTGGACAGGGCAACCAGTTCTTCCTGGAGCATCCGCCGGCTCCGTTGGCCAACATTGTGGCCAACCTGGAGTTTGAGATGATCGGCCGGGCCGACTCCGCGGTCAAACCCGACGAACTCTGGCTCACCGGCTACGAACGCAGTAATCTCGGGCCGGAGCTGGCCAAGCACGGCGCCAAGCTGGTGGCGGATCCGCATCCTGACCAGCAATTCTTCCGCCGGTCGGACAACTACGCGCTGGCCAAACGCGGCATCATCGCCCAGACGGTTTCCAGCTTCGGGCTACACCAGGAATATCACCGTCCCAACGACGATCTGGCCCACATTGACTTCAAGCACATGGAACAGGCCATCGAGTCCATGGTCGATCCAGTGAAATGGCTGGCCAATACCGATTTCAAACCAGATTGGGTGGCAGGGAAGAAGCCGTAGATCCGGTTTGCTACTGGGTCGTGTCTGTCAGCAGGACCACATCACGGCTGATCTGGCCACGGGAAAGCGCCAATTGCTTGCCATCGCGCGACCAGGCAAAGTCAAAGATCAGATCAGATTTGAAGTCGGTGAGTTGTTTAGGGGCGCCGCCGGTCAAAGGCATCGCCCAAAGATTGGATACGCCCCGCTCGTCCACTATATAGGCCAGAGACTTCCCGTCGGGCGTGAAGCGCAGTCTTCGTACGCCTCTAATGTCGCTTTTGAGAGTGTAGAGCGGCGTTCCACCATTGCTGGGAACCACGATCCACAAATTGCGGAAATTCGGAACCGTTCCCTCGATACTCCCAAATGCGACCATCTTTCCGTCGGCTGAAACGGCGAGTGAGTAGCCAGTCAGCGGAGTGAGCCGCGTGGCCGCTCCGCCGGCAATGGGAATTCTCCAGATGTTTCCGTTGTCATTGAGCGATTGGTAGACCACCCATTGGCCGTCGGGCGAGCAAGCGGAGGTCTGGTTGATGGGACCGGAGGTAAGTTCTTTCAGGTTGCCGCCGCCCGAATCCATTCGCCAGATGGTCTCACCGTTCTGCGAACGGACCGCGGTGAAGGTAATGTAGCGGCCGTCGCCGCAGGCCGAGGGCTGGACAGCAGGCAACGTCTCAGACAAGATCGTGGTCTTACCGGAGCCGTCACTCTTGCGGAGATTGAACTCGAACCGCTGGGCGGATGAGGTAAAGCTCAAGATTTGCCCATCGGCGGTCCAATCCAGGCTGACGGCTTCTGCTTTTCCGGAACTGATTTGAACTGCCTGGGCCGCCGTCCCAGAGCCGGGCATGACCCAGATGTTGCTGGAGGTTTCGTTGGCCACTGTAACCATGGAGCGGCCGTCGCGCGTTGTGCTGACCGCCTCCGCGTAGCGGTTCAAGTCGTTAGTCACCCTGCGGAATTCGCCCGCAGGGTAGCTTAGAACAGCAATTTGCGTGAGCCAATTGGTATTTGCGCCGTTGACCGCAGCCAGCAAACCCGAGCGATCAGGTAGCCATGAGGATCCCAGTATTTGGCCCACCCGCGAAAAGGGGGCGATTGGAGTCTTTCGCCCGGTAGCCACATCCAAGACAACGAATTCGCCCAGTTCCCCTGTCTTCTGACCGAAGTAATCCATGGTGGCGATGAGTTTCCCGTCCGGTGACCAGGATGGGCTCCCGCCGAAATTCTCCGGGAAGGTCAGCTCGGCCACGGTTTGCTCGTGGCTTCCATCGGCGTCGACTGTCAAGATCGCGCTGGTCTTCCGTTCGCTGGAGTCGCGGCGAAAGGCGAAACGGCGGCCGTCGGGCGAGAAGCTGATGCGGCTGTCAACATCTGTGACAATCAATCGCGGGGCGCCGCCGAGAACCGGAATTTGATACAGCAGCCCCAGACCAGGACGTTGCTTTTCGATGCGGGTGTAGTAGATGTAACTTCCGTCCGGCGAAAACGTCAACCCGGAGTACTGCGTATCGGCAGGCGGAACGATCTGAGTGACGCTGTTGGTAGGGATGTGGCGCATCCAGAGGCTCTGCTGGCCGGACTCCTCCACCACGTGAACCACGTACTTGCCGTCCGGCGAAATGGCTGCCATGAACGCTTTGCCGCTGTCCGTGAGCTTGCTGATGTTCATGGTCTGGAACGGCGCCGAGCGCGGGCGGTGCAGGAGGGCAAAAATTCCGTAGGCGGCGGCGGCAAGCACAATTGTCCCAACGAACACCGTCAAGCCGACGCCGAGTTTGTGCGAGCGCGCGCCTTCTGCGATCGGAACGCGGCGAGAAGAGGCAACCGGAACAGCAGCAGCGCTGGCGGAATCAATGTCGCGCTTTAACCGCTTCAAATCGCCGCGCAGCTCAACCGCCGTCTGGTAGCGCAAGTCGCGGTCCTTTTCCAGCAGCTTGAATATGATTCGCTCAAGTTCCACAGGCAGTTCAGGGTGCAACTGCAGTCGCGAAGCTGGCGCCTTATGCAGGATGGCGTCGAACAGGGCCGCACTGGTCGCGCCTGCAAAAGGCAGCACGCCTGTCGCCATCTCATACAGCACCACACCGAAGGAGAACAGATCACTGCGTGGATCAAGCTCCTCACCCAGGGCCTGCTCTGGCGACATGTAAGCGATGGTGCCTACCGTGGAGCCGGGGCTGGTGAGATGCGCCGTGTCCAGCGTGGCAGCCGCGCCCACCGGCTCCGCGATCCGGCGGCCGGCAGCCACCTTGGCCAAGCCGAAATCAAGAATCTTGGCCTGGCCGCGCTCGGTCAAGAAAATGTTGGCGGGCTTGATGTCGCGGTGCAGAATGCGCTTGGCGTGCGCGGTATCCAGGGCGTCAGAGATTTGGATTCCCAGCTCCAGCAATTGCTCCAAAGGGAAAGCCCGGCTGGCGATTCGCTTGTCCAGCGGCATCCCTTCCAGGAACTCCATCACAATGAAATGCCGGCCCTCATGCTCGCCGATCTCGTAAATCGTGCAGATGTTTGGATGATTCAGCGCCGAGGCCGCGCGCGCTTCGCGCTCGAGACGGTCCAGCGCTTGCGGGTCTTTCTCCATCTCCGGAGGCAGAAGCTTCAAGGCCACATGGCGGCCGAGCTTCAGGTCCTCAGCCTCGTACACCACGCCCATGCCACCGCTCCCTAGCCGGGCGAGGATTCTGTAATGGGAAACGATTTGCCCAATCATCGCAGGGTAAAAATCGTATGGGCTGGTATCCGCGAATGTCAATCACTGCAGGAAGATCGAGGGGCGGCGTCGGGCATCGATGCGCAATCACCAATCCAGAAACGCGGTCCGGATCAAGACGATGGGCACCATGATGACCACATACAGAACCGCGCCGATGAA
>DATFXI010000008.1:0-3602 GCA_035316085.1 Candidatus Angelobacter sp.
CGAAGCTCTTTCCGCGGAAGAAGCGTTGCGCTTCGGCTTCGTCAACAAGGTGGTCCCGGAGTCCGACCTTAAGAAGCATGTAGAGTCGCTTATGGAGCGCATCGCCGAGTTCAGCGGCCCGGTGCTGGAAGTGACCAAGCGTGTCATCGGCAGCTCCATCGGACGCCCGCTGAAAGAAGCCATGAAAACGTCGCAGAACCTCTACCTCAACGAGCTGATGAATTTGGAAGACGTTCAGGAAGGTCTGCGCGCGGTGATCGAGAAGCGGAAACCTGTCTGGAAAAACAAATAGCCCTCAGCAGTCAGCACTCAGTTTTTTCTGAAATCCCGACCCTGAGCTTGCCGAAGGGGAGGGATCCATATTGCTACGAAAACTTTTCCTCTAGGAATTACAAAACCTGACCGCTGATCGACGCGGATGATCGCGGATTGAAATCCTGGCCAGAAATCCGCAGGCATCCGCGCAAATCCGCGGTATGATTTTTTGCTTAAGCACTTAACAAGAAGGTAGGGATCCCTCGCTCCGCTCGGGATTGCAGAAAATGGCATCAGGGCTGAATGCTGACTGCTGAGTGCTGAATGCTTTCCTACAAGTTCTTCACCAGAAACTTCACCATCTGATACCCGTCAATGTACTTGAACGGAGCTTCGCCGGTGGTGTAGTGGCCGCAGGGGAGCACCACGGTCTTCAGGTCGGCGTTGCGGCGGCGGAATTCGGCTTCCACCTGGCGCGAGAACTCGGGCAGGAAAGTCATGTCGTACTTGCCGTAGATCATCAGCGTCTTCTTGGCAAAACGCACAAATTTGTCGAAGTAGGCCATGGGGCTGATACACAGCCACGCCTGCCGCAGGCGCTCCAGCGTCAGTCCGTCACGCTCCAGGCCTTCGCGCACGTGACGCGTGGATTGTCCGGTCCACACCACGTCGGCGAAATAGGTTGACGCGTGATTGAACACGCTGACTTTCAATCGCGGCTCGTGGGCTCCGGCCAAAAATGCGTAGCATGAGCCCAGGCTGGTCCCCACAATGCCCGCGCTGGTCTTGCCCTGGCTCTCCAGCCAGTCCACGCAGGAGCGAATGTCCACGATGGCCTGGCGCGCGGCGTCAATCGTGCGGCAGATGTTGGGCGAGACCGCGTAATCGGAACGCGCCGTCTCCACCGGGCGGCGAATATCGTGATAGGGCTTGCTCATCCGCAGCACGGAAATTCCAAAGCGGTTCAGCAGCGGCCCCAGCGCGTTGTAGGCGATGCCGTTGGCGTTCCAGTGCGGCAGCACGATCGCCGCGCGATGGCCGGCACTAGGGAACCAGCGGGCGTTCACCAGGTCGTTTTCCGGATGCGGCGTGGTTACGGGCGACGTGAATCGCAGAAAAGTTCCGTGGCCATCAGGGATTTTCTCCGAAGCGTTGCTGCCGGTGGGAAACAGTTCTATTTTGCGCTGCTCCAGGCGGAAATCTGTGGGCGTGGCGTAGGAGAAGAATTGGTCGCTCGCGGCCACGATGCGGTCATTCAGCTCGTGCAGATAGCTTTCGAGGTCTGCTTCCTCGGCGGGAGCATGGCCGTTCACCAACGGCCAGCGCTTGGCCCATTCGATGCCCCACTCCAGCGGTCGCACCACACGATTGGTGTCGCGCGTGGTCAGGCGCGTCTCCCATGCGTTCATCCAGCGTGCGTAAAGGCCGGGCATCTAGTCAGTCTCCACGTAGTGTCGGGGCAGTCTGGCAGAGATGTTACACAGAATCTCATACGGAATGGTGCCTGCCAGTTGCGCATGCTCTGTCACGTCGATCTTGCAGGCTGCGCTCGAGCCGATGACGATGGCTTCGTCGCCGGCGGCAACCCCGGGAATATTGGTGACGTCCACCGCCGTCAAATTCATGCTCACGTTGCCGAGCACGGGCGCGTAAGCGTTGCGTACGATCACCCGGCCGCGCGAAGACAGCCGCCGCGTCAACCCGTCGCCATAACCGACCGGCAACACCGCGACTCGGGTCGCCGTCTTTGTGATGTGGCCGCTGCTGTAGCCAATTTGTTCTCCCGACGCGACGTCACGTACCTGCAGCACGCGCGCCTTCCAGGTCAGCGCCGGCTTCAGCGGCAATGCCGGCGGCACGCTTTCTGATCCTGCCGCGCTCAGCGGCAGGCAATGTCCGTACAACGCCAGGCCAGGCCGCACCATGTTGAACCACGATTTCGGACGAGCCACGATCGCCGCGCTGTTCGCCATGTGGCGGAGCTGTGGTTCAAGTCCCATCTTGCCGGCGAGCGCCACGGCTTCGCTGAAGCGCCGGAGCTGTTCGTCGCCGTGAGCAAGGCCGACCACTTCCGAGGCGGCAAAGTGACTGAAGATGCCTTCCAGCGAGAGATTCTGCGCGTTGCCGACGGCTCGGTAGATCCCCGGCAGCTCTTTCACGTCCGCCCCCAGGCGGTTCATGCCGGTGTTGACTTTCAAGTGAACCGGCAACCGGCGCTTCAGAACCATCTTGGCGGTCGCAATCTGCAGCAGATCAATCTGGTTGGGCTCCCAGACGGTCGGCGTCAACTCGTGCATGACGATTGCGTCTTCTTCACCGCGCCAGAATCCGCTCAGGACCAGGATGCGATCCCCGATCCCACGCCCGCGCAGAGAGATTCCCTCTTGTACGCTGCTCACGGCAAACCATCTGACTCCGGCATCGTGCAGTGCCTGCGCGCAGCCCGCGGCGCCGTGACCGTAGGCATCGCTCTTGATCACCGCGCACACAGCCACTTGTTTCCCTACAAGGGCCTCGATCGCGCGCAGGTTGTGGCGCAGCGCGCCGGGCGAAACTTCGATCCAGGTGGAATGTGCCGGTGTGCGCGTGTGGTATGCGCGTGTGACTTGTACAGGCATTGCCTTGAAGCCCTTAAAAAAACCAAATAGCGCAAGGGCCTTCTGCCCGTTGCGCCGATTCGCCTTCAGCCAGTCTGCAAATCACTGGCCGTCCGTGTTTTCACTGGTCATTGTAAGTGGTTCCGGCTCGCGAAGCAATGCCCGCGACCTTCGCAGCTAGCGTGTCAGCTTGAGCTGGCAAGAGCCGTGTGGCACAGCCGCCGGGGTCCCCGACAGGCGCGCTGTTGGCCTGGCGGGGTGGAGGCGCCCTCGGCTGTGTGATCTTTTGAAGTAGGACAAAGACACCGGCGAGGGCGCCGGTGCCACATGATTCTCGATCACACTGACCCGCTACCTACTTCGCCGCAGCGGCCGCCAGCGCGACTTTGCCGCGCTCGTCGCGGGCAAACCGCATCCGTGACGACAATTCCTGTGACGGCTTCTCCACCCAGCGGTAGAGCATAGCCGAGGCCACGACCGCAGCTGCCATGCCTACGCAATCCAGCAGGCCGAGATACCAACTGGCGTAAGGCAGCACGCGGGAAAGCCACGTGATGAGCGCTACCCCGATGGGCAGGTGCACCAGATAGACGGAGTAACTCACGTCGCCCAGAAAGTCGGCAATGCGGTGCCGGAACGAAACGAAAGCGATCACCAGCCCGGTGGCCACGGCAATGCCGGCTTCGGTCCAGCCGGTGGGCCAGCGCATGGCCCAGAGCATCGCGGCCATCAGCAACAACAGGCGTCCGC
>DATFXI010000009.1:0-16618 GCA_035316085.1 Candidatus Angelobacter sp.
CCGGGATTCTGGTTCATGTCCTGGTATGACGTTTCGGTTGGCCCCAACCTGGCCGCGTATAACTTCGTGCGCAAAAATGCAAAGCCGGAGGTCGCCAGCCAGCAGTATGCGGTCATCGCGCCCACGCTGCACTGCGCGTACAAACGAGCCACGGAGGACACGGTGGTGGGCGAACGCCACATGGGCGATGCCCGCCTCAACTACGACGAGCTCACCTACGGTTGGTTCGATCACTTTTTGAAAGGCGAAGACAACCACGTGCTCGAAACCATGCCCAAGGTCCGCTATTTCACGATGGGACTGAATAAGTGGCAGACCTCAGACACCTGGCCGCCGCAAGGTGCGCAGCCCATGACGCTGTATCTCGCGAGCGCAGGCCAGGCCAACACGCTGAAAGGCGATGGCGCATTGGTCGCGGCCGCACCGGCCCAGGATAGGGACGCTCCCGACCGCTTCACCTACGATCCTATGAATCCCGTGCCGTCGCACGGCGGCAACGTCTGCTGCACCGGCAACGCGGTGAGCGGCGGCGCTTTCGATCAGCGCAAGATGGAAGAACGTCCCGACATTCTGGTCTATACCTCAGACGAGCTGAAGGAAGGGATCGAGGTCAGCGGCCCCATCGAGGCGACGCTCTTTGTTTCGTCTGACGTAAAGGACACTGACGTGACCGTTAAGCTGATAGATGTGCTTCCTGAGGGCACGGCGTACAACCTGGATGAGACCATCCAGCGGTTGCGCTACCGCAACGGCTACGACAAGCCGGCGGCGTGGCTCGAGAAAGACAAAGTCTACAAAGTCACGCTGCAGCCGATGAATACCAGCAACTTTTTCGCCGCCGGCCATCGCATTCGTGTTGAAGTCTCAAGCACCAACTTCCCGCGCTTCGATCGCAACCTGAATACCGGCGGCAACAATTACGATGAGACTCAGGGCGTAGTGGCCCACACCGCGATTCATCATTCCAAACAATATCCGTCGGCGGTCACGCTGACGGTGGTGAGGCACTAAAGAATCGCCGTCATCGCCGACATCGCACGTCATCGCCGAGATCGGAAAAGCAGAAACCTTTCCGCAGATTTGCGGGGATAAACACGAATAAGAGCCAAAAGCGAAGAGCCGAGAGCCAAGAGCCAGCGGCGTTCGCCAACTGCTAATTGCTATTTGCTAACTGCTTCTCTCCGCCACCAGCACCGTTACGGGAAAAGCGTAATAGATCTTGCCGTTCTCGAGCCGCGTGTTCAAGTCGAGCGCGTCAGTTGCAATCGAGTCAGCAAAGATTTTGCGGATGCGGTCGGCGTCGCCCTCTTTAGGGAAAGACCGCGAGAGCAGATCTTCCAGTTCGCACTCCACGCGGTAATGGCTGACGCGTGGCTCCGACAGTCCAGCCTGGGCAAAGAGCCCGCGAAGCTCCGCTTCCGGCATGGCGCGCACGTGCGAAGGATCGCGCAGCACCTCCTCGGCATTCAGCGCCGCGGCCTTCGCCGGCGCGGGCGCCATGTCCGCCACCAGCACGCGGCCGCCTGGCTTCGTCACGCGTTTCATTTCCTTGAGAACGATGAGCGGGTCTTCCAGGTGATGAAAGACAAACCGCGAGCTGACGATGGAAAAATGCGCGTCAGGGTAGGGAAGCGCAGTCACGTCGCCTTGCTGCCAGCTGACGTTGGTCAGGCCCTGCTCCTGCTGAAGCTTGCGGGCTTGCTCGAGCATAGCCGGCGTGAGATCAATTCCCGCGGCAAAACGCACCACGCGGGCAAAGGCACAGACCAGCAGTCCGGGACCGCAGGCCACATCGAGCGAAGTATCGTCAGGCCCGGCATCGGCCGCGCGAACGATTGTATTCAGCGCTTCCTGATTGCTGACGCTGGGCGACTGCGAAAACGGCACAGCCTGCCGCGTGAACTGGTCGAGAATGCGCTCGCGATGAGATGCCATCAGCCTATGTTACTGCAACTCTTGCGACCGGCTGCGACGGGAATCTGCCGCTGCTACAATCGTATGCAGGGAGCGACCCCCCATGGCTTCGGCCCAAGCAAACTTGTTCGAGCCACCCGCCCATCTGCGAGCTATCCTCGACGACTTTGAGAAAGCGGACCAGGACGCGCGGCGAATCGCCGGCGGTCTGACCGACGCGCAGGGCAACTGGCAGCCGCGTGAAACTGCCTGGAGCGTCGCCCAGTGTCTCGATCACATGGCGCGCGGAAACACGCTGTACGCCGCGGCACTACGCCAGGCACTCAACGAAACCGGTGCCGAAAGAGTGCCGGCGCACGGGCCGATCCAACCTGGATGGTTCGGCCGGTACTTTATCCGCACACTCGATGCGCCACCGAACAGAAAGATGCAGGCTCCAAAGAAGATTGTTCCCGCATCGCAGATCGCCATCCGTGAGGCCTTGCAGGCGTTTCT
This sequence comes from Candidatus Angelobacter sp., assembly GCA_035316085.1. Lineage (GTDB taxonomy): Bacteria > Acidobacteriota > Terriglobia > Terriglobales > Acidobacteriaceae > Angelobacter. The sequence goes on from DATFXI010000009.1 coordinate 2,410, forward strand.
GCGCTCGCAGGAGGATATGCGAGGAGTGATTCGCGACGGAGCGGGTTTTGATTTGAACCGGATTCGCTTTCGCAACCCATTCGTTGGATTCCTTCGCTTCACGGTCGGCACCGGGCTGCTGATTATCGCGGCGCACAACCGGCGTCATTTGTGGCAGGCCCAGAGAGTCCTAGAATGCCCAGGTTTCCCCAAGAACTGACGGTTAGATAACAGGCCGGTTCCAAAGGTCTATAGCCCTCCCCGCAATAGTAACTTGACGCTGTGCCAGCGTACGCCCGACGATTAAGACTCACTTCTGTCCGCATTCGCGCTGCTTTGCGAGTCACGCACTAAAAGGGGAGCGTCACGTGAGATACAGAACGAACGTCTTCGCGATGTTGATGGTCCTGCTGTTAGTCAGCGCCGGTTACGCGCAGCAGAATCAGACCAACCCGAACCCGGAGAAACAGAAAGCAGCGGCAGAGGGTTCGCCGCTTAAGGTAGTACTTCGTGTTCTGCCCATCTATCCTCAAGAAGCCAGAGAGAAACGCATTCAGGGGACCGTGGTGGTGGAAGCGGTCGTGGACAGGCGAGGCAATGTGATCAGCGCAAGGATGATCAACGGTCATAGGATTTTTGAGGACGCTGCCCTCACCGCCATCAAAGCATGGAGGTTCGCACCGGCCACGCTGGAAGGTTTGCAGGCGGAACAAAAAACCCAAATCAAGATTAATTTTCTTGACACAGCCCCGGAACCCAGCGCAGCTGCCAAGTAGGGCAGGTGCGCTTCACCAGCTTCCCAATCCCCTGGCGGTCCAATTAGAATAAAGTGTTATGAGCGATCATCTGGTGAATCCCGACGTGGAGCGCGAACTGCTGACGAAGCGTTACGAGAACACCGCCGGCTATCCTGACGATGCCAAGCACATGCGCGAAGTCCTGTTCGGCAGCGAGCAGCCGCAGGGCGTGGTGCTGACTTCGCTTGACAACGTGGTCAACTGGATGCGCAAGAGCTCCATCTGGCCCATGACCTTCGGCCTGGCCTGCTGCGCCATTGAGATGATGGCTATGGGCGCGTCGCGCTTTGATATTGCGCGCTTCGGCGCCGAGGTATTTCGTCCCTCGCCCCGGCAGTCAGACCTGATGATCATTGCCGGCCGCGTCTCGCAGAAAATGGCCCCGGTGATCCGCCAGCTCTGGGAACAGATGCCTGAGCCCAAGTGGGTGATCTCCATGGGCGCCTGCGCCACGTCCGGCGGCGTCTTCAACAATTACGCTCTGGTGCAAGGCGTGAACCAGGTGATCCCCGTGGATATCTATGTCCCCGGCTGTCCTCCGCGCCCTGAGCAGCTGATCTATGCCATCACCCTGCTCCAGGAAAAAATCCAGAAAGAGCGGGGATCATTCAAGCGCGCGTTGAATCTGGCGTAGAAAACCAGCCTTTAGCTCTTAGCTATTAGCCTTTAGCCCGTTTTCTTTGCCGTGGGGAAGCGTCCGTGCAGAATGACTCCCGATTGCTCTCCTCTTTGAGCGATAATCTTCTGCGCAGCTCTGCCGCGGAGGCGGGTGTATGACATTTCTTCGGTCGGGACTCTTTGTCGCTCTCATCCTTTGCTTCTTGGCGTCCGGCCTGGCCGCGCAAGCCCGACGAACGACGCCATCTTCACCATCTCTGTAGCTGCGCCCACTTCCGCCAAAGACGTTCAGGTCCGTTACTTCTTCACCGGCGAATTCGGCGGGCGCGGATCTTCGGTAGCCGATCCGATCGGTGGCAACAAAATTGTCATCAAGACCGGAGTGGAAGGGAAGTCAGCCAAGAGCTTCAAGCTGATCGCGTATGCACCCGGCTGTCAGTTGGTGACGCTCATGGTGGATGACCTCAGCACCAGCAACCGCCAGGGTGACTTCCACTGCCAGAAACTTCCCACGCTCCAGTTGCGCGGCCGGGTTGATGTCCTGGATTTCGCGCAGAAGGACTTCGAAGTGCTAGCGCTTTACGTATGCCGGTGGGCCATGCCGTTCTTCGGCATCCCTGATGGCGCCGTATCGCCCATCTCTTTAGGCAAAGCCAAGGTGTCGTCGGACGGCACTTTCACGATTGACCTTCCCGACTTCGCCACCGATCCCACTTGGCCACGAATCTCGAGCGATGCCGGCTTTACCTTCTCGCTCGTCGACGCCAAGACGGGAATCCCTCTGGCCTCGCTGAGCTCGCTCTCCGACCTCTCCCGCAATGGCGGCGTGGTGCCGGTGGCTTCCAGTTACCCCGAGTTGGCGTTCGCGGTGACGGGCAAATAGCAGTTAACCTTTAGCAATTGGCTGAGTTAAGGCTGGGGTACCACCATGTTCCCATCGGCTCTAGCTGAGCCCGGTGCTGATTGCCGACTGCCAGGGCCGGGCAGCAGAACAGCTACTCAGGGCATCCAAGCTCGGTGACGGCAGGTCCCCTGGAATGCGAAGCCCGAAGTTTGTCGTTGGTCTCTTCCTCCTTCTGCTCAGCTGCGCGGTGGCGAGTTTCGCCGCCAAGCTGCGTCAGGTGGCCATGGTAGATCTGCCCGGCGACCCTGGATTCAGTCAAGTGGCGGTTGCCAACGGCCAGATCGTTATTACCCGGCCGGCCACCAACACCATTGAAATCTTCAGCCCTGTGAAGAGAAGAGTGGTCGCGCGCATTTCTCAGGTCAAAGATCCCCGGGGCATCGCCGTGGACGACCAAAACCAGCGGCTCTACGTCGCTCTGGCCGGTAGCGGCCAAATTGCGGTGATCAACAGTCAGAACTGGCAAGTGGAAAAGATGGTTGCGGTGCCGCACCGCCCGGAACAACTGCTTTGGGTGCCGGAGACGAAAACCTTATACGCCACCAGTTTGCTGGGCCGCAGCGTGAGCATCATCGATGCCGAGCGCGGCGAGGAAACCGCTGCGATCGAGATGGACGCCCTGCCGCAGGACATGATCTATGACCCCGCACGCCAGTTGTTGCTGGTGACTTTGCAAGACACCGCCGAAGTGGCGGCCATCGACGGCTCCCACCAGATTGCTGGCCGCTTCAAGCTGGCCGCCTCTGCGCCCACCGGGCTCGCCTTGGACGGCGCGCGCGGCCGCCTCTATGTGGCCGTGCGTTTCGCCGTGGTTGTACTCGATGCTGCGAGCGGAACTGAGGTGTTGCGCATTCCCGCTCCGGGCGGTACCAACACTCTGGTGCTCGATCCCGGGGGCAACTTTCTCTATGCCGCCACAGGCGAAGGCTCAGTGCTGGCCATCGATCTCGCGCGTAACGTGGTGGACCACGAACTGCCCACCGACGTGAAAGGCTACGCCCTCGCCTACGAGGCCGCGCACAAGATGCTGTATATGCCCGGCGGCAGGGAAGGCCGGTCGAAGATGCTGATCCTCAGTCCGGTTATCGGCGACCCAGCCGCCACGCAAAGCGCGCAAAATGCTCCCGCCAAGCCGCCAACGACAAGCAAGTAGGTTCCACCTTCACCAGGTTTTCCCGTGTTAGACTCTTTCGCGCCGTGAGCGCCACCGTCACACAGACTTCTGCCAGTCCCACTCCAATCTTGGACCGCTTGGCGCCGATGCCGAAGATGGAGTCAACCCTAAGGGGCTCGGTCAAGTTCCTTGTGGTTTGGTTTGGCTTTGTGTTCGTGGCTGCATTCACGCTCGTCGTCTGGAAGCCGCCGTTTGTTCGGTCCGGGGCGCGGGCGATCGCGGCCATGGTGGGACAGTTGGATATCGGGCACTGGACCGTCGCCACGCCGATGCTCTACTTTTTCGCCCTTTTGGCAGCCACGTTTACGGCAGTCGCGATTCATGAGGTCGCACATGCGGTGGTGGGCGTCTTGGTTGGCTTTCGCTTCAACTCTCTGCGGATTGGACGGCTCCAGTTTGATCGTCCTTTTCGACTTTCCCTCTACCGAGGGAGAGGCACGGGGGCAAGTGGATGGGCCAGTCTCTTTCCTGTAGAACAGGACCGCCTTATCCCGCGCACGGTGATCATGTTGCTGGCAGGTCCTGCTTCTAACTTGGTATCAGTGTTGCTGTTGGTCTTGTTGACGCACTTCAATGGGATGTTCTCCGCTTTGCTTCTTTATATCTCGCTGCTCCTGGGACTGGTGAATCTTGTTCCGTTTCGGGGCCGGGCTGTGATCTCCGATGGCGGCAGGATCCTCATGTTGCTCCAAAACCGGGCGCGTGGCGAGCGCTGGTTGGCCATGTTGAAGCTGCTTGAAGAACTGCGAACCGGCGTGCCGTACGAGAGACTGACACCCGGCTTCCTGGCCAAAGCCGTGGCCATCGAGGACAACTCCCCGGACACGGTGGTTTCGTACGCACTGGCCTACGGTGCAGCGTTTTGGCAGCGCAAGGACGATAACGCAGCCAGTGCGCTTGAGACTTGTTTGCGGCATTCCAACCTGGCCGCGCCATCCCAACGACAGGGATTGATGTCGGACGCCGCTGTCTTTCAGGCTCGACGAAGAAAGCGCATTGACCTCGCCGAAATGTGGCTCGCCGATATTCCCGAAAAAGGCGAATACCCGTGGATGCGCTTGCGTGGCGAAGCGGCGATCCTCGAAGCGAAGGGCGATATCACCGGCGCCATGAAGAAGTTGGATGATATTGAAAAGAAGGTTCTTACCGTGCCGAACCAGGCCTTGCGCGAGATTTCACTGCGTGGTCTCCGCCGATGGAAAGCTGATTTGCAGCCGCCTGCTACCGCAACCTGAGAGATGTTGGCCTTCCCTGCCTTGCTATAATTGCCTCCCGTCCGTGCCTTCCCGCGCAAAAGGAAGTTTTATGAAAAAATTGTTTCTTGTAGTTCTCCTCGGGCTCATGAGCACTTTCCTTACCGCAGACGACAAACCGGCCGGCAGCAAGGCTGCCGACGCACCGCCTCCGCCGCCGGTGGCCAAGAAAGTCCACGCGGAAAACCACATAAACGGCGGCAATCTGGGGGACGACTATGGCTGGCTGCGCGACAAGAAAAATCCCGAGGTCGCCCAATATCTGGAAGCGGAGAACGCCTATGCCGACGGTTTGATGAAACCGACTGCATCTCTCCAGCAAAAGCTTTACGACGAGATGATCAGCCATATCAAGGAGACGGATGTTAACGTCCCTTACCGTCAGGGCGGCTACTTTTATAACTTGCGATGGGAGAAAGGCCAGCAGTATCCGATCTACTTTCGCAAGAGGGGAAGTCTCGACGCAGCAGAAGCGATCACCATTGACCAGAACGAACTGGCCAAAGGCGAAAAGTTTATGGCGTTAGGTGCTTATGAGCCCAGCGACGACGGCAATCTGCTGGCTTACACGACGGACAACACTGGTTTCCGCCAGTTCCGGCTGCACGTCCGCGACCTGCGCACCGGCAAGGACCTGCCCGACACGGCGGAGAGAGTGGGCTCCATCGCCTGGGCCAATGACAACCAGACGTTGTTCTATACGGTTGAGGAAGACAAGACCAAGCGGCAGTACCGTCTTTACCGGCACAAGCTGGGGACCGATTCAGGAAAAGACGAACTTGTCTATGAAGACAAGGATGAGCGCTTCGACATCGCCGTACACAGGACGCGCAGCGGCAAGTATCTATTTCTGGAAAGCGGCAGCCACACCACTTCCGAATTCCGCTACCTGGATGCAGCCACTCCCACTGGCGAGTGGAAGCTGGTCGCCCCGCGCCAGCAAGACATTGAGTACTACGTCTACCATCTCGGCGACCGTTTCTATATCCGCACCAATGATAAAGGCCGCAACTTCCGGCTCGTCGCTGCGCCGGAAACCGCGCCGCTAAAAGAGAACTGGAAAGAAATCCTGCCCGTACGTCCTGACGTCATGCTGACGGGTTTTGAGGCCTTCCAGGATTTTTACGTCCTGGTGGAACGCGAGAACGGCTTGCCGGAACTGACGGTTGTGAACCTGGCTACCGGCGAGAAGAAGCGCATCAGCTATCCGGAACCGGTCTACGCCGCGTTCCCCCAGATCAACCGCGAGTTCAAAACCAAACTGTTTCGCTACTCCTATCAATCCTTGATCACGCCGCCTTCGGTGTTCGATTACGACGTGGAAAAACACTCTTCCACTCTACTGAAGCAGACAGAAGTTCCGGGAGGCTATGACGCCTCCAAATACAAGTCGGAACGCGTGTGGGCGACGGCGAAAGACGGCACCAAGGTCCCGATTTCCGTGGTTTACCGCAAAGACTTGAAGAGGCCAGACGGCTCCAACCCGCTTTACATTTACGGTTACGGGTCCTATGGTCTACCACTCTTTGACACCTTCAACTCTGCGCGGCTCTCGCTGCTCGACCGCGGCGTGGTTATGGCTTACACCCACATTCGCGGCGGAGGGGAGATGGGCAAAGCCTGGCACGATGCCGGCCGCATGATGAACAAGATGAACACTTTCACCGACTTCATCGCTTGCACTGAGTATCTGGCGTCCAATAAATATGGCGCGCGCGACAAAATCGCCATCGAAGGCGGCTCCGCCGGGGGCCTGCTTATGGGCGCGGTAACCAACTTGCGCCCTGACTTGTTTAAGGTCGTGGTTTCGCACGTTCCCTTCGTAGACGTGATGAACACCATGCTTGACGCTTCGTTGCCGCTGACCGTCCCCGAGTATGAAGAGTGGGGCAATCCTAACGAAAAGCCGGCGTACGACTACATGCTCAAGTACTCGCCGTACGACAACTTGAAGAAAACCGCGTATCCGGCCATGCTGGTGAAGACTTCGTTCAACGACAGCCAGGTGATGTACTGGGAGCCGGCCAAATACACAGCCAAACTGCGCACGCTCAAGACCGACGGCAGCGTGTTGCTGCTCAAGACCAACATGGCCGCCGGCCACGGCGGATCGTCGGGACGGTATGATCGCTTCAAGGAAGTTGCCTTCGACTACGCTTTCATGTTGACGCAGTTGGGAGTGGAAAAATAAGAGAGCATTCAGCACTCAGCCGTCAGCACTCAGCCCTGGACCCGCAAAGACGATCTCTCAGGACTGAATGCTGATTGCTGAGTGCTGAATGCTGTTGACTCTGTCGGGGTTGCCAAGTAATAATGACTTATCGAACGAACGTTCGGTAGTTCAACCCAGGCATGCCGCCGACCAGCGTTGAAACACGGACCGCCGCGCCCCTCCCGGGACGCAAGCCCCGTGCCCTCAACGATAATCGCTACGACCGCCGGCTGGCCGAAGTCCTCAGCCACGCCGCCCACATTTTCTGCGCGAAAGGCTATGAAGGGGCCTCCATGCGCGACCTTTCTCGCGCTACAGGCATGTCGCTGGCCGGACTCTACCATTATTGTGAGTCGAAAGAAGAGCTGCTGTATCTCATCCAGAAACACACCTTCCGCACCATCATTGAAAGCCTTCGTGAACGCCTGGAAAGCTCCCATGGTCCGGAAGAGCGCATCCGCATCTTTATCGAGAACCATTTGGCATATTCGCTGGCCAACAAAGACGCCATGAAAGTACTCGTGCATGAAGACGAGACTTTGAAAAACGAGCACGGCAGCGAAGTTCGGGCCATCAAGCGGGAGTATTACCGCATCTGTTTTGATCTGTTGGAAGATTTTCAGCGCGCCAAAGGCATACAATTTTCCGGACGGCTGGCGGTGCTGAGCCTGTTCGGGATGATCAACTGGATTTATACCTGGCACAACCCGCGCGTGGACGCGGGCGCTGCCGCCATGGCCCGCCAGATGGGCGACATTTATTTGCACGGGTTGCTGAAAGCGGGCAAGGCGCCACGGAAGGGCGCACGATAGCCTTCAAGGAGAAAACAATTGCCAGAATTGACAATTGCCAAAGAATCCATATTGAAAAGCCGAACAGCTGGTGACCGAGGAATTTCGGCGATCTTTGGCAATGCCGGCGATTCTGGCAATTCGACCCCGAAGTCCTAACCACAAGGAGCTGAACAACATGGCCACAACCACCGCAACTGAAACCAAGACGCTGGTGAATTACCGCGTGGAAGGCGGCGTCGCCGTCATCGAGCTGAATGATCCGCCGGCCAACACTTACACCTATGAAATGAACCGGCAGATCGATGAGTGCATCCTCAAGGCGCGCACGGACAACGACGTGTATGTCCTGCTGCTGACGGGCGCGGGCGACAAATTCTTCTCCGCCGGCGCCAACATCAAGATGCTCTCCTCGGTGGATCCGACTTTCAAGTATTACTTCTGTCTCCATGCCAACGAGACGCTGCTGCGTTTGGAGCACACCCCCAAACTGGTGATCGCAGCGATCAACGGCCACTGCGTAGGCGGCGGTCTGGAAATCGCCATGGCTGCCGACATCCGCATTGCCCGCCGCGACTCCGGCAAGATCGGCCTGCCGGAGATTAACCTGGGCGTGTTGCCCGGCACCGGCGGTACGCAGCGCTTGAGCCGCATCGTGGGCAAAAGCAAGGCCATCGAGCTCATGGTTACCGGCAACACCTTCACCTTCGAAGAAGCGAAGGAGATGGGAATCATCAACGACATCTACGAGCGCGAGAACTTCATGGAAAACGTGATGGAGTATGCCCGCCAGTTCACGCCGCCCAACAAAGCCGCGAAAGCCGTAGGGAACATCAAGCGCTCGGTGCAGACCGGCTGGGAAATTCCGCTGGAGTCGGCGCTGGCGGTGGAGCGCGAACTGCAACAACGGCTCTTTGCCAGCGAGGACGCAAAAGAGGGCTTGAACGCGTACGTCGAGAAGAGGCCGGCGACGTTTAAGGCGAAGTGACGGCGCTTAGCGGGCGTGAGCCTAGCGGGAGCCCGCTGCCGTCATCCTGAGCGAAGCGCTAAGCGAGCGAGGCGAGTGAGAGCGCGGAGTCGAAGGATCTACCCGTGGCAATCCCGAGCGGAGCGAGGGATCGCTATAGCTACGATGGGCTAAAGGGAAACATTTTAGACAGGGTATGGATCCCTCACCCCGGCAGAAAGCGCCGGGGATTCGGGATTTCAGCTAGAGGCTAACAACATGCTTACCGCAACGAAAGCAAAGGTTTCCTCAGGCAAACTGCTGATCAACGGCCAGTGGACGGAGGGCTCCGGCAAAGCCTTTGACACTGTGAACCCCGCCACGGGTGAAGTGCTGACACAGGTCGCCGAGGCTGTTGCTCAAGACGTCGATCAGGCCGTGGCCGCAGCCCGCAAAGCGTTTGACGATCCCGCGGGTGCGTGGCGCAAGATGTCAGCCAGCGAACGCGGCAAAATCCTGTGGCGGATCGGCGACCTGGTCGAAAAGAACATCGAAGAGTTGGCGGAGCTGGAAACGCTCGACAACGGAAAGCCGATTTTCGAGTCACGCTACGTGGACATGCCCATGGTGGCTGACGTCTTCCGCTACTACGCAGGATGGGCGACGAAGATCCAGGGCGAAACCGTCAACACTTTCAACAACGCCTTTACGTATACGCTGCGCGAGCCAGTGGGCGTAATCGGCGCCATTGTTGCCTGGAACTTTCCCCTGCTGCTGGCTAGTTGGAAACTGGGGCCGGCGCTGGCGTGTGGCAATACCGTCGTTTTGAAGCCCGCGGAGCAAACGCCGCTCACCGCGCTTCGTTTCGGTGAACTGGCGCTGGAGGCAGGCTTGCCTCCCGGCGTGCTCAACATTATTACGGGCGGGCCGGAAACCGGCGCAGCGCTGGTAAAACACCCCGGCGTGGACAAAGTCGCGTTCACCGGTTCGACTTCCGTCGGCAAAGAGATCATGCGCAGCTCGGCTGATACGCTGAAGCGCGTGACACTCGAGCTTGGCGGCAAGTCGCCTAATATCGTCTTCGCTGATTCGGCCATCGACAGCGCGGTAAAAGGCGCGCTCAACGGCATCTTCTACGGCAAAGGAGAAGTCTGTTGCGCGGGTTCGCGCTTGTTCGTCGAGAAAAAAGTGGAAGACGAATTCGTGACCAAGCTGGTTGAGGCCAGCAAGAAGATCAAGTTGGGTGACCCATTGGATCCCAAAACGCGTCTCGGTGCCATCGTCAGCCAGAGGCAGATGGAGACAGTGCTGAGCTACGTTGAAGCCGGTAAAAAAGAGGGGGCAACCGTGCTGGCCGGCGGTAAGCGCGCTGCTGTGAACGGCGACCATGGTTACTTTATCGAGCCCACGATTTTTGGTGGCGTGAAAAACGATATGAAGATCGCCCAGGAAGAAATCTTCGGTCCGGTGTTGGCTACGCTGACCTTCGACGACGTCGAACAAGTGGCTGAGCTGGCCAACAACAACGTGTACGGCTTGGCTGCGGCGATTTGGACCAACGACATCAAGAAAGCCCATCAGCTTTCCCGCCGGCTCAAGGCCGGCACGGTGTGGATCAACACCTACGGGCTGATGGACGCAGCCTTGCCCTTCGGCGGGTTCAAGCAGTCAGGATTCGGCCGCGAACTGGGAATGCACGCCGTCGAGCACTACACGGAGTTGAAGACGGTGTGGATGAATCTTTAGCGGTAGAGACGTGGCATGCCACGTCTCTACGGAAAAATATTCGGAGCTATCATGCCAGGTAAAGTACCCAAAATCGGGACGTTCAGTGACTGGGTCGGGTTGTTCAACGAATGGCGCAAAGAAGTGGGCGTGGACCACAGCCAGATCAAAGACTTCCAGTTTGACACGCTCTACGGCACGATCGAGACCGAAGAGATCCAGTTCGGCTATTACAAAGGACGGCGCAAATGGGAAAACATGCGCCAGATTCCCACCCAGAACATGCGTGACGCGCTGATGAACCTGATCGTCTATCAGGGCGACACCGAATTCGCCAGCGTGGAACAACAGCGCTGGCTGTTTGAGAGCGCCCCCAGCGATTACGACCGCTCGTCGCTCACGCGCGTGATGATCGAAGAGATGCGTCACGGCTGGCAGATGTGCGCGCTCCTGATCGAATTCTTCGGCGACACCGGCAAAGTCGAAGCCAAAAAGATGCTCGACCGCAGGGCTTATGAAAACAAGCGCCTGCTCGGCTCGTTTAACGAGGAGTGCGACAACTGGCTGGACTTTTTCGCCTTCACCGACTTCGTTGATCGCGACGGCAAGTTCCAGCTGCAGATGCTCAAATATTCCGCCTTCGCGCCCCTGGGCCGTTCCATGAGCTACATGCTCAAGGAAGAAGCCTTCCACATGGGTACGGGCAACACCGGCCTGGCGCGCATCGCCGAGGCCGGCGTGGTCCCGCATTGGCTGATGCAGAAATATCTGAACAAGTGGATTTCGAGTTCGTATGATCTCTTCGGCACCGACCACTCGTCTTCTGCGCAGTGGGCTTATACCTGGGGGCTCAAAGGACGTTATGACGAGCCGGCAAATGCCAATCCTCCGGACCTCGAAGACCTGAACGACTACAACCGGCATCTTTATCGCGACGAATGCGCCACGCTGGTCAAGCGCATCAGCGCCGCGCAGAAGCCCGGAAATGACGAGCTCTATTGCCCGGATATCAAGTTCAACCGCAACATCGGGCGCTGGAAAGGACAGCTCTTCCATCCCAAGACGGGCCAGCCGATGGAAGAAAAAGAGTATCGCGAGCAGTTTGAGACGTGGATGCCTACTGCGGCCGACAAAAAATTGCTCCTGGACATCATCGGCAGCGAGAAGAAGTGGATCGCGCCGCGCAACGCCCGGGACCCGCTGCTGACGATCGGAGAAGTCAGGAAGAACGCGATCAACGCGGTGCAGTGAGCTCCTACACCCTCAACGAACTCATGGTCGCGGCCGCGGCCCGGGAGATCAAGGATCGCGAAGTCGTCTTCGTCGGCATGCGGCTGCCGCTGATCGCCTTCGTTGTCGCCAAGAAGACGCACGCTCCCAATGCCATCGGTTTGTTTGAGAACGGCGTGGTGCGCTCCACGCCTTCGCCGGAACTGATCTACACCATGGCTGACCCGCCGAATATCCTGGGCGCCACGCAATGCCTGGGCATGATGGACGTGATGGCGCTGCTGCAATCGGGGCGGGTGAATCTGGGTTTTTTGGGAGCGGCGGAGGTGGACCGCTTCGGGAATTTGAATTCCACCCAGGTCCAGGGCAAGCACGGCATGGTTCGTTTGCCCGGCTCCGGTGGCGCGTGCGATATCGCTTCATTGGCGCAGCGTTTTGTGGCGCTGCTGGAGCACGCCAAACACCGCTTGCCGGAGCGAGTGAGTTACATCACCAGTCCCGGCAATGGCGATGGCGCAGGATGGCGCAAGCGAGTCGGTTTGCCGCGCGGTGGCCCTTCTGCCGTGATCACCACCAAGTGTGTACTGCGCTTTGGTCAGAACGATGACGGCGAAGCCTATCTTGCCAGTGTTCACCCCGGCGTGACCGTGGACGACGTTCTGGCGAACACCGGCTGGAAGCTGAAAGTCGCGGCTGAGGTGAAACCGACTTTGGAACCGGATGCGCGTGAGCTGAAAGCGATTCGCGAGTACGATATGAAGGGATTCTGGACGAGCTAAAGGGTTTTGTCGATTTGGTGTAACCCCGTTGGTCGGATAGCGAGCATTTTCGACTGGCGATCATCCCAGCGCCGGAGGCGCGGAATAAGGTAGCCCACCCTGAAGGCGTAGCGGCGAAGCCGTGAGCCGGGAAGGGTGGGTAGGCAACAAGAGCAAGTTGAGCCCCAGCGGGGCGGCACAGCCTTTTACAATGTCCTCGATATGACCACGCCAACTGCTACCGCCAGCCGCCTTTCCGTCACGTATGACGGCGCTCTCGCCCGCGTTGGTTTCACCCATCCGCCGCTCAACGTCTTCGACTTCCAACAGATGGACGAGCTGGCGGACGCGCTGAAGCAGATCGAACAGCGCAGCGAAGTCGTCGCCGTGGTCCTCAGCGGCGGCGAGCGCGCGTTCTCGGCGGGTGTGGATGTGGCCATACACACGCCGGAGAACATTCCCGCTATGCTTCAGAAGTTTCACGGCCTGATCCTGGCGCTGGCGAAGCTTCCCAAGATCACCATCGCCGAAGTCCGCGGCGCGTGCTTGGGCGGCGGCGCCGAAGTGGCCATGGTTTGCGACATGTGTTTCACCGCGGAAAAAGCCAAGTGGGGTTTTCCCGAGATCGCGCTCGGCTGCTACCCGCCGGTGGCTTGCGTGGCGCTGGCAGCGTTGGTGGGTGAGAAGCGGGCCGCCGATTTGATCTTCACCGGACGCAACTTCAGCGGCACAGAAGCAGCGCAATGGGGCCTTGCCAACTCCGCGCACGCTGACGGCGATTTGCAGCCTGCGATCCAAAACACTCTCGACTATCTCTTCAAACTCAGCCCCGCCGCTCTGGCTCAAGCGAAGAAAGCTTTCTATGCCTGGGATTCCATCCACCTCGATAAAGGTCTGGCGCGCGCGGAAAAGATCTACGTCGAAGCGCTGATGCAGACGGAGGACGCGAAAGAGGGAATTCAGGCGTGGCTGGAGAAACGGAAGCCGGAATGGAAGGGAAGATAGCTGTTTACTGAATCGATCGCCATGTCCAAACTCGTTACCATGCGTCAGGCTGTCGCCGAGCTGGTTCCTGACGGCTCGAGCGTTGCGCTTGGGCTCCAGATGGAGCAGATGATCCCCTTCGCCGCGGGACATGAGCTGATCCGGCTGAAGAAAAAGAATCTGCGGCTGATCGGCCCGATCTCCGACATTCTTTTTGACCAGCTCATCGGCGCCGGCTGCGTCAAGGACGTGGTGGCGGCGTGGGTCGGCAACGTGATGATGGGCTCAGCGTACAACTTTCGCCGCGCTACGGAACAGGAAAACCCAGGCACTCCGGGAGAGAAGCTGCAAGTCTTCAACATGACCAATTTTTCCATCGCCCTGGCGTTGCAGGCAGGAGCGCTAGGCGTGCCATTCCTGCCAACTAGAACGGCTATGGGTTCGGACGTGCCCAAGGGCAATCATTTCTTTTACGAGATCACCTTGCCCTTCGAACCGAAAGAGACTTTGCTGGCAGTGCGCGCGATAGTGCCGGATGTGGCCATCGTTCACGTGCAACGGGCGGACCAACAGGGCAACGCTCACTGCTGGGGGAATTTCGGGGTGATGCTGGAGGGCGTGCGCGCGGCTAGAAAGGTGCTGCTCTGCGCCGAGGAGATCGTGGACGAGGCGGTGATCGCGAGCGACCCCAACCGCACCGTCATCCCAGGATTTCTGGTTTCGGCGGTGGTCGAGTGTCGTTACGGCGCCCATCCTTCGCCGGTGCAGGGCTACTACAAGCGTGACGACGCCTTCTTTCAGCAGTATCACGCCGAGACCAAAACCCCGGCAGACTACA
>DATFXI010000010.1:0-27351 GCA_035316085.1 Candidatus Angelobacter sp.
TCCCAGGCCGGTACCCTTTTCCCCTTTCGTGGTCACGAAAGGCTCAAAGATGTCGCCGATAATCTCGGGAGCAATTCCGGTCCCGGTATCGGCGACCAAGATCCGGACCCAAATGCGCATACTGTCAACGGATCGCACCGCGCGTGTGCGGATGCGCAGACTACCGCCGGCGGGCATGGCGTCGCGGGCGTTGAACACCAGATTGGACAACACCTGGCGGATCTGATCAGCGGCCAAGATGGCATCAGGCAGCGTACCGAGTTCGGTTTCCACCCGCACCCCAGCCCGCTCCATCTGGCGGTTCAGCAGCAGCAATGTGTCCTCAATGATGGTATTCACGTTGACCGGCTTGCTGGGTTCAGTTTCGCGATAGAGGCCCAGCATCTGCCGCACCACGCGCGCCACGCGCTCGGTCTCAGACTTCAGGATGTTGTACACCGGCGCTGCGCTTTCCGGGACCGCAGGTCCCAGAAGGTACACCGCGTTCTTGATGGCCTCCATCGGATTGTTGACCTCATGGGCGATGGTGGCCGCCAGACGGCCGGCGGCGGCAAACTTCTCGATTTCCAGCATGCGCCGCTCGACCCGGTCTTTGTCGCGGATCAGCGCGCGGTGCTGTGTCTCCGTAAGCATGGCTGACGTGTCCGTCATTCTGTGCATGACCGTTCCCACCTGGGCCATGGTGATTTCCATGTCCCGCAGGCGGTTGTAGTAGTGCTCGGTCTTGAAAAGACGGGAAAGGTGTACGTTGGTCAGATCGATCAGTTCATTCAACGCGGTCAAGTCCGCTTCTGTATGGTTGCGGCGCAACTCCACCGCTACTGTCGCGGAATGGCCGCGCACCGAGCAGACGGAGCAGACCTGGTCTCCTGGGCGTTTGCCTTTCACCCAACGGAAATTCTGTGCCGCCAAGCAATCTGCTGCGCGCACCGGCCCTGCCTCCGGACACGGGCTGGGGCTCGACAACCGCATAGGATAGAGATAAAGAAGCCGGTTATGGATGCAGACTTTAACTGGTCCCTCGGCGCGATTGCCCTCCACCACCGCCAGCGGAGCCCGCTCCCCGGCGCGCAGAGCTGCGATGAGCTTCTCGAGCTGCTGCCTCCCCCAGTTAAGAGCCACCACAGGCGCCGCGAAGCCAGGCGCGGCTTCCAGAACCGCTGCCCGGGGATGGCCTAAGGTCACAATCTCCTCCAGGAGAATGGGGAAGATGTCCTCGGATCGCTCCGCCTGCAGGAGGCGCAAGCACGCCTCGCGGCTGGGAGCGCTGTCTCGCCGCCGGCGTTGAGGCTGGAACTGCATTTTAGCCGTGGCCATCTTTTCTCCCAAGTGCATGACCTTACCCGTGCCCGGTCGCACCTGTCAACCCATGTCCTCGAGTCCGATAACGCCGCTCCTGGCGCTCATGGGGCTGGTAGTTAGAAACAGGTGTATTTCTCAGATGCGAGCTGCTGGTTCCAGGTTGGCCATTTGTACACCCGACCAGAGGCGGTATGTACCTAGTTCTTAGGGAAACCTTACTGTCGGACAAGCAATTTTGGCGGGGATTTTGAACGGTCATTTTTCGAGTGGGTCAGTTTCTTCGATTCGCCCGCGTATCGCTAGACGCTGATACCTAGTGGGTCATTTTCTTCGAAAATGACCGTCCGCCGAGGCGGAATTCGGCCAGCAAAGGAAGATGGTCAGAGGCCACCAGCGCCCCGCGGCTGCGATGCAGCAGAAACTCCTCCAGCGCCAGTTCGCGGTCGAAGTACATGTGGTCCAAATGCATGATAGGCAAAACGCCGGGATACGTGCGTCGCCGGTTGAGGTGCAAACGAATATCCACGCTCTCGAATACGTGCTCCAGCGTGCGTGAAACCAGGCCGCGAGTCCATTCGTTGAAGTCGCCCAGCACCAGGCGCGGATGCCGCAAGCGCGGCGACAAAAGGACATCGCGGCTCAATAGCAAACGCGCCTGCTTGCGTCGCTCCAGATAACCGGTCCCGAGATGAACGTTAAACACGTGAACAATTTTGCCGGGCGCCACCTCCAGGTCGCAGCGGATGCAGCCGCGTGGCTCCCGGCGCGATGCTGTCAGATCGTACACTTCCACTTGTTTGACGGGAAAGCGGCTCAGTACCACGTTGCCGTAAGCGGCACCGCGCAACTTGCGCGTCTCACCGATGCGAAATTCAAAGCCAACAGCATCTGCTAAGAATTGCGCCTGGTCCTGATCCCGGCGCCCGCCGCTGAGGCTGATCACTTCCTGTAGCGCGATCACGTCTGCGTCGAGCTCGCGCAAGACCTCGGCGACACGGAACGGACGAATGCGGCCGTCCATGCCACGGCACTTATGGGTGTTGTACGTAGCCACACGAAAGGTCGTCTGTTCCTTCATTTTCTCTGTCCTGCTGTGTGCGAGGCCTGAGCCGAATTGCAGAGTTCCGCTAGGGTTGTCTGCAACGAACGCGGCGATCGCGTTCGTTACAATAGTCCTGTGGCGACTATCACCAAACCCGCCCGAACCAACCGCGTTCGCGCTGAGAATAGATTACAGGTAATACAGGCTGCCGGTCTCAAGAAGCTCCCCTGGCTGGTCCATGGCTTCAGCACGCGGCCCGGGGGAAACACCTCATGCTATGGTGGGCGCAGCTTGAATCTGGGCTTCACCAAGGAAGACGCCAAAGCCAACGTCGAGAAGAATCGCAAGCAATTCCTTCTGGCGCTGGGAGCAGCCACGGACGGACGGCCGTGGCCGCTGGTTGCCAATCGCCAGGTGCATTCCGACATCATTCACGTTCTACGCGCGCTTCCGGCCGCACCGCTGGTGGGCGACGGACTCATCACCAACCTGGCCGGAGTTGGCATGGCCGTGCTCACCGCAGATTGCCTCCCCGTGCTTCTGGTGGACAAAAGAAACGCGGTCGTCGGGGCTTTCCACGCGGGCTGGCGCGGGACCGTGCAGCGCATCGTAGAAAAAGGCGCCGGCGTCATGCGCCGCGAATTCGGTTCTCGGCCGGAAGACCTCGTGGCCGCCGTCGGGCCCGGAATCCAGAAATGCTGTTATGTAGTGGGCGAGGAGCTTCGGCAGGAATTCGAATCGCAGTTCTCCTACGGAGCAGAATTGTTTCACCAGGTCAAGACTTCTGACCCGGTGCGGGAAAAGTATCCGCTGCTGTTTCTGAACCAGCGTGCTCCTGGCCATGGCGATCCCTGCATCCGGATTCATTTGGACTTGGCGGAAGCGAATCGCCGCCAGCTGCTCAATGCCGGCGTTCCGGAGTCGCAGATCACCGTCTTGGGAGAGTGCACGTCGTGTACCGCGAAGAAGTTCTTCTCCCACCGCGCGGACAGAGGCCGCAGCGGGCGCATGATGGCCGTGGTCGGAATCAAGCCTTAGTCTTAGGCGGTTAGTGTTTGTCGGAAGCGTGGCCGGAAGCCGCAGCCGCAGCGCCATCGTGGTTGATGACGTCCTTGAGTTCCTTGCTGGGCTTGAAGTACGGGATCTTCTTGGCAGGCACTTCCACGCGAGCGCCAGTCTTGGGGTTGCGGCCCACGCGGGGTTTCCTCTGCCGCGTGCGGAAACTGCCAAAGCCGCGGATCTCGATCTTGTCGCCGGCGCGCAGGGAACGCACGACGCTGTCAAAAATCGTTTCGACGATGATTTCGCTGTCTTTGCGCGTCAGCTCCGCCAGGCGCGAGACTTCTTCGATGAGGTCGGCTTTGGTCATAGCTCAATATTCCACCTGAAAT
The DNA here is from genome assembly GCA_035316085.1 of Candidatus Angelobacter sp. Lineage (GTDB taxonomy): Bacteria > Acidobacteriota > Terriglobia > Terriglobales > Acidobacteriaceae > Angelobacter. Next base: position 3,736 of record DATFXI010000010.1, read on the forward strand.
GGGGTCCGGCGTCAAGAATCGTTTCGCCCAACCCATGGACCCTTTTAAAAGATTTGGAATACCTCAGTGTAGCACTGCTCAGGCCGGGACAATCACCTTAAGCGCACGCGTTAATAGACTGAGTCTAACAGGGGTTTGACAAATGTATTCGCCGTCGGCATAGACGTCGAGCGGCCTTCCCGTTGCGATGCTGACCCTCTGCGCTTGGAAGTAGTCCACTTGCCGGATGCGGAGGTGGGCACCGAAGAAAATTGTCGGCACCGCGAACAACAGCTTCGTTTTGTTCATGGCGCCCACGAAGCACACGTCGAGAAGCCCGTCATCAAGTTCGGCGCGGGGCGTTACCCTCATGCCGCGGCCGTAACGATGCGCGTTGCCAGCGGCAATGAAAAACCCATCGCGTCTAATTGCATGCTCCCTCCCGTCTATGGTGAATTCCGCTGGCTCGAACCACACGATCGACTGCACCGCCGCCAGCAAATATCCTGCCGTCCCCCGCAGCCACGGCGGCATACGATTGGCCCGCGCGTTGGCTGCAGCATCGAGACCCGCACCTGCGACGCAGCAGAAGAGAGTTTCCTGGTCGTCTTTCGTGACGACCCCAAGATCGATCTCTCTGACATTCTTGCCCCCGGACTTGCAGAATTCGCTCCACGCTCGCAGCGCAGCTCGCTCATTCGCGATCCCAAGCGCCTTAGCAAAGTCGTTGCCGCTGCCTTTGGGGACCACCAGCGTGGGAATCTTGCGCCTGTAAAGCTCAGGCAGATAGCGATGCACGGTGCCGTCGCCACCAAAGATGAGGGCAGCGTCGAGGTGCTCAGAATTTTCTATATTGCCGCAGACTTTGATCGTGCAATTTGTTCGCTGGAAAGCCTTAACCGCTTGCGACGTGACACCGGGACGCAACAGAGCTGCTGCGATCATATCCAAACCCACCAACACGCAGGAGCGCAGCCGCCCCCGGCTGCGTTTTAGAATTTGCATGCGCAGGCGAGGGCGCCTGCGCTCCACATTACTTGGTAATCTGAATTTTTCTCAACTGGCGTCCGACTTTCAAGGTGAATTCCCCGGGAACAATAATAGCGATTTGACTCACCACAACTACATCACCATTGATTCGCACGGCCCGCTCCTTCAACTTTCGAACGGCCTCTGTGTTGGAATCACTTAGACTAGCAGCAGAGATGATTTTGTCCAGTCTAAGCAATGGTATGAAGCTTCCAGGAATCACCTTACTAAAGTCAAACAACCGATAATAAGGGGCCGTTGGTCCTGCAAGAGCTTCCACTTCTTTCACATAAACTTGTGAAAACGGTATTTTCACCGTAGGCACATTCTCCGGCACCTCGTCCTTTTGAAACTGCTTTGCCCAGTTCGCATCCGCTTCCTTCGCGGCTTGTGGGGAGTGAAAGTCCTGCACAATCCTGCGAGCCAGTGCTTTCTTCAATTCCATAGGATGTTGTTTCTCGGAAGACACATCGGCCTTCATCTGTTCAATCTGATCGGTCTTAACATCCGTCAAAAGCTCGTAATACCTCCACATCAATTCATCCGAGATGGACATTACTTTGCCGTAGATCTCCTGTGGCGGCTCGTTGATTCCGATGTAATTTCCGTACGACTTCGACATCTTCTGCACGCCGTCGGTGCCTTCCAGGATGGGCGTCATCAGGACGATCTGGGCAGGCTGCCCGTAGTCCTTTTGCAGGATGCGCCCCATTAGCAAGTTGAATTTTTGATCTGTGCCGCCAAGTTCCACGTCGGCTTCCAAGGCCACCGAGTCATAGCCTTGGCAGATGGAGTAAATCAGTTCGTGCATGTGGATGGGCTTCTCTTCCTGGAACCGTTTGTGGAACTCCTCGCGCTCCAGCATCTGCGAGACAGTGAATTTGGCCACCAGGCGGACCATATCTTCAGCCATCATTTTGGAGAACCAGCGGGAGTTAAAATCCACTACCGTCTTGTGCGGATCCAGGATCTTGAACACTTGCGCCTTATAGGTTTCCGCGTTGCGATCGATCTCGGCGCGGGTGAGCGGCGGCCGCGTGGCTGAACGTCCCGTAGGGTCGCCGATCATCCCGGTGAAGTCCCCGATCATGAAGATCGCTGTATGGCCCAGGTCCTGGAAATGCTTGAGTTTGCGCATGAGCACGGTATGGCCCACGTGCAGATCAGGCGCGGTGGGATCAAACCCGGCTTTCACGCGTAGCGGCTTGCCGCTTTTGAAAGACTGCTCCAGGCGCTCATGCAGCTCGGTTTCGCGAATGATCTCCGCGGCGCCCTTCTTGATGTAGGCGAGTTGTTCGTCAACAGGTGGGAAATTTGCCATCAGGGTTGATTATAGAGAATGTGCTTAGATCCCTATATAGCTCATGTCAGTGTAAACTTTCTCCGTGATGAAGGGGGAACAGGAACTTAAGCGAGCCTGGCGAGCCGAAGTGGCAGCTTTGACGGTTCTAGTGGCTGGATCCTTTTGGGTCGGCTACAACAGACTTTTTACAGCGTTCTCAATCGTCGCCCTGATTGCCTTCGTTTTTACCTTCGTCGGATTTGTTTTTTCCATTCAAGCGGTTCAAACGCGGCGAAGCATGGCTAGCGTACTCGCGCTTTGGGGATCGCTGCTTCTTTTTCTCGGAACTTTCTTCGTTGGCTTCTTGGGCTTTGCGGCTGGAGTCTAGCTATCTTCCGCTCGAGCCAAACCCGCGGCCCTTGCGGGTCGATTCGCTGAGATCGTCCACAACTTTAACTTCGCCAGTGAGGACCGGATACGGAATCAGGTTGGCGATCTTGTCGCCGGCGTGGACCACCGCTGCCGTATCGCCCAAGTTCTCCATCAGGACGCGGATCTCGCCGCGATATCCGGCGTCAATCACACCGCCGGTCACGGTCAAACGGCGCGCTGCCATGGACGACTTGTCGCGCAGCAGGGCCCCCATTCTCTTACCTTCGGGTGACGTGCACTCAATGGCAATGCCGGTCGGCACCACGGCGTGACCACGGGACTCGATGGTGACGCTCTCGGCGGCGTAGATGTCATATCCCAAGTCTTCACCAGGATGCGCTACCGTAGGCGGCCGGGCCGCAGCCGTCAGCAGTTTGACCTTCAGCATCTACTTGGCCTCCGGGCTGCCGGTCTTACGCACAACTTTTCCGCCTTGCACCTCTATCTCGTCTGAAACCAACCGACGAAGAGCTTCGCTGTAGGCAAGGTGTTCTTGTTTCAGAATGCGCGCCGCCAGGGTGTGATCGTCATCGCCATCGAGAACGGGCACCGCCTTCTGCAGGATGATGGGCCCGTGGTCCAGATGCTCATCGACAAAATGGACCGTGCAGCCGGAGATTTTCACACCGTGTTCCACCGCCTGCTTTTGTGCGTCGAGGCCGGGGAAAGCGGGCAGCAATGACGGATGAATGTTCAGAATCCGGTTCGGGAAGGCGCGGACAAATTCTGGCGACAGCAAACGCATGTAGCCGGCCAGGCAGATGAAATCCACTCCCGCCTCTTTGAGCGCCGCCGCAACTTCCGCATCGTGTTCTTCGCGCACGCGGCCCTTGGACGGAATCAGCCTGGTCTTGAGGCCGCGCCGCCGTGCCGACTCGAGCCCCGGCGCGTCAGCCCGGTTGGAGATCACAATGGCGATTTCCGCTTTCAGGCGGCCGTCCTGGATGGAATCGGCAATGGCCTCGAAGTTCGAGCCGCGGCCGGAAAGCAGGATACCAAGTTTCTTGAGGTTGGCCATGCGCTAGACGTAAACCACTCTGCGGTCGCCCTTCACGATACGACCGATCAGGTAGGATTTTTCGCCGCACTTCTCAATCATCGATTGCACGCGCTTGAACTTCTTGGCCGGGACCACCAGCACCATGCCGATCCCCATATTAAAGGTGCGCCTCATGTCATCGGGGGGGACATTGCCGATGCTCTGCATATGCGTGAACACTGGCAGCACCGGCCAGGTACCGAGCTCCACGACGGCCGTGGCGCCTTTGGGAAGCACGCGCGGAAGATTATCGGTAATGCCGCCACCCGTGATGTGGGCCATGGCATGAACCAGGTCCGCGTCAACGAGCTTGCGCAGCACCGGCCAGTAACTCTTGTGCGTCTTCATGAGTTCAGCGCCGGCCTTGCCTTTCAGATCATTGACATAAGTCTCCGAGGAGTAGCCGGCAACTTCGAAAAAGAGCTTCCGCGCCAGCGAGTATCCGTTGGTGTGGAGACCATTTGAGGGCAGGCCGATGAGCAAATCGCCAGCGCCGACTTTTTCGCCGGTAATGATCCGGCTCTTGTCGGCAATGCCCACAATGAATCCGGCCAGATCGTATTCGCCCTTGGGATAGAAGCCAGGCATTTCCGCGGTCTCACCGCCAATCAGCGCACAGCCGTTGTGACGGCAGGCTTCGGCAATGCCTTCGACGATTTTCTCAGCCACGTCCGGCTCGAGCACGCCTGTTGCCAGGTAGTCCATGAAAAACAACGGCGCAGCGCCTTGCACAGCAATGTCATTTACGCAGTGATTGACCAGGTCGCCGCCCACCGTATGATGCTGCTCCATCATGAACGCGACTTTGAGCTTGGTGCCGACACCGTCCACGCTCGAGACCAGCACCGGCTCGCGAAATTTTTTGCGGTCGATGGCGAACATGCCCCCGAAACCACCGATCTCGCTGACCACTCCCTTGGTGAACGTACGATGGGCAAGGTACTTGATGCGCTGCTTGGCGCGGTCGGCGCGGTCGATATTCACTCCGCTGTCAGCGTAGGTTATGGAGGTCGTTTTCAATCCAGAATCCGTTTTAGGAGAGGGGCGCCTTCGCTAGGCTGAAGGCTTATTTTAGCGCATACCGGCCACGTTTAGTCCGTGGTCATGGGTGCTGATTCGCGGCTCCCATCCAAGTCCTTGCCAACGGAATCGAGCACGCCGTTGATGAACTGCACCGACTCTGGCGCCGAGAACCTGCGCGCTATTTCCAGAGCTTCATTGATCACCACCGGCCGGGGCGTGGAACGATAGCCCAGGAACTCAGCCACGCCCGTGCGCAAAAGGTTGCGGTCCACCGCCGCCATGCGCTCGATACGCCAATGCTGCGCGTGTTTTTGAATGAGACCGTCGATTTCCTGGTGTCGGTTCACAGCGAGATTAAAAAGATCATCGGCAAAGCCACGCGTCTCCGGGTCAGTCTCCGCGCGTTCCGCCCAGAAAGTCTTGCGCACGTGCTCCGGCGTCTGCTTTCCCATGTCCCACTGGAAAAGCATTTGCAAACAAAGCTCCCGGGATTTCCGCCGTGTTCCCATCTATCGGGCCGAATGGACCGCAGCCGCCCGCGGCTGCGCTCCGACAGACTATTCTCTCGCAGGAGAGGGCGCCTGCGCTCCAAAACTCTCCTGCGGAAGTTCCTACCGCTTCTTCTTGGATGCAGCTGGCTTGCGTCCCGCCTTGCCGGTCTTTCGCTTCAGACTGACCATCTCAACCGCCGACATTGCGGCTTCGAAGCCTTTGTTGCCGGCTTTCAACCCGGCGCGGTCCAGCGCCTGCTCCAGCGTCTCACAAGTGAGCACGCCATAGGTATGGGGCACGCCGGTCTCCTGCGCCGACTGGCCAATCCCGCGGGTGACCTCGGTGGCAATATGCTCGTAGTGCGTGGTGTCGCCACGGATCAGGCAGCCGAGCGTGATGATGGCGTCATATTTTCCGGTTTCGGCCAGCGTTCGCGATTGCGAGGGAATCTCAAACGATCCAGGCACGCGCGTGACGGTGATGTGTTCTTCACGGCAACCGCTACGCCGCAGCGCGTCCAACGCGCCCTGCAACAAGCGTTCCGTGATGAACGAATTCCAGCGCGCCACCACGATGGCGAACTTCATGCCGCGCGCATTCATGTCGCCTTCTATCGCGCCTGAGTTCTGCCGGTTCTTCTGCCAAAAAGCAATCTTCAGTCCCTTGACCGGCTCCGCCAGGAACGCGCGCGCACCCCAATCGATCTCAAAGACATAAGGAACTGACTTGATCTTCTTTTTGGCGAGTAGGTCTTGAATCGAATCCAGGTCCGTGACCTCCACCCACAGGTCGGAATGATGAGCTCCGCTGCCGTGGACTAATTCAAGATTAGCGATGGGCGCCAGAAAGGCCGCGCCTTCGCTGACGGCATTCTTCCAACCTTTGCCGTGCTCGAAGCCCAACGCGGAAAACAACTCACGCAACGTAGCGAATTCCTTGGCGCTGCTGATTTTGCGGACTGTGGTGATGCATTTGATCACGTGCCGGTGTCCTCGCTGCTCACCCACCGGGCCCCGCAATCCTCACATTTCCATGAGTATCTGGGAATCGGCACTGGCAGCGCCAGGAACTGCAGGGCTACCAGGGCAGCTCCCCGGTCCAGAGTCTCAAAGCAAACGTCCAGAGACCCGCACTTGGGACATTTGGGTTGCTGATAGTCTTCTCCAACTTCTTCGGCCGTGAAGCTGGCTGGAATCTCCTCTGCGAGCACCGCTAGGGCTACTTCCCGGTCCTGGGACGCCACCTGAAGTTTGACGCCACCTATGAGGTTCGACCAGAACCAATCCATGCGCACAATGTTGTCGTCAGCGAGAAAGCACTGTACCCCGCTCGCCTCCAGTTTCCCTTGTGCAATCAGGGCTTCGGGCAGGTCGCGGTAGCGCCACAACGTGACAAGATCGTCAGCCATAAGCAGCGATTATACGAGCCAGGCTTCTACTTACCCTGGAAATTCGCCTTCCGCTTTTCCAGAAATGCCGTGGTGCCTTCCTTCTTGTCTTCGCTGGCGGAGCAGATTCCGAACAGGGTTGCTTCTAGGAAGAGTCCTTCCTGCAGCGTCATGTTCAAACCCTGGTTCACGGCCTCCATGCAGTACTGAATGGCTAACGGCGCGTTGGCAATGATCTTGGTGGCAATTTCTTCCGCGCGTGAGACCAGCTTATCTCCCGGCAGGACTTCGTTCACCAGGCCGATGCGGTGCGCTTCCTGGGCGGAGATCATTTCTCCCGTGAGCAGCATCTGCATGGCCAGACCTGTGCCGACCAGCCGGGGAAGGCGTTGCGTGCCGCCGTAACCGGGAATGATTCCCAGCTTCACTTCCGGCTGGCCCAGCTTGGCGTTCTCGCTGGCCAGACGCATGGTGCAGGCCATGGCGATCTCGCATCCACCGCCCAAGGCAAAACCGTTGATGCAGGCTATCACCGGCTTGCCCAGGTTCTCGATGAGATCGAGCACGGCCTGGCCACGATGCGTGTAGGCTTTGGCCTCCACAGGATTGTTTTTCTGGAGCTCGTTGATGTCCGCACCGGCGACAAAAGCCTTCTCGCCGCTGCCGGTGAGAATTACCACACGAATCTCGCGGTCCGCCGCCAGCTCGGTGAAAACTTCGCTCAACTCCGCCATGGTAGCCATGTTGAGCGCGTTCAGGACCTTGGGACGATCAATGGTAACGTAGGCGATTTGGTTTTTCTTCTCGAGTCTTACATTTTCCATAGCTACAAAAACCCTTAGCCGCAGATTTCCGCTGATCAACGCAGATTGATCTTGATCAGTTGTTTATCTGCGTTCATCACGGCTAGAACTTTAGTGGAGCCGGGTTGGACGGATCGGTGTAGTCGTAAAATCCCTTGCCGGTCTTCCTGCCGTACCAGCCTGCCATTACCAGGCGCTTCAACAGCGGAGGCGAGGCGAAACGGCGCTCCTTGAACTCGTCGAACATCACGTGGGTGATGTAGTACGTGGTGTCCAGGCCAACGAAGTCGAGGAGCGTGAACGGCCCCATGGGATAGCCACAACCCAACTTCATGGCGTTGTCAATGTCGGGAATGGAGCCCACGCCTTCTTCGTACGCGCGGATGGCGTCAAGCAAATATGGCACCAGCAGGCGATTCACGATGAAGCCGGTTTTGTCGCTGGTGCGCACCGGGACTTTCCCCAGACTCTTGCCGAACTCAAACGCTGTTTCGAAGGCCTGGTCACTGGTTGCGATGGAGCGCACAACTTCGACGAGCTTCATCAGGGGCACGGGATTGAAGAAGTGCAGCCCGATGAACCTTTCCGGCCGCTTGGTAGCCGCTGCCACTTCGGTGATGGAGATGGAAGAAGTATTGCTGGCGAAGATGGCTTCTTTCTTCACGATCCCATCAAGAGCCGAGAACATCTTTTTCTTTTCTTCGACATTCTCGATGATCGCTTCGATCACGAAATCGCAATCCTTGAGCGCGTTGCGGTCAGTAGTACCCTTCAGCCGAGCGCGAATCGTGTCCACCGGCTCCTTGATCGTGCCCTTTTCGGCAAACTTAGCCAGGGACTTCTCGATCCCGGCAAAGCCTTTGTCAAGGAACTTTTGCTCCTGTTCGAGAACAGTAACGTCGTAACCAGCGGTCGCCGCGACCTGGGCGATGCCCGAACCCATCAGTCCGCAACCGAGTACGCCCACTTTCTTGATTTGCATATGGTTCCTATTTCACCACAGAGGACACAGGGGACCGCTGAGGTCTTTTGTCTGAAATCTCGAGCGTAGCGAGAGATCCATATAGCTATCAGGCTTTTAAGGCCGACCTGCCTTGCCTCAAGGTCCTGGTTGTCATATGGATCCCTCACCCGCACAAACCGCGGGTTCGGGACTGCGGAAAATGCTGCCAGATTTCAGAAAAACTATCTCTGCAGATTCTCCACGATCATCGCTATCCCCTGCCCGCCGCCGATGCATGCCGTCGCCAGGCCGTATTTTGCCTTGCGCCGACGAAGTTCATGCAGCAGCGTGATCACCAGCCGCGTTCCTGTAGCTCCCAGCGGATGACCGAGAGCGATGGCGCCGCCGTTCACGTTGACTTTGCTGCGATCGAGGCCAAGTTCTTTTTCGACCGCGAGATACTGTCCGGCGAAGGCTTCGTTGACTTCGATCAGGTCCATGTCCTCAAGTTTCAATCCGGCTTTCTTGAGTGCCGCGCGTGAAGCCGGCACCGGGCCGCTGCCCATAATCTTGGGATCTACGCCGGCGATTCCCCAGCTCACGATCCGGCCCATCGGCTTGAGGCCGCCCTTCTGCGCCTGGTCCAGAGTCATCATGACCACGGCAGCGCCGCCATCCACAATGCCGCTAGCATTCCCGGCAGTGACGGTCCCGTTCTTGCCGAACGCCGGCTTCAGCTTGGCCAAGCCTTCCATCGTGGTTTCCGGACGCAGATGGTCGTCTTTCTCGAACACCTCGCCCGTAGGTTCGCCTTTGCGGTTCTTAAGCTCTACCGGCGTGATCTCTTCCGCCAGCCGGCACGCTTTCTGCGCTTCGCCAGCCTTCTGTTGCGATTGCAGAGCAAACTCGTCCATCATCTGCCGGGTAATACCTTGCTGCTCGGCATAAAGCTCGGCGGTGTTGGCCATATAGAGTCCGCAATAAGTGTCGAGCAGCGCGACCATCAAAGAGTCCTCCAGCTTACCTTCACCCAGGCCGAAACCCCAACGCGCGCCGCGAATCACGTGCGGCGCCTGCGACATGGATTCCATGCCGCCGGCCAGGACCACGCTGGCTTCGCCGAGTTGGATCATCTGCGCGGCGTTCACCAACGATTGCATGCCCGAACCGCACAATCGGTTGACCGTCAGCGCCGGCGTCTCGATGGGCAGCCCTGCTTTCAGAGCCACGTGGCGCGCACCGTAAAGCGAGTCACCGGAAGTCTGCTGGGCATTGCCGAAGACGGCGTGGTCGAATTCTTTGGCGTCAACGCCGGCCCGGCGCATGGCTTCTTTGCCGGCAATTGCCGCCAGGTCCATCGCGGTAAAGTCGCGAAGTTTGCCGCAATAGCGGCCCATGGGCGTGCGCGCACCACTGATGATTGCAATATCGGACACTTGTGAGCTCATACAACAACCTGTAAGAGGAGTTCGGAACAAGCGGGCAAACGTTTCAGTGTAACACCTTCGTTCGCCTGGCGCCCTCGCCCTGGTAGTCCTGTGATGAAGAAAGCCGCTCCTCAGAGCGGCTTTGCGCGCGCACAGAGTGTCTTTTATTTGAAGAATGCTGTCGACTGGGCTAGGCGCTTGTTGACTTCGTCCCAGTTCACGACGTTCCACCAGGCCTTGAGGTAATCAGCGCGGCGATTCTGATATTTGAGATAGTAGGCGTGCTCCCAAACGTCGTTGCCCAGGATCGGAAACTCGCTGTTGGACATTGGGTTGTCCTGATTGGCTGTGGATTTGATCTCAAACGCGCCGGCTTTCGTCTTCACCAGCCAAGCCCAGCCGCTGCCGAATTGGCCCAGTCCAGCCTTCTCGAAGGCCTCTTTGAACTTGTCAAGGCTGGTAAATGTCTTGTTGATGGCGTCCGCGATCGCGCCCGATGGCGCGCCGCCCTTGGGTCCCATGATCTGCCAGAACATGGAGTGGTTCACGTGGCCGCCGCCATTGTTGCGCACAGCAGTGCGAATGTCCTCGGGTACGGCGCTCAGGTTGCGGATCAGGTCTTCCGCGCTCTTCGTCTCAAGCCCGGGGTGCTTGGCCACCGCAGCAGTGAGGTTCGTGACATAGGTCGCGTGGTGCTTGTCATGATGCAGGTGCATCGTTTGCTCGTCGATATGAGGCTCGAGAGCGTTGTACGCGTACGGCAACGGGGGGACTTCGTAAGCCATTTCGATCACCTTTCTTCGTCAGATGTGACTTGAATCCTTGGATGAGCCCTTACTCTACAGCGATGCAAAGGTAACTTGCGGTCAAAACGCCGCGAAGGCCAGCTCCAGCAGAGTTTTCTGCTCCATCTCGTGCGCCGCGTGCGAACCGGTGGACGGGCTGGACGAAGGCGAACGCTTCACTGAGCGCAGCGGGTTGCCGCGCGTCAGACGTTCCAATTGCGGAGCCAGATAATTCAGCGCGCCCATGTTGGCCGGCTCTTCCTGGACCCACAAAAACTCGCGGGCATTCGCATGCTGCGCCAAGGCCGCCTCCAACGCCGCCTCCGGCAGGGGATGGAGTTGCTCCAGGAAGATGATGGCGGTTTTCGTATCGCCGCGCCGCTTACGTTCGCGGCGCAATTCATGGCCGATCTTCCCGGTGCAGAGAATAATACGCTCCCCGTTCGAGATCTCGGAATCCTGAATCACAGTCTGGAAGCTGCCACCGCTGAGTTCGCTCAGCGGGCTGGCCGCGTCCGGATGCCGCAACATGCCCTTCGGCGTAAACACGATCAGGGGTTTGCGCCAGTTGCGCAGCGCTTGCCGCCGCAAGAGATGGAAATACTGCGCAGCGGTCGAAGGCTGGCAAACCTGGATGTTGTCTTTGGCGGCCAGTTGCAGATAGCGCTCAATGCGCCCGCTGGAGTGCTCCGGACCCTGGCCTTCGTAGCCGTGGGGCAAGAGCATCACCAAGCCGGAAAGCAAGCCCCATTTATCTTCCCCGGCCACGATGAATTGATCGATGATCACCTGGGCGCCGTTGGCGAAATCGCCGAATTGGGCTTCCCAGAGCACCAGGCCGTCAGGATAGTCGCGGCTGAACCCGTACTCGAAACCCAGAACCGCGGCTTCGGAGAGAATCGAGTTGTGGGACTCAAACCAGCCCTGCTGCGGCGGCGGGGTCCCCGGACCGGGCCGGTTTTGCCCGGGCTGGGGTGTGGGCGCCACATGGCTGAGTGGCACGTACTCCTGCTCGTTTTCCGTGTCGATCAGCACCGAGTGGCGATGGTTGAAAGTCCCGCGGCGGCTGTCCTGCCCTGAAAGCCGGACGGGAATACCCTCGGCCAGCAACGAGCCGAAGGCCAGCGCTTCCCCCATACCGTAATCCAGCGGAAGCTTACCCATGCCCATTTTTTCGCGCTGTTCCAGAAGCTTCTTAACTTTGGGATGGATGGAAAAATCTTCCGGATATGTAGTCAGGCGTTGCGTGAGCCGATGCAGGGTGTCTTCGGCCACGGCCGTGGGCACTTCATACTCGTCGCGGTAGCGTCCGCCGAAATATTTGTCCCAATACCCAGGCAGAATGCGCAGCACCGGGGCCTTCTGCATCCCGGCGGCCAGGTCATAGGCGGCGTCAATGCGCGCGCGGAAGCTTGCCGCCATCTCTGTGGTGTCAATCTTGTTCTGGGCTGCATAGCTCTCAAACAGCGGCGGATGCGCGTTGATTTTCTTGTAGAGCAACGGCTGGGTGATGGTGGGATCGTCCACTTCGCTGTGTCCATGACGCCGGTAGCCGATCAAGTCAATCACCACGTCGCTCGAAAATCGGTAACGATATTCGGTGGCTATTCTGCCGACTCGCAGCACCGCCTCCGGGTCTTCGCCGTTCACGTGAAAAATTGGGATCGGTTGCCGTTTGGCCAGATCGGAACAGAAGCGCGAGGTATGCAACTCCGTCGGGTTAGTGGTGAAGCCGATCAGGTTGTTCACGATCACGTGAACACATCCGCCGACGGAATAGCCTTTCAATCCGGAGAAATTCAACGTCTCCGCCGCGATGCCCTGGCCGGCAAACGCAGCGTCGCCGTGCAGAACGATGGGAACAATCTGCTTCACGCCGTCGTCACCAGCGTGCAGCTGCTTGGCGCGAGCGCGGCCGAGCGCCACGGGGTCCACCGCTTCCAGATGGCTGGGGTTAGAGACCAGATGCATGCGCACCGAGCGTCCGCTGCGGGTCTGATAATCGCCTGTGGCACCTTGATGATACTTCACGTCACCACCGCCCAGAACGCTGCGCGGATCAACGTCTTCAAAGCCTGCGAAGACGTTCTCCGGCGGCACACCTACGATCAGCGACATGATAGTCAGCCGCCCGCGATGGCTCATCGCCAGGACAGACGTGTTGGCGCCCAAAGCGGCGGCCGCTTCCAGAACTGTATCCAGCAATGGCACCACCGCGGTGGCACCTTCGCCGGAGTAGCGTTTGGTGCCTAGATAACGGGTCTGGAGAATCTGCTCGAAAAGATCAGCCTGTAGCAGCCTTTCCGCCAGCCAGCGACGGTCAACTTTCGGCTCCGGCGCATTCTCCATCTGTTGCTGAATCCACTCTCGGCGCTCCGGCTGAGGCAGATGCATGAATTCGGCACCGACGCTTCCGCAATAGAGTCGCCTGGCCGCGTCGGCCGTGGCGCCTGTCAACTCACGAATCTCCGGATATCCGCCCGCGATCGGCCCTCCAAAAGGATCCAGATTGGCGTCCAGGTAACCCCAGCGGCGGAAGGTGTCAAACACGCGCTCGCGCTCCAGGGATTGGAGTTCGCTCGACTGTAACTCTGGACTGTGAATGCTCATGGCTTCGAGTACCAACTGGAAGGGACCTGCTTGGATGAATGGGGCTGCGAGTCCTCAACTAATGAGGATAACACTGGCGTGGATGCTGTGGGCTGCGGCGCCCATCAGGGCTTCACTCGCTCGAACTCGATGCCTCGATCCACATCCGGACCACCGAAGCTCCAGTAGAGTCTATAGGGCGCAACGTGCCCCGTGATGGATAGATAAAAATCTGACCTGCATCGTCCGAGTGGAGAGTCCTCGGGTTCAACAGGCAAGGACCGGATGTGAAAATGAACTTGTGGCTCAGGACCACGATCCAGCTTCCAGGTTCCCGATTCAGTAATCTTGCACACAACCACATCCGCCAACACGTCGAACTCCGGGAACCCAGTAACCTGTGCTGTGTGGTCGGCCTTGAGCACGATTTGGATGGGGTCGTTCTTGAAAAATCAGCAATCTTGTCCACGTCATTATGAAAGCGGCGGATCTTGTAAGTGCCGACTAGATCAGCTTCCTTGGGCATCAAGATTTGATAGTCCCAGACATGTGGTCCTTCACAGCCGCCGAGAAACACGGAGACCACAATCACGATCCAGAAAGTCTTGCGCATCCCCAGCATAATACGGCTACGCCGGTGCACCTCAGATTTTGGGTGTTCTTTTTGAAGGTCATTCTTGGGCAACGGTGAAGGGTGATCGCCAACGTCAACTTCGGTTAGCCCCAAAAAGCCAGCGTCCTGCGGCAAAGCCGCAGGACGCCGAAGGCAGCCCTCCCCCAGAACTGCCTTTTACCACCAGCGGGAAGTGTAGGTCGGTACTGTCCCTTCGTCCACGTCACTTAAGTAACATTTCTACCAGGCCGGGCTTCACCGCCGCGAACTCTTGCGTTACCCGTAAGGCATGTATATCGTTGGCCCAAAAGAACTTCCAGTCTTGAAACCTCCAGCCCTCTGCGCCATCTAATGTCTGCTAGGATAGTGAGTACATATCCCGGGCGCGACTGATAATCTCAACAACGAGGGTAGGACGTTCATGGCAAGTAACGGCATTCTGGAAGTGACAGACGGCAACTTTGACCAAACCGTGCTGAAAAGCGATCAGCCGGTGATGGTAGATTTTTGGGCCCCGTGGTGTGGGCCCTGCAAGGCGCTGGCGCCGATCGTGGACGAAGTGGCGGCCGCGTATCAAGGCAAGGTGAAGGTCGGCAAGATGGACGTGGACACCAGCCCGGTCACGCCACAGCGTTACGGCGTGCGCGGCGTTCCCACGCTGTTGATCTTCAAGAACGGCCAGGTGCAGGACCAGATTGTGGGCTACGTGGCCCGCGAGGCCATTGAGAAACTTCTCAACAAGCACCTGAGCTAAGCTCGCAAGAGTTATCACTTAGCAGAAAACGCCCGGCTTAACGCCGGGCGTTTCTCTGGGCAAACCACCAGGGACCAGCAACCACAAAGGAATCCTAAAACTCTAGTACTTGCGCAGCACGCCAATCACCCGGCCCTGAACCTGCACGGACTTAGCCGGCACCACGATTGGCTTCAACGCAGCATTCGATGGCTGCAAGCGAATGTTGGCGCCTTCACGGTAAAGCCGTTTCAGCGTAGCATCCGTACCTTCGACTAACGCGACAACGATCTCGCCGTCTCGCGCTGTCTGGCTCTTCTCCACAAGAACATAATCGCCGTCCACGATGTGTTCGTCTTTCATGCTCTCGCCCCTGACTTGCAGCACGAAGACGTCCTTGGAACGAGTAATGTCACCGAGGGAAATGGTCTCCGGGTTCTCGACCGCCTCAATCGGCTGGCCGGCAGCGATGCGGCCCATCAGCGGCAAAGCTGTTTCCGATGGAGACTTGCTTTGCCTCTTGAACAGGCCACGCACAGGAAGCACATCAATGGAGCGGCTGCGGTTGTAGTCCCGCTTGAGCAGGTTCTTCTTTTCCAGATTGACGATGTGCTTGTGCACCGTCGCCAGCGAACTGAGCCCCATCCCGGCGGCGATTTCCTCAAACGAAGGCGAGTAACCGTTCTTCTGCACAAAACCGTGGATAAAGTCGTAAACTTGCCGTTGTCGTTTGGTAATTGCCATACAGGCGAATTATTTGCGAATAAAAGGCGAATTGTCAACTGAAAAATACCGGCCTGCTTAATCATGCGGATTCCTTTACTGCGCTAAGGGACACATCGCCGTGGATTGGGGTTACACGCTCTCTGAAGTCCAGACTTCGAACCGGCTGTCGCGCGAACCGCCGGAGGAGAACGCGTGAACGCGGTTTCTGCCCATCTCCTTCGCGCGATAGAGAGCCTGATCTGCCTGATGTAGGAGCTCCTGGACGCTCAGCAGGTCTGAGCTGGGGTCGCTCACAGTTACGCCGAGACTGAGGGTGAAGGGAGGCGCGCCATCCGGAACAGGGAAGTCTGTGGAGACAGACAAGCGGAGCTGCTCAGCGCGGTTCAGAGCCGCGTCCAGATTGCACGCCGGTAAGACCAGGAGAAACTCTTCGCCCCCATAGCGGCCAACCAGATCGTAAGGCCGCAAATCGCATTTCAGCCTCCGCGCGACTTCGATCAGAGCCTCATCGCCAGCGGCGTGACCATGCGAATCGTTGACCTGCTTGAAGTGATCGATGTCCGCCAGGATGATCGCCACTGCGTCGCCGGTGCGCTGGCTCCGCGCCAGTTCCCTCTTCAATCCGGCGAGCGTTTCGGCGCGATTCAACAGCTGCGTAAGGAAATCATGGTTGGCGGCAAACCTCAACGACTCTTGCAGCCCCAGAATCCTTTTGCCTACGAGTACTCGGGCCTTCAATTCCGCTGGATCAACAGGCTTCGCCAAATAGTCGTCCGCCCCTGCGGCCATGGCGGTCAGCAGGTCTTGTTTCCTGTCCTTGGCCGTAAGCATTACCGTGTAGAAGTAGGTTCCGTCCGCGGCGATCTGTCTTATCTTGCGGCAAAGATCGATACCGTCCATCCCCGGCAGCATCCAATCGAGAAGAACTAAGCGCGGCGCCCCGGGTTCTTGCAGAATCTTCCAAGCTTCCAGACCATCGCCAACAGCCTGAAATTCGAAACGCCAATCCCGCAAGAAGCCGATGATCTGGTGACTGTCAATCACCGAGTCTTCAACCAGCAGTATGCTCACAAACCTCTCCTTAATACTAGGACGAGCGGGGAGGGGTCTCCTGGGCCTTTCGCTGACCAACGTCTGTTGAAGTTTCACATAGACGCGGGGATCTTAAAAATTACTTAGGTCATAACTTCAATGGGACATCTACGACGCGCGGTCATGTTCGAGAATGGCCTGAACGCCACTGTCACGGTCCGGCGGACACACCCATCTGAGTAAGGATCTCATCCACCGTCTGGATGGCGCGGTCAATTTCTTCCATCGTGTTGTAGAAATGCGGGGAAAAGCGTACGCCGGCGTTGGGGCGCCAGTCCACCAGCACATCCCGCTCGAGGAGTTCCTGGCACACCGCGTGGGAGTTCGGCATATCGATGGCTACCGTTCCTCCGCGCTTTTCCGGATCGCGTGGCGCGTTGACTTTCCAGCCCCGCTGGTCCGCCAGTTCGATCAGCCGCGCCGTCATCCTGGTTGATTTCTCGCGGATACGCTCCACACCAATCTCGCGAATCATCTTCAATCCCGGCAGTGCAGCATAGTAGCCAGGAACATTCGACGTCCCCTGCATGAAGCGGTAGGGCGGCTGGCCGTATTTGATGGGGCCAATCTCAAACGCGAACGGGTTCTCATGCGCGAACCAGCCGGTAATCTTCGGCTCCAGCTTCGCGCCCAAATCCGGACGAACGTACAGGTACGCCGTTCCTGGTCCGCCACACAGCCACTTGAGTACTCCTCCAGTGGCGAAATCAACGTCTAACGCCTGCACATCCAGAGGCACATTCCCCAGCGACTGGAACGCGTCCAGGACCACATGCGCGCCCACGCGATGAGCTTTTTCGATGATTGCCTTGACATCCTTGATATAGGAACTCCGGAAGACCACGTGGGAGATGGGCACCAGCAACGTCTCTTCGTCAATCGCCTCCAGCAACCCTTCCACCGGCACATGAATGCCGTCCGGAGTGCGGACCATGTGCACGCGCGCGCCGCGCGAACGCTGCGCTTCCCAGAAATACATGACGGACGGAAAATTCATGTCGCTGTAAACGACTTTGTTGCGGCGGCCGGTGAAGTCGAAGCAGCTGGCGACGACGGCCTGGCAGAGCGTCACGTTCTGATGGACGCTGACCGAGCCGGCAGGAGCATTCATGAGCACGCCGATGGCGTCACCCACCTCGCGCGACATCATCCACCATTTTTCTTCCCAGGCGCGCACACCGCGCGTGGCCCAGGTTTCACAGTACAAACGCAACGAGTCAGCCACGCCGCGGGGCATGGCGCCCAGCGAGTTGCTGATCATGTAGGTGGTCCGCTCCAGGTTGGGAAATTCCTCGCGATAGCGGAGCAAACTGTCTTGCATGATTGTCTCCCTTCAAATGCCTAAAGTGTACTTCATCCGGTGACGACACTTTAGCAAGACAAATTCCGCCGGCGAATTGGGACTCATTCGGGAACCACGTTGCCGCTAGTTCAGCAGTTCGATGTATAATCCCTGCTCGCAATTCGCCGGAATTCTGATCGATCAATCGATCAGCGGCGGATGATCGCCTGGGATTCTGGCAGCAAGTGCAGGGCGCAAGTGAAAGCTTCCGAGCAGAAAGAGCATCCACACAAAGGGACGCCGCCCACTTCGGGCCAGCCCGCAGCTCCAGGTAAATCTGCCAAAGACGCGGATGTTGATCCTCTGGCTCGTCTCCGTCGGCGAGTTTTCCAACCGATACAGGAAAAAATCTATTTGCCAATCAACCGTCTCATCGACCGGCTGGGTTGGATTGCTGCGACTTCGTTGCTGGTGGGAATTACGGTAGCAGGCGGATTGGCCGTCCGGATGTGGAACAATCCCGATGAGGCCCGGCGCACGATGACCGTCGCGCGCTTCTATCTTGAAGCTCGAAATCCTGCTCCTCCCCAGGACCCCAGGGTATCGGAGGTGATCCGCGACCTGACGAATCGGTTGAAGGACGACATTTCTCCCTCCAATCGAAGGTATGACGACACCTATGGCCCTTGGACCCAAGCTCAGATGGCGGTGAGCCTTCAGGGACAAGATGCGTTCGACGCAACGGAGATGGCGCAATGGTTTGGCCGGATCGCGGGGAATTGTAATTGCTGGCGTGATAACTTGCGCGGCCCACACGGTCACCTCGCAGCAACCGGCTGGGTACTGCTGTCATTTGCCCGCATGAGGGTCAGGCCAACTGAACCGGAGATCGAGTTCCTACTTGCCAACCAGCACCGTCCAGGATGGTGGCCCATCTATGCGACAGCTTCAGACGATCCCCGCAATGGCTCGGCCTACGCCACAGCCTTCTGTGCCTGGGCTCTCCAGGAGCTGCTGGACCGCGGTCTGATTGCGGATACTCAAAGACAACGTGCCGCCGATGCGGTTCGCAAAGGCCGGATCTGGTTAGTAGACAATTCAGTTCCCGGAAGGCCAGGACGATGGAAGGATTATCCCAATGGAGGCGTAGAATACGGCGCGGAATCGCTCGGCCTCTCGGGCCTAGTGCTGCACGTGCTTCATCGGACCCCAGGCCCGCCGCCGTCGGCTAACGATGCAGACTGGATGCTCACCCTGCCAGCTGAGTTACCGGAGCTACGGGACAAATTCAGTTCTGGACAAACGGTCCGCTTCCCCGATCAAAGTTGGCGCCCTGACGCCACCCACCACTTCGCCTTCCCCTGGCTGATCGTTGCCACCACTGACGCATACAGCCATGGAAGTCTCAGTCAGCGGGCCCAAGCGGCTCGTCTGTTCCACCAGATACCGGAGAAGCGGCAAGCCCTCGCGACGGAGTTTAAGGACATGCCATTTTTTGCCGCGGAGACTCTGATCGCGCTTCGCCATTTGCGTGGTGACGGCGTAATTTAAGAAGCCATAGTGGGATTTCCTCCACATCGCGATCCGTCAGGATGCTATATTTCGTTTCACGAAGATGCGAAAAACTCAGGCCCGCTCCAGCCGCAAACTCACTGTGCTCTCTCTAGCTGCGGCCACTTACTTCATGGTCTCCGGCGGCCCTTATGGCATTGAGGAATTGGTCCAGGATTCGGGCTACAAGCTGGCCCTGATCATTCTTTTTCTCACACCATTGGTCTGGGCCCTGCCAACCGGGCTGATGGTGGGTGAGCTTTCCGCCGCCATGCCCGAAGAGGGCGGTTTCTACGTGTGGGTGCGCCGCGCCATGGGACCCTTCTGGGGCTTTCAGGAAGCCTGGCTGTCACTGGTAGCAAGTATCTTTGACATGGCCATTTATCCCAGCCTGTTCGTTGCCTACCTGGGCAAGCTTTTCCCTGCAGCCGTTGACGGCCATCGCGGCATCATGATCGCCGCAGGGATGGTGCTGGTCTGTCTGTTGTGGAATCTATTTGGAGCCAAGGCCGTGGGAAATAGCTCCATGACGGTGGGTGTCCTCTTGCTCAGCCCTTTTATGCTGCTCACTCTATTTGCCTTGGTGCGCCACGTGAACGTTGTGTCAGCGCCCTTAGTGAAGGCCGATTTCCTCACTGGAGTGCTGGTCGCCATGTGGAACTATATGGGTTGGGACAACGCGGCCACGGTCGCTAACGAAGTCGAGAACCCGCAGAAGACCTATCCGCGCGTGATGCTGCTGGCACTGGCCGCGATTTTCCTCTCTTACGTCATTCCCCTGGGCGCGGTGTGGCGGCTGCATATTCCGCCGGACGTCTGGAACAACGGAAGCTGGGCCAGCATCGCGGGGATCGTGGCCGGACCTTGGCTGGGCGTGGTCCTGGTGGCCACAGCCATGCTGGCCGAGTTCAGCTCCTTCAACTCGCTGGTCATGTCGTACTGCCATTTGCCTGTGGCCATGGCCCAGGACGGCCACCTGCCGCGAGCCTTTTCGCGCAAGCTCAAGAGCGGAGCGCCCTGGGTGTCAATCCTGGTGCTGGGAGTGGCTTGGGGACTGTCCCTCGGTCTCAAGTTCGACCGCTTGATCATGCTCGACATTCTTCTCTACGGCGCCAGCCTGGTGCTGGAGTTTGCTGCGTTAGTTGTGTTGCGCCTGCGCGAACCGGCATTGGCGCGCCCCTTCCGCGTTCCCGGAGGGTTGTGGGGTGCGGTTCTGCTAGGAGTGGGACCGACAGCGCTACTGGTGGTCGCTCTGGTCAAGAACTACGACGAACATCTCGATCTAGGACGTTTTGGAAGCGTCAGCACGCTGGCGGTAGGACTAGTATTAATGGCTGCGGGAGTGGTGTATTACTTCGTTGCGGGCCGAGCTAAACCCGTCGCCGCAGCCGCCGGCGCTGATTGAGCAAATGCCAGCTCTACTTCCTCCGCACAATCCAGTATGCCGCGCTCAGGATCAGCAGATAGAACACCGCGCTCTTGGCTGCGACGCTCGACTGTGACACCCACCAGGTACACGCCACGGCGGCCACAACAGCAGCAAATCCCAGAATCGATCCTGTGGCGCCGAGCGGTGAGCGAAGAGCCAACTGGGACAATTGCTCAGGAGAAATCTTCATCCGGAATCTGACATGCGCCAGCAGCGAGACCAGCCAGGCTAGCATGCCCCCTACCAGAGCGGCGTTGATGATGTAGAGATACGCGTTTTCCGGCGTCCGCAACTGGAGCACAACGGCAAGGACGATCCCCAACATCGAAACCAGCAGCGCGCCCATGGGTACGCCATGTTGATTGAGGTTACCCAGGCGCTGTGGTGCATAACCGGACCGGGCCAGGGAGAACATCATGCGCGAAGTCACATACAAGCTGGCGTTGGCTCCGGAAAGCGCGGCGGTCAGAACTACAAAGTTCATGATGAATCCCGCTGCCGGAATCCCCGTGACTTTGAAGACGGTTACAAATGGGCTTTCCGTGACGCCGGCGTGCTGCCATGGCATCACACCGACTAGGACCGCCATGGCGCCGACATAGATGAACGCCAGCATGGCAAAGGCGATGGAAGTCGCGCGCGCGACTTCCCTCCCCGACCGCGCTTCACCTGATGAAATGGCCACCATCTCAATACCCAGAAAGCTGTAAAGGCCGAACGATATCGCGAAAAGAGGCGCCGTCCACCCTTTAGGTGCGAAACCCCCAGCAGCCAAATATTGGGGATGGACCTTGCCGCCAAACAGCAGCGCCGCGCCGGCCAGTATGAATACAAAGATAGTGACGACTTTGATCAGGGCAAACCAGTATTCAAATGTCCCGTAGTGGCCCACCGAAAATAAGTTGATGGCCACCAGGAAAGCGCCGAACACCACCATCCAATAGACGACCGGCACGTTCGGGAACCATATACGCATATACGTCCCCGCAGCCACTACTTCTGATCCGATGGCGATCACTACCGAGAACCAGTAGCCGTAGCGTGCAATGAAGCCGGCCCAGTCGTTCAAGTAGAGCTCGGCATACACGCCGAACGAGCCCGCGGCCGGGTGGACGCTGGACATCTCGCCCAGTGCCATGGCCACGGTCCAGGAGATCAGCGCGCTGATCACATAGGTCACCACCACGGCCGGCCCGGCCACTTGAATGGCGGCGCCCGAACCCAGCAGCAGTCCGGTGCCGATGGAACCACCTACCGCCACCATGGCCATCTGGCGGGCGTTGAGCTCCCGTTTCAACCCGTGTTCCAGTTCCACCCCGTCGCGCGCGCGTCCAGGACCTTGTTGTTGGGACATGCTGGAGAGTTATAAATGCGGCCGGCTCGGATTGCCAGTTTTTCCGCATCGCGGAGGCCATTGCACCAAAGTTCACCGTCGGTGGGCCAGGCCTGGCGCAAATTGCGTTAAAATGGCCATACTTCAGCCTCAGCTCCGTCCCATCCGAGAGTGTTCTGAGGAAAGTTGGCCCATGGCGGACATCTCCAAGAGACTGGACAAAGCGGAAAGATACCTCCAGAAGGGCAAGCCTGAAGCCGCTCTGGAGGAATATCTATCCGCGCTGGAAGAAGATCCTCGCAACGACCAGGTGCGGCAGACGGCGGCTGATCTCTGCCTGGCTGTGGGTCGCGGAAACGAGGCTGCATCGCTGCTGAGCTACCTTTTTGAGCAGGAAGCTGAAGCTAACGAAACCGCCAAAGGCATTGTCACTTACAAAAAACTCTCGAAGATTTCTGTACCCACGCCGCTGCAGACGTTCTACTACGCGCAGATGGCGGAGCGAAAAGACAAGCGCGAAGCCCTGGAAGCCTACGAAACGGCCCTCGCGGGCTTTGAAAAGCAGCGCAAAGCCGCGGAAGCCCTGGCCGCTGCCCGTCGCATCGTGGAGTTGGCCCCGACCATGGAAAACCTGCAGCGCGCCGGCGACAAGGCTGCCCTGCTCGGGGAAGGCAACGTGGCCGCCGCCTGCTTCGTGCGCCTAGGGCAGCTCAAGGATGAAGAATCTCCCAACTCCGGCTTCCCCTGGTATGACCGCGCCTACAATCTGGATCCCCTGAACCTGGAAGCGGTGCTGCAATACGCCCGCGGACTATTTTCGCGCGGCGCCTTGGCGGAATGCATTGACGTGCTGCACCCTGCGGTCACGGTCTTGAAGAGCACTCATGAAGTACGGGAACTTTACGCGCATGCCTTGATGGCAGCGCGTCGCCCGGTAGAGGCCGAGCCCTACGCCTGGGAGCTGTATGAAAAGGATTCGCGGCAATTGGAGGAGATTGCTTCTCTGGTGGGCGTCTATCTGGACATTGGCGAGGCGGAGAGCGCCGTGGCGTTGGCCAGGCGGATTGACGAGCGCGAGTCGCGCGCCGGGCGACAACGCGAATTTCTCACCGCCATGTATGAGGTCGGCAACCGGCGGACACCGGCACGCGGCTTCTGCGAATATCTGGCTGCGCTTCTCAACAGTGCCAACCGTGAGCACGAGTACAGCCAGATCCTGCTCAAGCTGTTTACCGCCTACTGCGCCGACGGAGAATATGCCAGGGCAGGCGACACGCTGGACCGCGCCGCGGAACTGGACCCCTACGAGCCCGGTCATGCCCAGCGTCTGCAAGCGCTGCGCGGCCACATAAGCCCGAGCGCTTACAACTCCATCGCCCGGCGATTTCAGTCCGCCGCCAGCTCGGGAGAACCAACGGTTGCTCCGGCTCCGGTCGTGGAGAAGCAGGAACAGGAATCCGAGCCCACTGTGCTCGAGGACTTCATCCTGCAAGCTGAAATCTACTTACAGTATGGAATGCGCTCCAAGGCGATGGAGCGTCTGGAACGCATCAGCAAACTTTTCCCAGGCGAAGAACACAACAACGAAAAACTTCGTCACCTTTATCTTTCCGCCGGCTTCACCGCATCGTCCGCACCCGGAACAGC
>DATFXI010000011.1:0-5760 GCA_035316085.1 Candidatus Angelobacter sp.
GCGGGCTTGCAACATGCCGTTGCGAACGGCGTATCCTTTGCCCTGATTGCCGGGGTTTTGCACCAGCCGGACTTCCGGATGGGCCGCGGCATAGCTGCGAATCAACTCCGCGGTATTGTCGCGCGAGCCGTCATCCACCACGAGAATCTCCACGTCCCAGCGCTGTTCGTGGAAGTGGTCCAGGATCTGCCGCAGAGTGGAACCCAGGCGAGCACTCTCATTGTAGGCCGGCACAACAATGCTGTACTGCGGCCGGTCGGTGCTGGCGCCCGCACTGGACGAAGACTCTCTGGTTTCCACGCTCATGCAGCTTGTTCTTTTTTTCTGAGCATGGCGAAGAATTGCGGGACCAGTTCCGGGTCCCACAGTCCCTTGTTGGCTTCTTCCATCATGGTGCGCTCGGCTTCGTCATGCGTCAGGGCGGGCTTGTACGGCCGCGCTGTGCGCAAAGCATCATACACGTCGACCACCTGCAAAATGCGCGCCAGTAAAGGAATGCTGTAATGCTTGAGCCGGTCAGGATAGCCGGATCCGTCCCAATGCTCATGATGATGGCGGATGATAGGCAGCACATTGCGGAACGACTTGAGCGGGCGGCAGATGGATTCGCCGATGACGGGATGCTGCCGCATGATGTCCCACTCTTCCGAAGTCAAGGCGGAGCCTTTCTTGAGGATTTCGTCAGGGATGGAGACTTTTCCAAGGTCATGCAGGTAGCCGCCGCGCTTCAGGGCAATGATGCTGTCGCTGTCGAGGCCGAGCTGCTGGCCGAGGTCGGCGGCGTAGTGCGCCAGCCGCTCACAGTGATTGCCGGTATACGGGTCGCGTGCTTCCACGCCGAGCGCCAGCGCCACCAGCACCGACTCAGCATTCTCCAGTTCATCAGTGAACTCTTTCAGTTTCAGCAGCGATTTGACGCGCGCGAAAAGTTCTTCAGGGTAGAGCGGTTTGCTGAGAAAGTCATCGGCGCCGGCTTCAATGCCGCGCACGCGGTCGTCGCGGGCGGTAAGACCGGTGATCATGACCACGGGAATCAGCCGCGTGAAAGGATCGTCTTTGAGTTCGCGGCAAAGTTCATAGCCCGACTTGCCGGGCATGACCACGTCCAGGAGCACCAAATCGGGCTTTTCCGAATGGACTTTGTCTTCCGCTTCTTCGGCATCGGTGGCAGTGATGACTTCGTAATCCCTGGACGAAAGCAGTTCACGCAGCAAAAGCAGCGTGTCCAGTTTGTCATCGACAACCAGGATTTTTGGCGGCCTCTGCCGAAGGCGCGCAATCTCTCTTTCGGAGAACAAACCCACTGGGTGTTGAGAAGGACTCGAAGGATGGAAGGTTGCATTGTGCAACTTGCTTTCCAACTTTTCAATTTTTCTCGCGGACATAGATTGCAATCGGGACTCAGTTAGGCTGGGTGGATCTCGCGGAAGGCAGTCACACCATCTTTCAGCACAACTAGGAGAACAGCACCTGGTCCTCATTATTATAACGAACGCCACCGCGCCAGGCGCAGCAGCCGAGTTTTTTCAGCTCTCGCGTCTCCGGTCATATAATTGCCAAACCATGCCCACCTTACTCCGGTCCGTGCTGGTGTTGTCGCTTGCCGCAAGCGCCGCGGCCGCGCCGCGGGAACACAGCATCTTCCTGGGCAAATGGCGCACGGTGAAGGCGCCGGCCGATTCCGGCGAAACTCGTGAAATCAAGATTCGCCGTTTGATGATTGACGGCCGGACCAGGGAATACACTGTCGGCCTCGCCCATGATGTCACTGACCGGCTTTTTGTGGTCAGGCGCGCTTACCGCGTGAATGATGCGCTTCCTAACGATGCCCTTGGGAATGACCGCCCCACCGTCCCGCAGTGGGTGTGGCGGTTGGGAGGATGGATCAGCGTAGACCGCGTGACCGGTCATGTCGCACAATTGAACTTGCCGGAGTTCGACTCGGAGACCTCGCAAGCCAGCTGGTACCGCGACTATGCCGCGTATTGCGGCGCGTCAGACGACGGCGCCAAGGCTTACCTGCTGGTCTGGCAGATGGGCAAGCGGAGACCGCTGTTGAGAAAGGAATTCGCCGGCACCGGCTGTGCGCCGCCGAAGTGGGAACGCGCGCCCAGCCGCGTGACTTTCACCGTGGCCGGCGAGAAGTCCAGCTTCGTGGTGCGTTCTCGCGGAGCTGATCCCCAGCCGGAATCGGCTGACGATGAAGGTCCGCAATAAGAAGCGAAAATGAAGACACTGGAACAATACCTGAGCGATGCCGCCGTGGCTCACGGCCATCTTTGTGCCGGACAAGTGCTGGGGGTTCGTATGGCCATGCTGGGGCTGAAGAAGCTAGGCATTGAAGATCCTCAGGGAGCCGACCGCAAGCGCATCGTGACCTTTGTTGAAATCGACCGCTGCGCCACCGATGCTGTCATGGTCGTAACCGGCTGCCGCCTGGGCAAGCGCGCTTTGAAGTTTCGCGACTGGGGGAAAATGGCGGCGACTTTCGTCGACGTCGAGACCGGCAAGGCCGTGCGCGTGGCCGCCCGGGAGTCGTCGAAGGCGCTGGCCAAGAGCATGCATCCGGAAATCGAGAGTAAGAACCAGCAGCAGATGCTGGCTTATAAGGAAATGTCGGATGACCAGATGTTTCTGACCCAGTGGGTGCACGTGGAACTGCCTCCGGAGGAATTTCCCGGATACAAAAGCGAGCGCGTCGTATGCCAGCAGTGCGGCGAGGGCATCAACTACCGGCGCGAGGTCAGGCGCGGGGCCAAAGTGCTGTGCCGAGCCTGCGCCGGGGAGCGTTACTATGACCCGATCATATAAGAACGCCCCTCCGGCTTGTCTGGGCCCGTGCTAAGAACCGGCCGTCGGAAAACTCTCTCTTTTCAGGATGGGTTAGCGGCTGTTTTCTGACTGTTTCCCTTGCCAACCACGCAGCCGGTCTTTTTCGACTGTTCCGGAGTGCAGTCATGCCGCACTGTTTTCTTGCTGCCCGCGGTTGCGCTTGTTTTTCTCTTCTGAGCGTTTTGCCCCCCGGCCTGCCCAGCCGGTCCAGTTTTGGCGACGGTCTTGGTTGTGGGGTGCGCGCCGGTAACAGCTTGGTGGGTCGAGCTCGTCTTGGGCGCGTCGGCTGCGGCCACCGTCTTGCTGTCCGTCTTGCTGAAAGGGCTCGGCTCGGTTTTGCCGGCCGCGTTGTCATGCTTCTTGTGAAACCAATGGGGCGGTGACCACCAGTGCTTGCGGTGGCTGTCATTGCTCTTGGCTTTCGCCTGTGTCTTGTTTTGATCACTCTTTTTATCCTGATCATTGAAAACACCCGTTCCATCCTGACCCCTGGCAACGGACGCTCCCAACACAACCACGAAAGCGAGAACAAGAAGAAGTCGCAATCTATGCATCTACTTACCCCCAGAGTTGGATTTAGGCCAACTAGCGCATGATGATTATGAGCCGGGGCTGACGAAATCCCGGCATTTCCTAAGTGCAGGGTCGAACCCGCCAAAAGCGCGGTTTCCACCATCACCGGGCCGTGTCCTTATGACGATGATTTTTAATGCCGGGAAAGCAGGGAACTTCGGCCTGGGGCGGTGCGTATGTCTCTTAGGGTCATGGTTGGGGCTCGTGTGCTTCCCGCGGTCTGGACGTACGAGCCGGCATGACCTGTTCCTGATTTAGAATTTCCAGTCGGAGGGCTTCTTATGAGTAGCCGCCGGATGATCCACATCACGTTATGCATGGGGCTGGCGCTGGTCGCCCTGAACGGGTGCAGCGTTTCCACTCACCACGATTCGGCCAGCGGCCAGGACAAGGACGTTGACATCAAAACGCCTCTCGGCTCTCTCAGCGTACACAAGGGCGCAACCGATCCTAAAGACACCGGCCTGGCGCTTTATCCTGGGGCCCAGCTTAAAAAGGACATGGATGGTGAGGGCGGCGCCAACGTCAACATTTCCAGCTCCTTTTTCGGCGTAAAGGTAGTGGCCTTGAAGTACCAGAGCAACGATGCTCCGGAAAAAATCCTGGCTTTTTACCGCAAAGACATGGCCAAGTACGGCAAAGTCCTGGACTGCGGCGGCGGTTTTTCCATGAACTACCACCGTCGCGACAAGGACGAGGAAGTCACCTGCGACCGTGACCACGGATCAGGCCATGACTACTCCCAGGAGCTCAAAGTCGGGACAGAAAACAACCAGCGGATCGTAGCCATCAAGCCCAGCGGCAGCGGTTCTGAGTTTGCTCTGGTGTACGTGCGCGCCTGGGATGACAAGAGCACGCTTTAGCCCGCCTCTGACCGTCTGCCTAAAGGGCCCGCCCGCCGCGGCGGGCAAGCGAATCGCTAGACGCTGACACTGTGGCAACGGGTCAGCTGCTGACCCGTTGCCAGGACCTCGACGGCTCCTGTAATTTTGAAGTCGTGGAACACCACTGCTATCGCTGCGGGAGCCAGGTCGAAGATCAAACCCCTTTTTGCCCATCCTGTGGCGCGCCGCAGATCCGGGTCCCATCCCGCGAACCCAAGCCTGAAGCTGCCCAAGAACCTGTAGCTCCGCCTCCAGTTGTTACCGTCGCGGAACCAACCGGCTATGTCCGGCCGATCCGAATTCACTGGAAAGGCTTTCTGCGCATTTCTGTACCTCTGGCGCTCATCAGCGGACTGACGGGGTTTTACCCACCGCTCGGGCTTCCCGTATTCCTTGTCAGTGTGGTCGCCGGTGTTTACTTGTACCGCAAGCGGCATCTCGGACCGCTAAGCGTGCTCCAGGGTGCGCAGCTCGGAGCCTTCATGGCTCTTCTCAGCTACCTGACAGTGATCGTTCCCTTAACCGTGTCGTGCGCTCTGGCCCGAAACGTATGCCGGGATGGCCTGCTGAGCTCTCTGCGAGACGCCGTCAAGTTCAATCCCACGCCGCAAGTCCAGGAGCTCGTGCAATCCCTGCAGCAAAGCGACGCCCGCTTGTTCGGTTTCTTCGCATTTACCTTATTTCTCGCCTTCTTGGTCATGCTTGCCCTTGGCGTCGTCACCGGCGCGCTGGCTGCCGGCCTGTCCAAGGAGAAAGGCCCTTAGGATCGCTAGAGGCTGATACTGGTTAGTGGGCCAGTTTTCTCCCGAAAAATGGCCCACTGCCCTGATTTTGCCAAGCCAGCCTGCATCAGCTATCATGCCGGAGACCATGACTGTTGGAACCTCTGCCCGCTTGCCTAACCTGCGCGAAAAAGGACGCATCATGTCGGCCTCGGAGATCGAGCGTACCCTGGTGCGTTTGGCCCATGAGATCGTCGAAAAGAACAACGGAGTGGAAAACCTGACCCTGGTGGGGATCAAACGCCGCGGCGTACCGCTGGCCGCCCGTCTGGGCAAGCTGATCCAGCAGATCGAGAAGACGCCTGTCGCGGTGGGTACTCTGGATATCACCTTGTACCGCGACGACCTCTCCACCGTGGGCGCCAGTCCGGTAATCCAGAAGACGACGCCGCTGGGCGTGGAGATCGTGAACCAGAACGTGATCCTGGTGGACGACGTGCTATACACAGGGCGCACCATCCGCGCCGCCATGGATGCGCTGTTCGACCACGGCCGTCCACGGCGCGTGCAGCTCTGCGTGTTGATCGACCGCGGGCATCGCGAACTGCCCATTGAAGCCGCCTTCGTCGGCCGCACCGTCCAGACCACGGACAACGAGATCATCGAGTGCCGGCTCACAGAGGTCGACAAGGAAGAGCAAGTCATGCTGGTGGAGCGTACCGCATAGCCCGCGCTGCTCGAATCCGCTC
>DATFXI010000012.1:0-26689 GCA_035316085.1 Candidatus Angelobacter sp.
GGTCGCTCGCGAGTGGCCGCTACAACCCCAAGTAGGCCGCCCGCACCATTTCATTCCCGAGCAGATTCTTAGCAGTGTCTTCCATCAGGACAGCGCCATTCTGCACGACATAGCCGCGGTCTGAGATGCTCAAGCCGCTGACCACGTTTTGTTCCACAATCAGCATGGTGATGCCAGTGCGGCGGACTTCCTGGATTTTCTCAAAGACTTCGTCCACCACTTTCGGGGCCAGGCCGAGCGAAGGTTCGTCGAGTAGAAGCAGCTTGGGCCGCGCCATCAGCCCACGGGCAATGGCCACCATCTGTTGTTCGCCACCGGAGAGCGTACCAGCAAGCTGGTCCATTCTTTCTGACAGCCGCGGAAACAGCGCAAGCTGTTCTTCCATGGCGTGCTTCATATTGCTGCGGGCGCGCCGGGTGTAAGCGCCAAGAGAAAGGTTTTCTCGCACCGTAAGGAAGGGAAATACTTGCCGGCCTTCCGGAACGTGGCTCACTCCGCGTGCCACCATCTGGTGGGCGGGGACGCGGGAAACATCCTGGCCAGCAAACCGCAGTGTGCCGGCGGCAGGATGCTTTATGCCGGAGACGACGCGGAGAATAGTAGTCTTGCCCGCGCCGTTGGCGCCGATCAAAGTGACGATTTCTCCCGCATTTACCTGCAGCGTGATACCGAAGAGCGCTTGCAGGTCGCCGTAAAATGCGGTTACGTTTTCAAGTGCGAGCAACGGCGCCGCGGCACCGGGCACTCCGGCCTGTCTGGACACATTGGCGGGTATGGTGCTCATCGCGCGAGCTCCTTATATTTGGCGCCCAGGTAGGCTTCGACGACCTCCGGCTGTTTCACCACATCGGCGGGCTTGCCTTCAGCGATCTTGGCGCCGTAGTCGAGCACTACTACGCGGTCGGAGATTTTCATCACCACTTGCATCACGTGCTCCACGCCACCCACCACGCTCACGCCCCATTCCGGCAATCTCTTGATGAGCTCGGCTAGTGCCAACGCTTCACTGGTAGTGAGCCCGGAGACCACTTCATCGAGAAGAATCAACTTGGGCCGTGTGGCCAGCGCGCGGGCAATCTCCAGCCGCTTGAGCGCTGCCAGCGGCAGTCCGCGCGCCTGAAAATCCTTGAGGTGAGACATTTGCAGGAAGTCGAGGATGCTTGCGGCTTCCTCTTGCGCGTGAGGCAAGCCGGCAGTGTGCATGAACGCTCCGAGCATCACGTTTTCGAGGACGGTCAGCGCAGGCAGCGGCTTGACGATCTGAAACGTGCGGCCGACCCCCAGGCGTGCTATGGCGTGCGGTTTAAGCCGCGAGATGTCTTTACCGAAGAAGGCGATGGAGCCTTCGTCAGGATGAAGGAATCCGCTGATCAGGTTGAAGACGGTGGTCTTGCCCGCGCCGTTCGGCCCGATGATGAACAGGATCTCGCCCGGGCTCAGATCAAGCGACACGTCCTTGACAGCGCGCAATCCGCCAAACCGCTTGGAGACGTTACGAAGCTCGAGGATCGCGGCCACCTTCAGTTTCCTCCTTTGGCTTCGGCGACGGCCGGACTTTGAGCAACAGAGGAAGGCGGCTTGGATTTCATGCCACGGCGAAACAGATGCCGCAAGCCGCCCACAATACCTTCGGGAAGGAACAGCACCACAACGACGATGAGAATGCCATAGATCAGCAAATGGCTTTCCTGGAAACGGTTCTTGAATACTTCGGATGCGCCAAGCAAAAGAATCGCTCCGATCACTGGTCCAAGCAGTGTACCCGCGCCGCCAAGCATTGTAATAATGGCCATCTGCACCGAGATCTCGATGCTGAGAGCGCTGTCGGGGACAATGTACTGAAAGGCACTGCCATAGAGCGCACCCCCCAGTGCGGTCAGAAATGCGCTGATCAACAGCGCTCGCAACTTGTACCCGGCGGTGCTAATGCCCACGGCGGCGGCGGTTTCCTCATCTTCACGGATGGCCATCAGGTAATAGCCGGGACGCGATTTTGAAGTTGCGTAGTTGATCACGAAGCAAACGGCGGCCAGCGTCACGGCAGCCAGATAGAACTGCTGCACCGTGGAAAGAAGGTGAGTTTCGAAGAACGTTCTGGGGCGAAATAACGCCGGCGTGCTTAGGCCGATGGCCCCCCCGGTCGCCGTCAGGTTGGCTGCACCCAGACGCAGAACTTCGGCGAAAGCGATGGTTGAAAGCGTGAAGTACGGCCCGCGCAAACGGAACACGATCAGCCCGATGACGGCAGCAAAGCCCGTGGCGGCCGCCGCAGCCAGAAAGATCGAAATCCAAACCGGAACGCCGCGCGCCGTAAACATCGCCAGCCCGTAAGCGCCGACGCCAAAAAATGCTACGTGACCGAGCGAGAGCTGTCCCGCATATCCACCTACCAGGTTCCATGCCAGGCCCAGCGCTGCGAACAGAATGATGCGGAAGAAGACCTGCATCAGATAGTCGTTGTGAACAAAGACAGGCACCAGCGCGCATGCGATCACTGGGATTAGGAATGTCAGGAACTTCCTGACTGGCAGCTTCATGCGTATTGTCTCCCCGGTGCGCTCATGCGCGTTGCCTCCCGAAGATGCCGCTAGGCTTGAGCGACAGCACGAGCAGAAAAAGCACGAAGTCCACCGCTAGGGCCCACTCGTTTCCCAGGTAGAGGCTGGTAACGCTTTCGGTTACACCCAGTACCAACCCCCCGATAGCCGCGCCTTCAATTGAACCCATGCCACCGAGCACTACAACAACGAAGGCTTTCAGCGTGTAATCTTCCCCGACGCTGGGAAAGAGATAGAGCGCCGGCAACAGCAAAGCGCCGGCAATTCCTGCCATCATGATCCCCAACGCGAAACTAAGGCCCTGAATGCGAGTGACGTTGATGCCCATCAGCGGCGCCACGGCAGGATTTTGGGCGATAGCGCGAAGCGCTTGTCCCGTCCGCGTGCGCACCACGAATTGCTGCAGCCCGATGATGAGCACTCCAGCGATAGCGAAAGAGAGCAACGATGCCGCGTTCAAGGTGAACGCGCCAAAGCGTAAAGGTGTGTTAACCAGCTCGATATTGGTCTGGTGATAATCAGCGCCGAATTTGAGCTGTACGCTATCCACCAGGATGAGTGAAATACCCGTGGTCATCAGAATCTGCATGAAGTCCGACCGGCTACGTATGGGCCGTATCAGCGACTGGTAGACCAGATATCCGAAAGCAAAAAGAAAAATTCCTGCTGGAATAAACGCGATATAAGGATTGATCTGATATCTGTCGAACAGCACCCAGCTTGCATACATCCCCAGCATGAGAAAGGCTCCATGAGCAAAGTTCACGATGCGCATGACGCCGAAGATCAACGCCAGACCCATGCCGATGAGCGCGTATAGCGCTCCTGTAAGCAGGCCGTCCATACAGGCTTGGAGGAAGGATCTCAAAGATGCCCTCTCTTATCGCTTGGACCATTCGGGCGCGGGGATGATGGGCTTGCTCTCGGCCGCGTCCGGCGGATAGACGATGCGGAATTGTCCGCCTTGCACTTGCGTAATCATGAGCGGGTGCTGGTTCTGTCCGATGACGTCGAATTTCACGGGCCCGAATGGAGTCATCCTGAGGTTAATGTTTCGGACGGCATCGCGGATCTGCACGCGGTTGAGGGACTTGGCGTCATTGATGGCCCGGGCCGCGACGTGCAGCGCGGCGTAGGCGGACATAGGGTGATGCGTAGGGTGGGAATTGTAGCGCTTGAAATACTCAGCATCGAACTCCTTGGAACCCGTCCAGCGCGCGGTCGGCAGCCACTGCATCACAGCAAACGTGTATTCCGCATTCTTGCCCGCGCCTTTGGAAGTAGGAAACTCTGCGATGGCGAAGCCGGTGCCGGCCGAAGTGTAGTACCTGGGATTGAGGTCAATCTCTTGCGACTGACGCATCAAAGTAGTGGCGTCGAGCAAGTACGAGCAAAAATAGATCACCTCGGGGTTCGCCCGCTTCACCCGCTGCAGCACCGCCCGGTAGTCGGGCGATTTGGCTTCGTAGGATTCCGTTGCCACCAGTTTGATACCGCCCGCTTGCGCGGCGGTTGTCATGGCATTCATGCTGGATTGTCCGAAGTTTGTGTTCTCATACACGATGGCCATGGTCTTGGGAGCGCCGTTGTCCTTGAGGAAGGCAACGGTGGCGCGCGCATAATCAGCGGCGCTGGCGCCGACACGGAAGATCCACGGCGACTTGCCGTCCAGCAGGTTGTCGGCGAGAGCGATAGGAATGATCAACGGAACCTGATGCTGCGCAACCGCCGGAATCATGGCCATTGTGCTCTCGCTGGAGAACGAACCCAAGAGGATGGGTACGTGATCCTGATCCACTAACTTGGAAACGCCTTGCACTGCAAGGTCCGGCTTACTTTGATCGTCGTAGAAATCCAGCTCGAGCTTCTTGCCCAGCACCCCGCCCCTGGCATTGATCTCATCGAGCGCAATGAGGTAACCGTTCTTGAGCGCTTCACCAAAAGCGGCCTGGCTCCCCGTCAAGGGTGCGACGATGCCGATCTTGACCGTGTCCTGACACATCCCAGTCACGGGCACAAACAGGCAAATCGCGATCCAGACGGCAAGGTTCTTGAAGCGCATGTTTGCTCCTTTCCGTGCACGATAGAGATCGTCGAGCCGGGGCATTATATAACTTGACGGCCGGTAATCCGGCCGTCAAAGTCGGTTGCTTGAGCGAAGCTCTGTTACCGCTTCGACCACTGGGGCGCGGGGATGACGGGCTTCGAGTCCGCAACGTCGGCGGGGAAGACCACGTGATACTTACCGCCCTGGATCTGCGTGATCAGCACGGTGTGCTGATTCTGGCCATTGGCGTCAAACTTGACGGGACCGAACGCAGACGTCTTGAGGTTGATGTTCTTAAGGGCGTCGCGCACCTTGGCCGCATCCAGCGACTTGGCGTTGGTGATGGCCTGGACTGCCGTCATCAACGATTGGTAAGCCTGCATGGCGTGGTACTGCGGGTGCGAATTGTTGCGCTTGAAATATTCAGCGTCAAATTCCTTCGATCCCGGCCAGGGCGCTTCCGGCAGCCACTGCGAGACCGAGAGCGTGTACTCGGCGTTCTTGCCGGCGCCTTTTTCCGTGGGAAATTCGGCGGCGGAGAACCCTGTACCGGCTGCCGTGTAGTACCTGGGATTCAAGTCCACTTCCTGCGCCTGGCGCATCAGCGTGGTCGCGTCAAGAAGGTAAGAGCAAAAATAGATCACGTCAGGGTTTTTGTCTTTCACGCGGCGCAGCACGGCTTTGTAGTCCGGCGCCTTGGCTTCATATTCCTCGGTAGAGAGTACGTTGATCCCGGCGGCAGTAGCCGCATCGCGCATGGCCTGCATATTGGCTTGGCCGAAGTTGGTCTTCTCGTACACGATGACCATGGTCTTGGGATTGCCGTTCTTCTTGAGGAAATCGATCCACACTTTGGCGTAATCGCCGGCCCCGGCGCAGATACGGAACACCCATGGCGACTTTGAGTCCATCACGTTGTCGGCCGTGGCGGTGGGAATCAGCAGCGGAATCTGGTGCGTAGTCACAGGATTGATGATGGCCTTGGTGTTCTCGCTGGAGTACGCGCCCAGCAACAGAGAAACGTGGTCCTGGTCCACCAGTTTGGAAACACCTTGCACCGCCTGGTCCGGCTTGCTCTGGTCGTCATAGATATCGAGTTCGATGTTTCTGCCCAGCACGCCGCCCTTGGCGTTGATCTCATCTCTCGCGATCTCGTAGCCGTTCTTATGGGCCGCGCCAAAAGCCGCCTGGCTGCCCGTCAGCGATGTGATAACGCCGATCTTGATCGTGTTTTGGCCTGCCGCGGCCAGGGACATCCCCAGGAAAACTGCGAGCGAAACCGCAACCTTGCTCATAGTGCCTCCCACCGTTAAATACAGCTTGGCCGCGAATTATACACTCGCTCACTCTGCCGGCAGGCGGGTTTTTGCGGCGGCTGTCCTGCCTAACAATGCGGGTTTATGCGGCGGCGTGGTTAGATGTGGACTTGGGCAGGAAAATACTGAACTGGGTACCGCTACGGCCGTTTTTCCCCGTGGTGCTGGTGGCAGAGATGACTCCGCCGTGTTTATGAATGATCTCTTTCGACACCCAGAGTCCCAGACCGGTGCCGGTGTCCTGCTTCGTTGTGAAGAAGGGCTCGAACACCTTCTCCAGGTTGGGAGCGGAAATACCCGTGCCGGTATCGCCTACCTGGACCTGAACGCCCGGGCCGTGCTCGTTGCGGACGTCAGTCACGCGCACCGTCAGCGCGCCACCGCCTCCGTTCATCGCATCGATTGCATTGGAAGTCAGGTTAGAGAACACTTGCTGAATTTCACCCCGTCGGCCAAGTACGGTTCCCGCGCTGCGATAGTCTTTGATCACGCGGATTCCCCGCGAGGAGAACTGCTGGTCGTAGAGAGCAATCGTTTCGTCGAGTAACTCCGCCAGCGAGAATTCCGATTGCGCAGAGGTCTCGCGGAAAAAACCCAGTGTCCGCCTGGTAATAGCCGAAACCCGTTGCAACTCTCTTTCGGCAAGCTTCAGATACGCTTCGCCCTGCCGGCTCATGGCTTCGTTTTTCAAGAGGTAGATCAGATTGATGACGGCTTCCAGCGGGTTGTTGACCTCGTGAGAAATGGTTGCCGCCAGACGACCGGCGGCGATGAGCTTTTCGTTGCGGATCAACGTCTTTTCTGTTTTGCGCAGCATGGTCACATCGCTCAACATGGCCAGGATTCCCACCAGTTGCCCGTTGTTCCCGAATACCGGGTTGGCGGAAATCAGGACCCACAATTCCGAGCCGTCCTTCCTGCGGATGCGGTCATAGAAAGCTTCTTTCTCGCTGCGCTGCTTCTGCAGGTGTTTCACCTTGCTGGGAATATCCTCAGGAAAAAAGAAATCAAAGGCAGAGCGCCCTCTCATCTCCGCCTCGGTATAGCCGGTCATTTCCGTCAAGCGGCGGTTGACGAACGCGGTCCGGTTCTCGGAATCCAGCAACCACACGCCGTCATTTGTGGTTTCCACAATCACGCGGTATTGTTCCTGCGCACGGCGGAGTTTTTCTTCGCGGCTCAGTGCTTCCCGGGCGGTGGTTCTTTCGGCCAGCAGGGCTGCCAGTGACAAGCCTGACAGCGACAGCACGGCAATGAACATCTGCAGGCCGCCGGAGCTATACAGCGGCGGCCCATAGGCAACGAACGGGCCGGTTCCACGCGCCGTTTCCCAGAGTGCAACGCTGGTCAGCGTGCAACTGGCCAGCGCGGCGCCCGTTACAGAAAACCGCACCGCGCCCCAAATGACGAAGGGCAAGAGAGCGAAATCAAAAACCTCAGCGGAGATTCTCCTCTGATAACCCAGCACGCCTGAGCCGGTCAGCAAGGCCAAAACCAAGACTGCCAATTCCATCCAACGCAGCTTAAAGCTCTTGAACTCCGCTGCGTTCACGATCAAAGGCGTCACGAGCAGTACGCCCAGGCAATCGCCCAACCACCAAATGAGCCAGGCCGAAGGCAGGCCATGCCAGTAGGGAACCCCGTTCAGAAGCAAGACAGTCGGTCCGATGAACGCCGTGATCATCAGCCCCAGAGCGCTGCACAGGAGCAGACTAAAAACATCCGACAGATGTTTGATGCTGGCGAAGCCGCGTTCTCGCAGAAGACCCGCAGCGAGCGCCGGCCCCAAAGTATTTCCCATGGCGATGCCCAAGGCCGCGTACAAAGGGACAGGAGACAGCAAGTTTACGAGAAAGGCGCCAATTGCGATGCCCACACAGACGTGGCGACCAAACACCAGAATAGCGCCGATCGCGATGCCGGCTGCAGGCCACACGGGGGATACGTTCCCGTGGGTGAAAGGGACAGCCAAGCCCAGTTTTCCCACAGCGTAATACGCCGCCGTTACGGCGAGCACTTCCAACAACGCGCGGGCCCACGGCTTCCTGATGGAGGAGGTCATCAGTTGGCTCCTGGAGGGTCGCAGGAACAACATTCTAATCCGGTTCTGCACCAAATCAGAGGCGTTCGATACATAAATCTTTTCTAAGACGACTGGCTAGGCGGGGAATTCAAGGAGAACTTGATGAGAAGTCTGTAAACGACTAATTCTTAAGCATGAATAGGAGATGTACCAAAGTGGGATAAGTCGACCCTAAACACAAGATTTGGGTTCTGAAAAGAAAGTCGAAGTCCGCGCGTCGGTCGCCCGAACAATAGAGGGTAATTAGTCTCCAGCAGCTCCCACTGCTTCTGGTTCTTTCTTTTGGCGCAGGCTCTCCCACATTTCGACCACACGCGCGCGCAGGTCCTCGGTGACCTGCTTGTATGTGGCTTCGCTGTGTTCCGCTGCGGCCGGTGGCAGGATCGGGGCGCCGAATCGAACGCGCAGCCGGGAGAGCCGGGGCAGGGAGCGGCTGCGTGGCCACGCGTCATAGAATCCTTCCAACGCCACGGGGTAAATGGGGACATTCAAGTGCGCGGACAAAATCGCTGCGCCTTTCTTGAAGTTCTTGGGCGTGCCGTCAATGGAGCGCTCACCTTCGGGATAGAGAACCAGATTGTAGCCGCGCTTCAGGCCGAAGGCGCCGGCGCGCATGGCGTTCACCAGGTTGGAATCGGGATCCACCGGCACCAGGCGGAAGGTCCGGCCGAGATAGTTCAGCAAACCATGGCCGAAGATCTCGCTGGTGCCCACATAGAACATGTCTTTGAACAAGCGCCAGGGAATCTGGCTGGCGAC
This sequence comes from Candidatus Angelobacter sp., assembly GCA_035316085.1. Classification (GTDB taxonomy): domain Bacteria; phylum Acidobacteriota; class Terriglobia; order Terriglobales; family Acidobacteriaceae; genus Angelobacter. The sequence goes on from DATFXI010000012.1 coordinate 8,764, forward strand.
CACCGGCCCGTCAAGAAAACTCTGGTGATTCGGCGAAAGAATGAACGGTCCTTTCTCGGGCAGGTTTTCCTTACCAGTGACCCGCAGCCGGAAGAAGATACGCGCGAAGACAGCTACAAACTTCCCGATCAGGTACCAGCCGAGTGTCGGCAGGATGCCGCCGTTAAGCGCGGCAAGAACGCGAGGGTCTTCCGGATCGCCGGCCAGAACGGCGTCCCAGCCGGCCAGAGCGGGCCGCGAAGCCGCCTTGCCGCCACGAGCTGTCAGGATCGAATCCACCAGCTCCCGGACGGTGTAGACCTCGGAGGCAACTCTGTCGTCAGCTTGGGCGCCCAGCTCGCGCTCCAGGGCCACAACTAGTTCCACGCGTTCCATGGAATCGAATCCCAGGTCCAGCTCCAGGTTTGACGAAGGCAACACGGGCTTCTTCGACTTGCTGGCAGCGCGCACTACGGCCAGGGCCTTCTTCACGTCCGGAGAATCCAGCCATAAAGCTTCTTCCGCAGTCGGCTCTTCGGCCAAGCCCGGCCCGCCTTGTTCTCCATCATGCTGCCCGGCCAGGACGCGCCTCTGGATTTCAAACCGCTTTAGCTTGCGCGTGGTGGTGCGGGGAAGAGGGTCGCGCCAGAGATCGAAACTCAGGATACGCTTGGCGCCGGGCAACTCCATGGAGAGGTTTTCCACGTCGAAGCGAATCACTTCGCGGGCGTTCACGATCCTGCGCTCACGCAGCACGTCGAAGTTGGGGACGATCACTGCGTGCAGGCGCTCAGCAAAGGGCTCTCCGGGACGGCTCACCAAACCCATCACACATATCTCCTTAATAAAAGGAGAGCGCAGGTAGTGGTTTTCGATTTCCTCTGGATAAATGTTTTTGCCCGAACTGGTGACGATGACCTCCTTCTTTCTCCCGGTGATGAACAGGTTGCCGCGCGCGTCCAGGTAGCCGAGGTCACCGCTGTAGAGCCAGCCGTCCCGGATCGTCTCTGCCGTAGCGTCCGGGCGGTTGTAATAGCCCTTCATCACAATGCCGCCGCCGATAATGACTTCGCCCACAGGAAACGGAACACCCTCTGCAGGCTGCGCATCCACAATCCTGACTTCGACACCGTGAAGCGGTTTGCCCACCGAGCCCATCACGTTGTCTTCAGGAGGAGTGACGAAAGCGCCCCCGCTCACTTCGGTCAAGCCGTACGCCTGGAGCACGTTGAAACCCAGGTTCTCGAAATCGCGTCCGATCTTGGGATCGAAGGCCGAGCCGCCGGTGATCAGAAAGCGCATCTTCGGGCCAAGCAGCTTATGGACCTTGCGAAAGAAGAGTTTGCCCAGGTTGACGCCCATTTTCCGTCCGGCCGCGGAGAGGGCCATCAGCATGCGGAACAGCTTGCGCACCGGCCAAGGGCGGGTGTTCACCTGTTGCATCACTCGCTCATGGATCAGGTAGAAGAACTGGGGAACGCAGCAGAACAAGGTGATGTCCCGCTCGCTCAGCGCCCGTATGAGCTGCCTCGTGTTCACTTCTTCCAGGTACACGATGCGCGCGCCGGCAGCGAAGGGGAGCAGCAGGTTGGCCATCTGAGCCAGCGCATGGAACAGCGGCAGCACGGCCAGAATGGAATCCTGTTCGTTGACTTCGACCGAGGCGAATACGGCCTTGGCTTCCGCTAGCAGGTTGCCGTGGGTGAGCATTACGCCCTTGGGATCGCTGGTGGTGCCCGAGGTGTACATGACTACGGCCAAGTCGCCTTCCCGCACAAGCGCGGGAGTGAAGTTGCCGGGACCGGCCGCCAGCATGCCGAGCAGATTGGAATAACGGCCCTCGCCGGAGCCGTCAATCATCACGATGCGAACCAGCGTTTCCTCCACGGCTTTTTCGACGACCGGGAGGTTTTGTGCGTCGGTAAAGATGACCGTCGCTCCGCAGTCCCACAACAGCTTGTTGACCTGGACCGCGTTGAAAGCGGTGTCCAGTGGCACCGCCGCGGCGCCCGCGGACATGATTCCAAGATACGCCGTGACCCACAGCGGCCCATTGCCGGCCATGATGGCGCAGCGTACGCCTTCCGAGAATCCCGACTCTTTCAGCCAGCGCCCGACCGACTCACCCTGGCGGCGCAGCTCGGCGTAGGTAAGGCTCTCCACCGGTCCGGAGGAGCGCTGCAGTTCGGCGGCGGTGCGCTCCGGGTACTTCTCTACGGATTCGAGAAAACAACTGTAAAAACCGTGCATGTTTCTCTGGCTGGCGTTGAGGCGGGTCGTTTGGCTTACCGCATCTTACCGTGACGGTTCACTCGGGTACAAGATTCACTCTTGCGCCGGCTTAGACTAAGGGAAGGCGGTCGGGAGTTACGATTGAGCCCTACACTGGTCAGTGGATGGCCCTGGCTGCGGCGAGCATTTGGTCCGCCTTGGCGCGGACGCGAATATCTTCGGTGAAGTTCGTCCAACGAACTGTGCCCGATGAGTCCACCAGAAACTCCGCCGGCCGCGAGATGTCGCTGCTGCTCGGTCCGCCGCCGGGATGCAGCAGGTCATAGCGGCGAATCACCTCAGCTTTGGGATCCGACAGGATCGGAAACGAGTAGCCAGCCTTCTGCGCCAGATCCTCGGAGACTGCCGGAGGATCTACGCTGATGGCCACCGGGCGCACGCCGGCCTCGTGAAACTCCCGTAGGTTCTTTTGTATGCCTCGTAACTCGAGGTTGCAGAACGGTCACCAGTAGCCGCGGTAGAAGACCAGCAGCACGGCTTTGGGCCGGGTCCCGGTTGAGGCGTCCATGGGTAGCGTCAGCATCTGGTTCAGCGATACGGTCTGACCGGCGGTGTTGGTCAGCGTGAAGTCGGGGGCCTTTTGCCCGACCTTGGGGGCGCCCGCCGAAGGCGGCACGTCCCGGTTATGAGAGAACAGCCAGACCGACCCGGCGAACAGCAACAGCGCAACTGCGCCCAGGATGGAGCCGGTCACCTTCCCGCGATAAAGCTCAGGCTGAGCAAACGCCCGTCGCAAACCGACGACGAACAACCCCACAGCAGCAGCCGGCAAAACCAGACTCAGCCAAGGAAGGACTCCCTGCGCCAGCTTCCAGGCATAAAGCCCCGGAATGTTGCTCAAACCGGTGAGCAGCATGAACAAGCCTCCCAGCCAAAGGGGCCAATTGCGACGGCGCTGGTTGGTCTGAGGCATTTGAGGCGGAATTCTAACAGAGTTTTATCGCCAGGAAGGTCCGCCGAGCGGTATACAGTCGCCACCCATTACAATGACACTCGCTCAACTGGAGGGCAGATGCGGGCTGTTCTTTGCAAAGAATGGGGTGGACCGGAAAAACTGGTTGTGGAAGACGTTCCTCCGCAGGCGATGCGTGCCGGAGCGGTGCGGGTCGCTGTGCGGGCGGCAGGGCTGAATTTCCTCGACTTGTTGCTGATCGCTGGCCAGTACCAGGAGAAGCCGCCGCTCCCCTTTACTCCTGGGGCGGAAGCCGCGGGCGTGGTGACTGAAGTCGGCAGCGGCGTGAGTGGCGTAAAATCCGGCGACCGCGTGATGGTGATGGCGGGGTTGGGGGCGTTCGCGGAAGAGATCGTGGTGGACGCAGCCCGCATGATGCCAATACCGGCGAAGATGGACTTTGCCGCTGCAGCAGGTTTTCCCATCGCTTACGGTACCTCGTACGGCGCTCTGGACTGGCGGGCTCGGCTCCAGCCCGGCGAGTGGCTGCTGGTCTATGGCGCTGCGGGTGGCGTTGGTCTGACGGCCCTTGAGGTCGGCAAGGCCTTGGGGGCGCGCGTGATTGCCTGCGCCGGAGGCGCGGAGAAACTGGCCGTCGCCAAAGAACACGGAGCAGATCATCTGATTGACTACGCGCGTGAAGACATCCGAGAACGAGTGAAAGAGATCACCGGAGGCCGTGGCGCCGACGTGATCTACGATCCGGTGGGGGGTGATGCTTTTGACGCCGCGCTGCGTTCCATCGCCTGGGAAGGGCGGATCCTTATTATTGGCTTCGCTTCCGGACGCATTCCCCAGATTCCCGCCAATATCGCTCTGGTGAAAAATATCAGCCTGATCGGCTTTTACTGGGGCTCGTATCAGTCGCGCAGGCCCGCGCTGCTGCAGCAGACCTTTGCCCAGCTGTTCAGCTGGTTTGAAGGCGGCAAGCTCAGGCCACATGTCTCCCAACGCTTTGATCTTAAAGATGTTGCTTCCGCCCTGCAGATGATGCGCCAGCGCAAATCCACGGGCAAAGTCGTGCTCACCATGGGCTAGTCCTGAGCACGATTGGCCGGGTTTTTAACATAACTTTAACAATCTAGCGCGATGATAAGAACATCTGGAAGCGTAGAATACTGGTTCGCGGTGGTGTTCCTAGCCGTCGTGAGCGCATTCGTCTCTGGTAGTTACAGCCCTACGTACAAAACGTACAAGAGGATGTGTTCCCAATGAAGATCGCTCGCTCCCCCTATCACGCTAAGATCGCGCCGCATAAAGGCCGGGAAGACTTCCTGTGGTTTTGCGTCATCCGCCGTGAAGGTTCGGCGGAAGTGGTGGCCCGCCACGATGCCACCAGCAAAGAGGATGCCTGCTGTGCCGCCCTGTGGGAGTTGGCTCGCCTGCAGCCGGCCGGCGGACCCGGTTCCTCGCGGCAAGCTTCGCCGCGGCGGTAGCTGCCCTCGTTGGGCAAGCGGCGAGCCCCGGATCGGGGTGAGCCGCCCGTCCCTGTTCGTTTCCTAACAAAGAATTCACGTGTCCTTCACACGAGTTTTGCAACTCTCCTGTCTAATGCCGCGCTGAAAGGAGAGTACCCATGCCATTCTCTAGAACCCGCCGGCTGGCCTTGCTATTGCCGCTGGCAGTCGTCCTAATTGCAGCGCGGCCGGCCCAGGCTGAAGGGAACCCGCACAAAGTCAAGCACATCATTATCGTGATGCAGGAGAACCACTCCTTTGACAACTATTTCGGAGCGCTGGCCTATGCGCCCAACAGCCCGTACCACTCGCCTCGTGGCGACGGAGACCAGGACCGCGATGACCGTGGCGGATGCCGCAAAGACGACCATCGTTGCGTGGATGGCCTATCGTGCATCAAGGACCACGCCGGCCTGTTGACCTGCTTCAACTCGAATATCGATGACGATGGCCACACCGTGTTGGCCTTCCATGATTCGCGCCGCTGCGTGGTGCCGGACCTGGACCACGGTTGGGGAGGCACGCACAAAGAAGCCAACTTCACCAGCCCTAATAACACTCTGCACGATACCCGCAGTGACGGGTTTGTCCGTGTCAACGATGTGAGCGAGCAGCCCGATAACGGCGTGGAGAACGCCACGGAAGACCAGACCATGAATTTCTACAACCAGGACGAAATCCCGTTTTATTACGACCTGGCGCAGAAGTTTGCCATCAGTGATCGCTATTTCTGCTCGGTGCTCGGGCCGACCTTTCCCAATCGCTCCTATCTGCTGGCCGCAACCTCCTTCGGTCATCTGACGACCGCAGAGATCTTTCCTCCTCCGGGTGGCTACAAGCCGGTCACGGGAACCATCTTCGACTTGATGGAGGCGCACAACGTCTCCTGGGCGGATTATTTCTCGGACGCCCCGCAGGGAGGCAGCTTCCGCCCCTTCGGCTTCACGCCACCGATCGACCCGCATTTTCTTCCGGTGAGGCTCTTCCTGGCGCAGGCGGCGGGGACTCCGGGCGCCGGCCCGCTGCCTGAAGTTTCCTTCGTTGATCCCAGCTTTGGGCTGTTCGGCATCCAGACCGAGAATGACGAGCACCCACCCACGGATATCCAACGCGGCCAGGCGTTTATTTCGCGGATAGTCAATGCGGTGCGCAATGGGCCGTTCTGGAAAGACTCCATCATCTTTATCACTTATGACGAGCACGGGGGCTTTTACGATCATGTAGCTCCCCCGCGCGCCCGTCAGGGACATGAGCCAAATCCTGACGGCATCAACCCCGGCCAGTGCGCCGATCGTTCCAATCCTCCAGCCAGCCTGCAACCCGGGGGCGGTGCGGAGTGCGCTATCAGCAAGGCCAGCGCGATCGCGCTCTGCCCCGCGCTCGGCGCCAATCCCACAGGGCCGTTCCCGGCATCGTGCGCGAACTTTGACCAGCTTGGCTTCCGCGTGCCTTTCCTGGCCATTTCGCCTTTCTCCAAGCGCCACTACGTTTCGCACACCGTAGGCGACCACACTTCATTGCTGGCCCTGATCGAGAAGGTCTTCATGACCGCCGGCGATGGAGACCAGGACGGCGACGATGCGCGGCCGCATCTGACGCGGCGTGACTTGCATGCCAACACACTCGAAGACCTGTTCGACTTCGACGGTTCGCCTTCGTTGAACACGACGGTGGGCACTGCCGCACCTCCGGTGCAGGACTGCACGCCCCACTAGAACCTGCCAAGCAGCTCTTTCTGCTGTCCTTCCTCCGGCCTGCCCGGGCCCCCGGATCGCGCGGTTTTCGCGAGCCCGGAGTGGTCATGGCAGGCCGTTTTTTCGGCTACGATCAACTGCACTGCCCACGGGATACACTAGGCTGTGCAAAGCCTCGAGCAGGATGAACAACAAGTCCGCATTGCTTCTCGGCGCTTCCGGCCTGGTCGGCGGCTTCTGCTTGCAAGCCCTGCTGGCAGGGCCGTCGTACAGCCGAATCGTGTTGTTGAACCGGCGCGAGTTGCCGCTTTCGCCGCATCCGCGCCTGGAGCAGAAGGTCGTCAACTTTGAAAAACTCACTCCGTCCGATTTTTCCAATGCCGATGACGTTTTCTGCGCTTTAGGTACCACCGTCCGCAAAGCTGGCTCGCAGGAAGCTTTTCGCCGTGCGGATCTGGACTATCCGTTGGCGGCCGCCACCTGCGCGCGCCAGGCGGGCGCCCGGCAATTCGTGCTGTGCTCGTCAGTGGGTGCGGACGCGAAGGCCAACAACTTTTATCTGCGCGTCAAGGGCGAGTTGGAGCAGGGAATTGGCCAACTGGGGTTTCGCGCGCTCCACATCATGCGTCCCAGCCTGCTGCTGGGGAAAAGAAACGAATCCCGCCTGGGCGAAGGCTTGGCCCAAGTAGCCATGCCGTTGTTCGCGTTTGTGATGATCGGCGGTCTCAGACGCTATCGCGCGATTGCCGCACAGACAGTAGGGCGAGCCATGGTGGCGGCAGCCCAGCAAGGAACCACCGGAACGCTGTTTTACGACTATGACGCGATTCTCCATTTGTCGGGAGGATAGGGCCCTCGCTCGTACGGCTGGCGTTCAAAGGAAAATCAGGTGCCATTTCCTGTGCTCACAAAAGCGCGGATGAAAGGTCTATGCTTCTTGACGCCGCTGTGGCGGCGGATTACGCTTCTCGACGACTCTGGAGGCAGGCTAATGAAGAAGTTTTTTGTGGTCTTTGCTCTTTTGTTGGCGAGCGCTGGGATTCTGGCGCAGAACAACGCGGCGGGTCCAGGGGTCATTCGTCCCGGCGACAACCTGGTGCTGGAGAACCTTCCACCGGTCCCGGCGTCGGTGGCCGACACAGCCAACCATTACGGCGAATTCCGCGGCGCCGGCCTGCAGGACTGGGATCCGGTGAAGCGGGAGATGCTCATCACTACGCGTTTCGCTGACGTGCCACAAATTCATCGCGTGAAGATGCCTGGTGGCGACCGCAACCAACTCACTTTCTTTCCCGATCGCGTAGGTGGAGCGCATTACGGTCCCAAAGGCGATTACTTCTTGTTCAGCAAAGACATCGGCGGCGGCGAGTGGTTCCAGTTTTATCGCTACGATCTGGCTGACGGCAAGGTCACGCTCTTGACCGACGGCAAGTCACGTAACACCGGCGCCAGCTATGCTCATCACGATCTACGACTTGCTTACAGCTCCACGCGGCGCACCGGACAGGATACCGACATATGGGTCATGGACCCGACGGACCCCAAGTCGGACCACATGCTGCTGAAGCTCGAAGGCGGCGGCTGGGGGGTGGACGACTGGTCACCCGATGGCAAGAAGTTGCTGGTCGAGCAGGGCATCTCCGCCAACCAAAGTTACCTCTGGCTGGCAGACGCTACAACGGGCGAGAAGAGACTTCTCACGCCGAAGACGGGTCAGGATGAAGTGGCTTATTCGGGTGGCGTGTTCAGCAAGGATGGCAAGGGTTTTTACACCACCACGGACCGCGACTCCGAGTTTCAGCGGTTGACCTATTTTGATCTCTCCACCATGCAGCCGGCTTATCTCACTACGGACATCAAGTGGGACGTGGATGAATTTGATTTAAGCGAAGACGGCAAGACGCTGGCCTTCGTCGCCAACGAGGACGGCATCAGCAAGCTCTATCTCATGGACACGGCTACGCGCAAATATCACCCGGTCGCAGGAATTCCCACGGGCTTGATCTTTGGGGCCACGTTTCACAAGAACAGTCACGATCTTGGTTTCGTTCTCAACTCGGCGCGTTCCACGTCAGACGTCTACTCGCTCGATGTGACCACGGGCAAAATCGAACGCTGGACCTTCAGCGAGACTGGTGGTCTCAATACGGCTACGTTCTCCGAGCCGCAGCTCATCAAGTGGAAGACATTCGACGGCAAGACTATCTCCGGTTTCCTTTACAGTCCTGATCCCAAGAAATTCCCCGGCAAACGTCCGGTGATCGTAAACATTCACGGCGGCCCGGAAGGACAGTACCGTCCTGGTTTCTTGGGGCGGAACAACTACTATCTCAACGAACTGGGCGTGGCGCTGGTGTTCCCCAACGTGCGCGGTTCCAGCGGCTACGGCAAAACGTTCCTGAAGCTGGACAACGGCATAAACCGCGACCACACACATAAAGACATCGGCGCGCTCCTGGATTGGATCAAGCAGAGCCCGAGTCTCGACGGCAACAAAATCATGATCACCGGCGGCAGTTACGGTGGCTATATGACCTGGGCCGTGGCCTACGAGTACAACGACAAGATTTGCTGCACGCTGCCCATCGTTGGGCCGTCAAACCTGGTCACGCTGTTGGAGCACACGGAGGCTTACCGCCGTGATCTACGCCGCGTGGAATACGGCGACGAGCGCGATCCCAAAATCCGCGAATACCTGGAGCGGACGGCGCCGCTGAACAACTCGGATAAAATCCGCAAGCCCGTGTTCGCGGTGGTGGGTAAGAACGATCCGCGAGTGCCCTGGACGGAATCTCGCCAGATGCTGGACAAACTGAAGAACAACGGTATTGCCACCTGGTTCCTCATGGCCAACGACGAAGGCCATGGTTACGCCAAGAAGAAGAACCAGGATTTTCAGTTCTATGCGACTGTGATGTTTGTTCGCCAGTTCTTGCTGGGAGAGAACCTGACCGCAGCTGCGAAATAGAGCGCTCTGCCGGGAAAAAGAGAAAGGGCCACCGGGGGCGGCCCTTTTTTCGCGATGAGGTTAGAGCGGTTTGGCCAGGAAGGCGGGCCCGCACTTTCTCGGCTTGTAGGTGCTAACGTCGCCCACCACTAACGAGCCGTTGCCGCATACCAGCGCGGAATTTCCATTGCCGTTGATGGTGTCATTAGCGGCAAATTTCAAGACCGACAAATCGTTCACAATCACTCCATCGCCGGTATTGTTGTTGATCGTGTTTCCGCCCAGGCTGTTGAACACGGAGCCCAGGTCCACCAGTACGCCCACCCCGGTATTGCCCGAGATGTTAATCCCGCCGTCAATATACGCATCAGAGTGATCGGTGATTTCGATCCCGCCGCCGGCGTTGTTGGAGATGCTCGTCACACCGTCCCATTCGCAGTGGCTGGTTTCACCGCAATGCACCCCAATCCCGATGTTGTTCGCAATCGTTCCGTCCGTCATACTGAGCGTGCTGGTGTGGATGACCTCTACCGCGAATTGCGCCCCATTGCCGGTGATGCGATTGTCTCCGCCAATATCGGCTTCGGAGCTATTGAACACAACCACGCCGGCGCCGCCGTTATTGCTAAACACATTTTCCGTACCCGGCGTACCGTCACCGCCGTTGAGAGACAGATGGCCGTTGAACATGGCAATGCCGGAGCGTCCGTTAGCGGTGATGCTCACGCCGCCGTCAACGTTGAAGGTGCCGCTCGATGCTGACACGCCGGCGAACGCGTTGTTGCTGATGGTCAGATTGAAGATATCAACCACGGAACTGAGCGATAGGATGCCCTGCCGGGAGCTGTCATGCAGAATTCCGTCACTGATCTGAACGCCAGTACTGTTGTTGATCAATACTCCGCGACCTCCACTGAAGTTGATGCCGTCAATCGAGATGTTGGTTGAGTTGACGATGGCCAGTGGGCGGCGGTTCGCATCGCTAGCCGTAACTGTGGACGTTCCGGGCACGGCTGAGATGCTCAAATTCGAGTAGCCGAAGATCACAACGTTCTCCGTGCAACTTGAGAGTACGTTGATACTGTTCGGTCCCACCGGGGGCAGTGACGCGATGGCTGCGCTGATGCTTGTGAACGCGCCGGGCGTTGCGCCGGTGCAATCCACATTGGCGCCAGCGGCAAACATAAGGCCAGGGGCCGCAAGTACCATCAGGGAAACCACAAGAACCTTAGACGAAGTGCAAAGCTTCATTCTTTTCTCCTCATTGTGCTTCTGAGTCTTTGAAACAGAATCGTCTCAAACTGGGCCGACGTGCCTCTGAAATAGTGATCTTTTCAACAAAAGCGTTTCAGGGGCTGAAACATACTATTTGGGAAAACAGCGTCTGGCTATTCCTAAATCGCTCTCTGGGGCAGGCGGTGTGGGGCCGTCGAACGGCAGCGGCTGAAACACACCCCATTTCGGCAGTTGGCGGCGCGAATCAGGCGGGAAAACCGGTCAAGTCCGAGTTGGCCCCGCAAATCACCACCCCAACACGCTCTCCGTGGTGGGGCTGATAGACGCCGGAGAGCAACGCAGCCAGCGCCGTCGCACCGCCCGGCTCGGCGATCAGGCGGCAGTGCTGCCACAGGGTCCGCTGCGCCTCGACGATCTGGTCATCGCTGACCAGCAGCGCCTGCGAAACAAACTTCTGGGCGATGGGCAGCATCAGTGTTCCCACGCGGCGGGCGCCGAGAGAATCCGCAGCCACGCCGCTGACTTCCACGTCCACGACCTTGCCGGCGGCGAGGGCTTTGGCCAGCGAAGGCGCGCGCTCCGGTTCTACGCTGATGACGCGCACGCGGTCCTGATACCAGGCGGCCACGCCGCCGATGAGCCCACCGCCACCGACGGCGATCAGCACGCGGTCCAGCCCGCGCACTTGCTCCTCCAGTTCCATGCCGAGCGTGCCTTGTCCGGCAAGCACCCGCGCGTCGTCGTAAGCGTGGATGGCGAGGGCGCCAGTCTCTGCCGTGCGCTGCTGGCTGGCGGCAAGGGCCTCGGCGTAGTCGCGGCCGGTCACGCAGACTTGGGCGCCGTAGCGGCGCAGGCGCTCCACTTTGTTGGCGGGGGAGATTGTAGGCACAAAAATCTCTGCACGATGCCCGAGCTTTTGCGCCGCAAAGGCCACCGCCGCCCCATGGTTTCCGCCGGACGCCGCAATCACGCCGGCGGGCGGGACGGTTGCGCTGAGAATGCAGTTGAAAGCGCCACGTGGTTTGAAAGAGCCCGTGTGCTGGAGCATTTCCAGCTTCAGGAAAATCTTGGCATTGAGGCCAAACGCGCCTTCTTCCAGGGCGAAGACAGGAGTACGCCGGACATGGCGGGCAATGCGCCGGCTTGCTTCCTGGATTTCCGTGCGCGAGATCATAGATTCACCCTATGGCGGCTCCTTTCGCAAAAGAGAAGAATATCTGCGTTTACGCACGCCGCATTGTTTGCCAGGGCGGCGTTGCTCAGATCCGCGCCTCATGGGAGCAAGATAAGTGTACAGAAAGCACAAATGAGCGCAGCGGCATCCTATTCTTCTGCTCTGCTTGACGCGTTCTTGCAGTAAGGCTGAAGCTTCAGGACCAACGTTGCAATTGGGTCGACAAACGCGCCGGGTTGGAAGAAAATTACCGCCTGGCTTTTCGAGGGGACTTTGCTGCCATCGTGGACAATCCGTTCCCGACAGCCGATCCGGCGCGGCGTACTGGGCTTGAGCCTGTCTTTCGTGCTTGCCTCAGCAGGATGGACACAGGCAGCGCCCGTGCTGCAATCCAGCCGAACTCCCATCGAGGCCGAGATCGGATTCCTGCAAAACCAGGGCGCGCAACCGCGCTTTGAGGCCGCCAGCAAGATTTCGCCCGAAGCCATGGCCGCAGTCGAGCAGCAGCGGATTGCCAGCGTCCCGCATTTTTCCAGCTCGTTTGCGTTTGCCGGCCGGACCTTCCCGTTCACCATCGTCGGAGCCAGGCCACAGAGCGGTGGTGCAACTGCGGTTCCGACCCAGATCATCGCCCTGACGATGTTCTTTGACGGTTACGTGGACTCTGCCGGCGAACCCATCGTGCTCAGTCCTGGCCCCGTGTTGCCGCGAGTGTTGAATTCGCCGAATTTCAGTAACGCGCCCTATCCGACCGGGGTTACGCAGTTTGCCGATGCTGTCCAGCGCGCACAGTTCTACCGCATTATGGGCCCCGACTGGCATACGCTGCTGGCGCCGCCGCAATTGATCAAACCCGTGGTTATTGAAGTGCCACGGCGGAGCGGGCGTGTCTATCGCAACCGCAGCACCGGCGCGGTATACGCTCTGGTGGACACTGCGTACTTCATCTCTCAACTCAACACCATCGTGCAACTCGAGGACCTGCACCCTGACGCGCTGGCCATTTTCCTTACTGCCAATGTCTTTCTGGCGCCAGACTTGGATACGAAGCGCTGCTGCGTACTCGGTTTCCATACGGCGTATGACACCGGGCACGTCGAGAACACGCATCTGATCCAGACGCTGGTCTGGGCCAGCTGGCTTGACCCGGGGATCCTGGGAGGTAATGTGGCGGACGTGACGCCCCTCAGCCACGAGATCTCCGAATGGATGAACAATCCCTTCGGCAGCAATTTGGTTCCGGCCTGGACATCGCCAGCAGCTCCCGGCGCCTGCCAGAGCAACCTGGAAACCGCCGATCCCCTGGCCGCTCTGCCTAACGCCGGATATCCGGTCACGATTGATGGCTTTACGTATCACCCACAGAACCAGGTGCTCCTGCCTTGGTTCACTCACGGGCCTTCCGACACTTTGGACGGCGCTCTCAGCTTCCCCGACCAAGGTCTGGTGACGCGGGTCTCCCAGCCCTGCGGGAGATAGCACTTTAACGGAACGGTCAGGCAAGAAACTCGCTTGCGTATTACAATTGGCTGCTTCCGAAAAGACCACTTGAGGTGATTCCCATGCGCAAGCCAGTTGTGTCCATCCTCGTTTTGGCACTTATCGCTGTTTTCGCGGCACCGTTGTTCGGGCAAACCCAATACCAACTTAAGCAGAAATACACCATTGGCGGCGACGGCGGTTGGGACTACCTGACTTACGATCCCGCGGGCAAGCGCCTGTTCATTTCCCGCGGCACACGGGTCATGGTCGTGGATCCGGCGAAGGGCACAGTTCTCGGCGAGATTCCCAACACTGAAGGCGTGCACGGCATCGCGCTAGCACAGGACCTCGGCAAAGGCTTTACCAGCAATGGCCGTACTAACTCAGTAACTGTTTTTGATTTAAAGACGTTGAAGGAGATTTCTAATGTCAAAGTTGAAGGCGGGGACAATCCGGATGCGATCCTGTATGACGCGGCGTCCAAGCGCGTCTTCTCCTTCAACGGCCGCAGCAAGAACGCGACCGTGATCGATGCGGATAAAGGAACTGTCGTGGCCACCATTCCTCTCGATGGCAAGCCAGAATTTGCGGCCGCAGACGGCAAGGGGATGGTCTATGTGAACATTGAAGACAGGAACACGCTGACCGCCATCGATGCCAAAAAAGCCGCAGTCACTGCAAGCTGGCCGATCACGGGATGCGAAGAGCCTGCGGGCCTGGCCATGGACCAGAAAAACCGCCGCTTGTTTGCCGGTTGCCACAACAAGGTGATGGCGGTGATTAACGCCGACAGCGGTAAGGTTGTAGCCACCGTGCCCATTGGCCAGGGTGTGGACGCCAACGCGTTTGATCCCGCCACGCAACTGGCGTTCAGCTCGAATGGTGACGGCACGCTGACAGTGGCGCACGAGGATTCGCCGGACAAATATACCGTGGCCCAGAACGCGGAGACCCAACGCGGCGCGCGCACCATGGCGCTCGACACGAATAACCACGACGTTTATCTGGTCACCGCGGAGTTCGATGAACAGCCGCCGGCCAAAGAGGGCGACCGTCCGCGGCGCGTGATGAAGCCGGGAACCTTCACCCTGTTGGTCATGGGGAAGAAGTAGTCTGGGCTAGCTCTGCAAGAGTGCGACTACCAACAGCGCGGCGAACAACAGGCTATGGATCAGTTCCGTGAATCCCAGCCGGTGGACGTGGAGCCGCGCCGGAGGGCTAACGGCCCAAAGCGCCAGGCGTGCCGCAGGCGGCACGAAAGACAGGGCGAGAAGCCAACGGGCCTGGCCCAAGATGGCCGCGATCGCCGCGGCCATCGGCAAGGCCAGATGCAAGACATACACCTTCCAGCCCGCACGGAGCCTTTCAGCGGGTGAGCGGGCGGAGGCGGTGCGCAGACGCAATTGGACGTAAGCAATCTGCGCGGCAGCAAACAACCAGCTTGCCAGCCACAGAACTGCGGCCCGGACATCGAGTGTTCCGGCGACGGCATAGTAAGCGCCCACGGCAGTCGAAGTCAGCCCGAGAGCGCCGACGATCTGCGCGATCGGGCGCAGCGAACGCAGCCTGGTTCCGGCCATCAGCACGTTCGCGCAAAAGCAACCCGCAGCCACTACAACCACTAACAGGATGAGGCTTCGCCCCTCGATCGTCATCACTATCAAGCTGAGCACGCTCAGGGCAAAGAGAATTAGCGTGGCCGTCAGTGCCGTGCGCTTTTCCTCCAGGGAGCGCGCCCGTAAGGCGGAGTGTCCGAGCCAGGCTTGGAACGGCTGGTGGACGAGAAACGCTGACGTAGCAGCCAGAAAGAACCAGAGGACAGCGGGGACAGCGCCGTCGCTGCGCGCGCTCCAGCCGACAACTGCGCCGCTGATGAGCGGCAAGAGCCACAAACCCCACGATCCATGCTCGCGCGGGACCAGCAGGCGCATCGCGGAGGGCCGTGCATTTGCGGCGGGGGCAGCGGGAGCAAAGTTGACCTCAACGCCCATGTTCGCCATCGCCATCATTATTGTTCGGGGCGTCACAGATCGTATGTGATCTATGTCACGGTCTCCCCAGGGTGTTCACACGCTCGCTTAGGCCGGCGGCAGGACGACGATGGCCTCGCGGATCACCTCACGCTGCTGATCGGTGATATCGAGGAACTGGAACCCGTACTGAAACCCTTGATGGTAACGGACCTCTGCCGTGAGCTTGACCGGGTTGAGCTTGCCGGGAAGATAAAACTCCAGTTCGAGCGCTTCGTCTGTGTTCAACTCGCCGGCCACGATCGCGCCAACACCCATTTCACTGATGTCCTTGGTGCGGCCGTGAAAGACGGCCCGGGCTCCACGCAGAAGGAGGCGCTGGTCCATCAGGTAGCGCCGGCAGGCTCGCTCCACCGGCCAAGGTTGCACACGCGATGTGGACATGGGTTCTTGAAAAGACCATAGCACAGAGTTTGTGGCAAGCGCGAGGGGGCCGGCGTAAGTGTTTTTGAGGGCAATAAGCGTCAGAGATGGTTCTGGTCATGCGCCGCCGAGTTTCTTGATTGCCCACCGGGCATGCTCCGCGACTACTGGGTCGGCGTCTTCAGCCATAGCCTTGAGGTCGGGGACAAACTCGCGATCGCCGCTGTTGCCCATGGCAACAGCCACGTTCCGCCGCAACCCGCTGCGTTTTGCGCGACGAACCGGGGACCCGCGAAACTGTTCGCGGTAAGCACTCTCGTCCATTCCGGCCAACCAACGCAGGCCCGGCTGAAACAGACGCTCGCGCGCCTGGAATTCCGGTACCACCGAGGCCGGAGCGTTACCGGTCTTATTGTTCCAGGGGCAGACGTCCTGACAGATGTCGCAACCGAATACGTGCTGTCCCATGGGAGCGCGCAGTTCCTCAGCAATGGTCCCGCGCTTCTCAATGGTGAGGTAAGCAATGCAACGGCGTGCGTCCAATTTCCCCGGCGCAACGATGGCCTGTGTAGGGCAGGCGTCGATACAGCGCGTGCAACTGCCGCAGCGGTCGGGTAGAGGTGGAACAGAATCAATTTCCAGCGAAGTCAGAATCACGCCGAGAAAAAGCCACGAACCCAGCTTGGGATGGATCATGCATGTGTTCTTGCCGATCCATCCGATGCCGGCGTACTTGGCGTACAAGCGCTCCTGGATGGGACCTGTGTCAACGTAGCTCCGGGTTTCGATGGCGATTGCATGCGAGGCCGCGAAATCCTTGACGGCGTTTTCGACTTGCCGGAGGCGCGGCAGAAGCGCGTCATGGTAATCGCGGCTTCCCCAGGCATAGCGCGAAATCCACCCCCGGCGCGCGTTGTGCACCTGGGTTGAGTATGGCTTCGCGGTGTTGTAGTTCAGAGCGCAGACGACCACGGAGCGCGCCCACGGTGCGGCGTGCTTGAGTGACGCCCGGCGCAGCTCTCCTGACGGGTTGCGCTGCTCCATGTACTTCATCTCGCCGGCGTGTCCTGCCTGGATCCATTCGACAAACGCCGATGGCTCCGGCCAGTCTTCTTGGCTCACAGGAGCGATACCTGCCAGTTCGAAACCGGCGCCGGCAGCGGTGCGTTCCACGACTTCGGATATCTGTTGGCGGGTCGGCATCTTCACTTATTATCGTTGATATGGCTGGTAACAGGATGGTGGCCAGGCGGTTTCGATACAATCTGTTCTAAAGCAAGCAGTTCGGCCATTCGGGCCAGAGTTGCAGCCATTTGCTGGCCGGTGTCATCTTAGGAGAGGTGAGCCGCCAAGCGAGAATTCAGTTTTTGGTCAGGTACGCTGAGACGATGCTTTGCACTTTCTGCGGGACGGACAATAGTCCCGAGAACAAATTCTGTGGGATGTGCGGCGTGAAGCTAGAGCGCCGCAAGGTCGAGCGGCGCGTGCGTCACGGCGCGGCCAGCTTGAAGTGTGCTTCCTGCGGACACGTCTGTGAACCGGGGAGCACTTTCTGCGGCATGTGTGGAGCGCGGATCGAGCGCCGTCTCAGCACCCGTCGTGCCGCCGAAGAGCGCGCCACCGCCATTGCCAACGTGCAGTTGCCGAGCCCCGATCTCGCTGAAGAGCAGAACGCTGCCGATGCCCGTGTGTCATCACCCTCGGCGGTGAAAGACATCCCAGCCGAGGCTGCTGCGCCAAACGGGTCCCCTGAGCCGGAACTTCCACCCGCAGCGCCGTTGCCGGAAGTCACACCTCGGCCGCCCGCGGCAATCTTCCGCAGCGACAGTCCTGCGCAACGTCCGACACCAGCGCAGCGTTCAACGATCGGCGGGCCGTCGTTTCTCGGGTTGAACGATCCGCCGGACGATGCTGGCGGCGACTATCTTCTCGAAGATGAGAAGCCTTCGAGGAGCTACGGGCGCGCCTTCGTGTTCCTGGCCATCCTGGCAGTGGTGCTGGGATTTGTGGTCGTCCAATGGCGCCCCAGTTTGCTGGCCAGCTTGAAGAGGTTTGTCCCTTCCAAGGCAGCCCCCGCGCCTTCTCCGCAAGTTGAGCAGCCAAAGCCGGAAGCGTCTCCGACACCGGAAGCAGCGAACACCTCAGCAGTGGCGGAGCCGTCGTCCACGCCGGCTCCGGCAAGCGCCAGCGACAAGACGGTACCGGACCAGCCAGATTCCTCCAAGCCATCTGTGGCGGCAACGCCCGCGCCAGTAGAGGAGCGGAGTAAGGCTAATTCCGAGGATGCCAGTGCTCGCGCCCGAAAGGATGCGGCAAAAAA
>DATFXI010000013.1:0-32274 GCA_035316085.1 Candidatus Angelobacter sp.
CGATCCACTGGGGTTATCGAGGGCTTGGGGACGGGCGTCCGGAAAGCGAACGCGCGCCCGCGAACATGCTTTCGCCGGCTGTGATTGATCCCAACGCTTACACACCAGAGTTCAAAGGCTACCTGGTGAACATCGAGAAGGCCTAAAGGAGATACGCCATGAGCAACGGAACATTGGAAGTCAAAGCGATCTCCGGTCACCGTGGCGGCACGCCGGGCCGCGGGGTCTCCCGCGACTACGACGTGTGCAAGCTGGTGGATACCACCACTTGCATCGGCTGCAAGGCCTGCGAGGTTGCTTGCGTTGAGTGGAACGGATACGTATTCCGCGAAACCACTTTCGATAACACTTACCAGACCATGCCAGATACGGAATGGAACTTCTGGAACCTGATCCGTTTCAAGGAAGACGTTGACGGTGACGGCAAACTGCACTGGCTCATGCGCAAAGACCAGTGCATGCACTGCGAAGATCCCGGATGTCTGGAGGCCTGTCCGGCAGACGGCGCCATCGTGCAGTACAGCAATGGCATCGTCGATTTCAACCAGGAACACTGTATCGGCTGCCAATACTGCGTCAGCGGCTGCCCCTTCAACATTCCCAAGTTCAACTCCGCCACCAAGAAAGTCTACAAATGCACGCTCTGCTCGGACCGCGTCGGCGCGGGACTGGAGCCGGCCTGCATCAAGTCCTGTCCTACGGGCTGCCTGCACTTCGGCAGCAAGGAAGATATGAAGTACGAGGCGATCAAGCGGATCAATCAGTTGCGAGCCAATGGCCACAAGAACGCCGGTATCTATAATCCTGGCGATCCTGACAAGACCCCGGACGCCAGCAGCCCGGGCGACATTGGCGGCACACACGTGATTTACGTCCTCGACGACGCCAGCGCCCCGGAGAAATACGAACTGCCAGCGAGTCCTTCTATCCCGTTCTTCGTCCAACTGTGGAAAGGACCGTTAAAGTGGCTGGGCGGGCTGGGCATTGCGGCCGGCGTGCTTGGCGTCTTCATGCACCGTGTTCGCTACGGCGTTAAGGACGTCGAGGGAGAGGAGAAGAGGGCATGAGCACGGGAAGCATCACACACACCGCAGGGAGCGCCGCAGCCTCGGGAGAGCGGGTGGTACGTTACACGTTCGCCGAGAGGGCGGTGCACTGGATCAATGCCCTGTCCTACACCTACTGCATGCTGACTGGCCTGGCCTTGTTCACGCCTTTCCTTTATTGGATCGCCGCCGTACTGGGCGGCGGACCTACCGTCCGCTTCTGGCATCCCTGGGTCGGATTGGTGTACGTGGTCGCGATCCTCTGGATGCAGTCCAAGTGGAAAGCGGACATGGCGCCGATTCCCCAAGACCAGCAGTGGAATAAGAACCTCAAGAATTACATCGAGAATAAAGACGAAGGGGCGCCGGCACAGGGACGCTTCAACGCCGGGCAGAAAACCTTCTGGAAGGTCATGTTCTGGTGCACCTTCATTCTGCTGGTGACCGGAATCGTGATGTGGTTCCCGGAAATGATGCCGCGCGGGCTGCACTGGCTCCTGACCCTGTTTGTCTTCATTCACTCGGCCACCGCGCTGATTACCATTGCCGCCTTCATCATCCACGTGTACATGAGCGTATGGATGACGCCGGGCAGCATGCAAGCGATGACCGACGGCACTGTTTCCGGCCGCTGGGCGCGTGCTCACCATCGCCTGTGGTACGAAAGGATCACGGGCCGCAAGTAATTAGGAATTCATGGGATTTTCCTGGGACCGCCGTATCGAGCGGGCGGGTGAGCTTGCCCAAAAACACCCTGCTGTTGCCGAACTGCTCAAGTTCTACCAGCACCTCGCCCGCTTTCAGAAAACCGTGGAGGAGAAGCTACGCCTGCAGGGAGAGCATCCGCTTCCGTTATTGCTCCCTTTTTTCCCGGAACTGATCTCTTTAGTCAAGCGGGAAGGCTCGCCTTCTCTCGCCATAGCTGCGCAGACGCTGGCCCAGGATCTTGACGAAGACCGGTTGGCGCTGCTGGAGAGCATCTGGCAGCATCAGGTAGACACGTCTCATCTGGCCGGCGAGTACGCGTTCTTTGCGCAGGCCTTGCTTCAACCTTATGCCGAATATCTGGCGGGATGCACCCCCACCGTAGCCGGGGCAAAATCAGCGGAGTCTGGCGATCCCCCGGGTGCGGCGGTTGACAGCTCGCCTTCGCGCTGCCCGTTTTGCGGGTCGCGGCCGCTGGTGGCTGTGCTTCGCCCGGAAGGTGACGGCGCCAAGCGCTCCCTTCTGTGCTCGCTGTGCGCTACGGAATGGAACTTTCGCCGGGTGCTGTGTCCCAATTGCGGTGAGGAAGATAAGGAAAAGCTACCGATCTTCGCCGCCAAGGAATTCGAGCACGTTCGCGTGGAAGCTTGCGACACTTGCCGCACGTACATCAAGTCCATTGACCTCAGCAAAGACGGCCGAGCCGTCCCCATGGTGGACGAAGTAGCTACGGTCTCGCTCAACTTGTGGGCTCAGGAAAAAAATTATCACAAGCTCCGGCCGAATCTGTTTGGGGTGTGAGCCACCCCAGCGAGCCAAAACCGGGCTCGCCGGGGACCCCGGAGGAAATCGCCGCAATCGCATCGGAATCGCGCGAAATTGCCGGAATCGTCCGGCCGCCAGGAAGAAAGCGTGGAAGCAACATCGATTACAGCGATTCCGCGCGTGTGCGATTACGGCGATCAGTTACGCGCCACTATCTCGCGGGTGCGGAAACCGCCGACACTTTGACAAACCGCACTTTCACGAGCCTCCCAGTCGCGTCAAACTCGAAGCTGAAACTGGCCTGGCCCACGACCGGGCATGCTCGGCACTGGTCTTTCAGGGGATATTCGATCACAAAGCGCTGGCCGGCGTCGGGCAGCGTCTCCGATTGAGGCGCGGTGTCTGAGCTGCGGTTGCCGTCAAACAAAGTGACTTTGGGATAGCGGCGGAGCAGCGCGGCATACACAGAGTCGCGCATCATCTCGGCTTGCGGCAACAAGCTGAAATCATCCACATTGATCACCGGCGGGGTACCGTTCAGCAGCAGCCATCGCTGGCTGAAATCTGCGCCGGAAGGAAAGACTGCGTAGCCCACGTCAACGGCATCTACGGCGCGGAAGTCATTGAGGAACGCGACCATTCCCTGATTCTGCAGCGCGTAGGCTTGGGTGAAAGCCACTGCCTCCGGCGAAGCGCCGAAGGCGGACATCTGCTCGATAAAGCAGCGGCTGTAGGCATCACCTTGCTCGGTTTGGCAGGTTTGGCGGATCCGTTCCAGATCGGGGGCCTGGGGGTTCCACACGGCGGAAGCGCTGATCTGTTCGTCAGATTCATCGCTGGCCTCAACTTCCAGGAAGACCACGTACGCCGCCAAGCCTACGATCAGAAAGGTAACCGGCAGTTTGACTCTGATCCAGCTCATCATCTTAAGCTTCCGCGTCCGTGCCGCAGTCCGGCCGGCGTGGAACAAATGCGAGCGCCGTAGAAGCCGGTCCTTGTCTGAAGTGAACACGGACCGGAGAAAAATGTTGCGTCGCGCAAAGGTTGTCTCAGGGAGCGATCCTTGTTTCCCAGCGCCAGGCTCAAGCTTACTCCCGGTCGTCGAAGAGATTGGAGAGAAGTTGGGCCTTTTACAATTTTTTACAAAGCAAAAAAGCCCCCAGATTTTCTCCGGAGGCAATGTTCCAAATTTTTCAGCAGGGTTCATTTCCCTGCACAGGCGTTCGAAATCACTTTCACCTTTTTCACCTTGAACGCGCCTTGCGGGTTCTCGGTGCCCGAAGCTTCCACAGTGTGGCCGACATGTTTACTCAGACCGGAAGTATCACCCGTGAGTGGCCAAGTATAGCCTGAAGAGTCGGTCAGGGTGTAGCTGCCGGATTCGAGGCCAATGCAGCCTTCCAAACTCTTGTCATGGTCCGATGGAACCGGCGCATTCGCAGTCTGGGAGGTGTCTGGTGGCGGCGGGGGAAGAGGCGTTTGCTGCTGGTTCGGCGGTGCATTGGGATACTGCTGCGGGTTGCCGGGCAGGGTGGTCGGCGGTTTGTTTTGCGCGACTACCCAAAGAGACGACAGCAGCACAATAGCGATAATCACATAAGTCTTTCTCATTGCGTCCTCCTGGAGTACTTCGATTTCAGTGTCGATCCCCAAAGTGCTGGCGGGAAGTGGCGCTTACAGTTAGATTGCGCGGGGCATGAGGGGTTTGCCAGCAAGCTCCATCGGGTGATCTGGTGAGCGTTGCTAGAACCGGTACCCGAACTCAACCGACATCACCGGGTAATACCGCATGAACCTTACATGACGGTCCAGGTCCCTACGCGCCGATTGCGCTTCAGCCTGAATGCTCGAATCCTCGGTAGCCTGGGCGCAGAATTCTCCCGTAGGATCGCAGGCGCCGCCGGCCACCGTGAAGGTTGATTTGGGCGCGCCTTGGAACACCACGCCGAAGTCCACGGAATACCCGAAATGCCGGTTACGGGGAACAAGATTGCCGAACCCGGCAAGGAGCATCGGAGCTACCTTCCTGATGGCGCTCTTGGCATTGCCGCGGATAGGATTCTGTGGATCGCTGACGAAAGATTCCTCGCCCGCCGTCAAGATCTGGCCAACCGGCGGCGTCGCCACGGCGGTCACGCGATTGCCATTGAAGAACAGGACGCCGGGACTCACGTGGAAGCTGTGTGAGAACGGAAACCAATCCACAATGGTTTGGAAGGAATGCAGACGCAGGGAGCCGTTGTAGGGGACCCCATCGCTTGTCAGCATGCGAGTGTAATGGAAGCTGCTGAAGCCAACGCGCACGTTGAGGGGCCGGGCGATGCGGATCCCGGCGTCGGCTCCCAGGCCGAGGGTGGAAGCGCGGAAAGCAAGACCAAACCGTGACCTCACAGAATTGCCTTCGTGGCGCGGAGTCTCAGCCTTAGTTGCGTCGTCGTTGAGTTGCTTCGCCGGGAGCCTTTCCTGGACGGCCAATTCAAGATTATGTGGCACAGGCAGGAGCGCCTGTGCCGACGCAAGTGCCGGCGCCAGGAACGAGCAAACCAGGGCCGCGGCGGCCAGACATCGCCGCGTTAATCCGCAATGGAGCGCGTCAACTTGTGAAAATGAACGGTGATCAATGCTGGCTAGTGGAGAAGGGAACTTGCTGTGGCGCACGTGGATCCTCGAGCTTCTTTCTGCCTACTGCTATTCAGCTCTGACGAGGAACTCCGGGCGCGGGTTGCCGCAAAAAAATTCCGGCACGCGGCCGGAAATAGATTTCCGAAAATAAATGAACGGCGCGTTAATTTTTCCCTTCCGCCCGGACCGTGGAAGCGTGGTTGGTCGCGGACGCGGGGTTTCCACTCTTGAGCAACATCTCGTAGGCCTGGTGCAGCGTAAGTGAATCGGACACGCGCTGGAAATCGGAGAGCTGCTGGCGGTGCTTGACGTTGATGGTCTTGAAGATTATGGCGCGGCCGTTCATGTTGATGTCCAACGAGACGACTTCCCAATGCTCCGGCGCCACTTGCTGCTGGACAACCTTGAAGGTCCCCCCTTTGTCCAGTCGTCCCAGCAAGCCGAAGGCAAACGTGACGTCCTCAAAGAGAGAGCCCTCCACGCGGGCCAGCCGTTTTTGGGAGCGGTCAATCCAAATCTTGCCGCGCAGGGCGTGGAACACCCGGAGCTCGCGGGTGGGAGGGTTGTAGCGCGGATTGGGGGTAAAGTTCAGCTGGACCAAGCCGTCTTCCTCGCCGTCATACTGAAAGACGAAGGCGTCGGGAATCGCCTTGAGCATGCTCTTGGCTTTTTCAGCGTCGTCCTTTTCGCGCTTGCTATGCTTGGCGCGCTCCCCGGGGTCAGAGATCTGCTTTTGCATGCGGGCTTCGTCCAGGGCGCGTTCCTCGGGTGTGAGGGGCCGGCCGAACTTGAGCAACGTACGTGACAGCGATCCCTCTCCAGTCTCGACGACGTCACGGTCCTGAGTGCCTTTGTCGTCCTCCCGATGCAGCAAATACCGCCAGTGGGAATGGTCGCGGTCCTGCTCCGCCAGTTCGTGATCCACCGCCTGACGGATGAAGTCGTTAGCATTCTGCGGCAGCGGCTCCGGCGTGGGAACAGCCGACGGGGCCGGTTGCTGCGCCGCGGCAGGTTCCCGCGGACGAGAAGGCTGGTTCTGCGCACCAGCGATAGTTGTCGCGAAAGACAACACTGCCATTGTGTGCAAAAGGTGCCGTGGATTCATGAAGGCTCGATTCCGGCTACTCCCCTTAGACGCCAGAACATCAGCAGCTAGTTGCATTTTATCAAAGCACGCCATGCCCCGACTTCAGGCATCCCCTGGTGCCGTCTCCCTGGGAAAGAGCAAGAGGCGGCTCGTCTACCCCAGCATGCGACAACCGGGTGTGCCGGCGGACCCCGGTTTCCACGCAGCAGGCTAAAACCGCACGTGCCGGTGACCGATGGCAGCCGCGGCTTGTACTAGTTCCCGGCCGTTTCCAAGAGAGTTCCTGGCAGCTTGGGAACCAGCATCCCCTGGGCGCCGGATCTCGTTCTGCTGCCCCGTTCCAGAACCGGCCGCTTAGTAACTAGAGAGCAAACATGCGGCCAAGTCCCGGCTGCCAGTGCGAGCGGAGTATCTCGTGTATCTATAAGTAAACAAGATGTTTATCAAAGCCTCAATAAATTGTCGAAAGGATAAACACGCTGCGCTTTGTCCGGCGGAAAACCTGAGTAGCTGCCTGCCGCCTGTGAATATTCGAGTGCTTCCCTGGTGCACTCCCACAGTAACTGGCGAAAAAATAAATCTGGAGTAAACTAGCCGGACAAAATGCCTGCGCGAGTACCAAAACGCAAGACATCAACCAAGAATAAAAGGACATAGGTGCCAACATGTGGAAAGCAAGACCTGAAGACGACCGACCGACTTTGAATCCGTCACAACCCGCGCAGCCAGCCGCCGCCGCGCCCGTCAGCACTCCGCACAAAGAAGCTCTGAAGCCGTCGACTGAGGCGCGCGCCGACGTTGGCCACATCGGCAAGTCTGTCGTGATCCGGGGCGAGCTCAGCGGCAGCGAAGACCTCTATCTCGATGGCGAAATCGAAGGCGACATCAACTTGCGCGATCACAAATTGGTGATTGGTCCCAACGGCAAGATCCACGCTACCATTACGGCGCGGGACATCATCGTCCACGGACGCGTCACCGGAAATATAGTGTCCAGTGAGCGCGTGGAACTCAAGCGCAGCTGCTCTTTGACCGGCGACGTAAGCACGCAGCGAATTGTGATCGAAGATGGAGCATTCTTCAAAGGCGCAATCGACATCAAAGAGAGCAAAGAGTCCAAGAGCGACTCGCGCAAGCCGATGGCGGCAGCGGCTGCGGCCGGTGCCTCCAGTTCGGCGAGTTCGGCAACCAGCAGCTCCAGTTTGAGCGCAAGCCCGGCAGCGCAAGGTTCCTTTTTGGATCCAAAATAGAGTAAAGTAGGGGAGCTTGAGCTCCGGTCAGCATAACTTTGCGCGATGGCTCCGCGGCACTGCGTCCGCAGCCCAGCCCGCGGACGTGCGTCAGCGGACGGGCGCGCGGACATCGCGTCGCTGCACCGGCCTTGGAGAGTTTACCCGCGATCTGGCCGGCACCGACGATCAGAAGCTTTGCGCTCTCGATCTAGGTCCTACTTCACCGGCCAACATCACGTTTCTTACCAGCCGGAACATGCGCGCATATAACGAGGACATCTTGCGCGCCGCCAAAGATCCCACTTTCCTGACCAGGCAAGAAGATGGGTCCCACCGCATTGACGTCGAGAGATTTTTCGCGGAGAACCTTGCATACCCCAAGGACCACTTCGATGCCATCCTGGCGTGGGACGTCGCAGACTATCTTCCTGAAGAATTGGTGCGCCCGTTGGTGGAGAGAATCCACAACATCCTAAAGCCGCACGGCGCTCTGCTCGCCATCTTCCACACCAAGGATGCCGGCCTCGATTCCCCTTACTGTCGCTACAACATCGTTCAGCCGGATGTTCTGGAACTCGATCCCGAGCCGGGGTTCCGCATCCAGAGGATCTTCAATAACCGTCACATCGAAAACCTGTTCCAGGACTTCGCTTCTCGCAAATTCTTCCTCGGTCGCGACAATATCCGCGAAGTCGTGGTAGGGCGCTGAAAAGCTGGTTGCGACCGATGCACGTATTCATCGGTATCGCGATGAACGGCTGCTGATTCACCGCGCTCACCCACCCAGGCCTAAAGGCCTGGGCTAGTCCTGGGCTGGGCCCGCCCGCCGCGGCGGGCAAGGGAATCTCTAGACGCTGGTACCTAGGCGGTCGGGTCATTGAAAACGACCCAACGGCCTGTAAATTTTACGCATTGGGTAGACAAGCTAAGCACTTAGGTCCACACAAGTGGAACTTCTGTTCCCAGTAGCTACTTTGTTTCCAGGGTTGCCTCGGAGAGTGCGGGCCCTAGTCCCCCATTTCCAAGCTCACTGCCCATTAAGAATCAGCCACTTAAGTTTCTTTGCAAGACTTACCGGGCCGGAACGTTCCTTGGGCAACAGGATTGCACTAAGTCGAGGTGTGCCAAGGTACGACTGAAACATTTCCTCAAGTAGGGCAGAAAAGGGGTTGGGCCAATGGCAGGCAGTTTTCCAGAAGCGATCAGACAAGCAGGCATTCTAGCTTCCGCGGCAAAAGGCCGCCGGGCGATCTTCAGCAAAATCTATCGAGAACACCGTCATCGGATCTATTCCTTGGCCTTCTGGATGACAGGCAGCGAACCGGCTGCCGAACAGATGGCCGCCAGCACTTTCTTGCGTGCGTTTTCCAGCGCTGACGAGCCGCGGGCCGAACAGATTGACCAGGCTTTTCTCGCGGAAGTCCGCGAACTGGCGCCTTTGCAGGGGTTGACCTTGCGCGCTGCCGCGGCTCAAGAAGCCCGCGGTTTTCGCTGCAACATGAAGCGGGTCCATCTGGAGAGCGCGGTGATCAAGTTGCCAGCCACGGAAAAGCTCATTTTCCTGCTGCACGACGTGGAAGGCTACGAGCACGCGCGGATCGCCCGCCTGCTAGGCGTCCGTGAAGACGAGTCCAGGTTTGGTCTGCACCAGGCCCGCTTGCGGATTCGCGAGCTCGTGGCGCAAATGTAAAGATCGGGTTTTTAAAATTCAGGCTTCATCGCTTCTCTTCTCTTCTCTTCTCACTGCCGGCCTCTCGCAAGGGAGGCCGCGTTTTTTGTCATGCAGCGCTAGGACATTAACTATCAGAGCGTTTAGTTATGTTAAGTTCGCCTGGAACACGAAACTTTCCACGCGAATCTGCGTCTATTTGGATAACAACATACGCAGTACCCCCACGTGGGCGTCGCCCCTATACCGACGCCCACATTCTTTTTGCAGTGACAATTTTTGTCCACAGTCTTCCAAGCCTGCAATAATCATCGGCAAGACCCAAAAGGCAACAGAGCAGATTGTATTCTCGTCCTACGAGCGGCGGGGAAACTCAGCCGCCACCGGGCACGTGACGGGAACCCAACCAACGGAGGCAGGGAAATGGAGCGAAGCATGGACTGGAAGAAGGCGTTGATCTACGGTTCCTTTGCAGCCGGCGCTGTGCTTTTCCTGAGCGGACGCCGGCCGGCGGGCCTGGTGGTGGCCGGAATCGGAGTGGCGACTCTGGCGGCGAGCCATCCGGAGAAATTTGAAGAACTCTGGCATCGCATGCCTGAGTACGTGGACAAGGGCGGCAAGCTGGTGGACATGACGGCAGCGCTGCTGGAACGCGTGGGCGAACTCAGGAGCAGCGGTTACCGCGGAATACGCTCTTAAGAATCGGAATCGCGCGTAATCGCAACGTAATCGCCGAAATCGGGAGGTTGAAACAGCCTGGAGCGCCCACCGACGCGATTCCGGGCCATCACGGCATTTCGGCGATTCGACGTCATTGGAGCATCACGCTATCCAGCATTCTCTGGTACGTGGCGCGCAACTGGCTGAAGTCGCGTTCCGGCGACACGAACACCATATAGATCAGCCCGCCGCGCGGGTGCTCAAAAGTCACCACCCAATCGCGCTCGGGCAGTGCCTGGCCCCCCTGCTGGAGCGGCGAGGTGCCGCTGAGTAAGACGGAGCGTCCTTCCACGCCGTCGACGTCAATCGTCTTGATCTCGCCCGAGGTTCGCGTTCCGGGGTTGTCCTTCTCAATACTGGCCAGGATCTGCTCGGTGGCCTGGTCCAGCGATCCGCGGGCGTTTGGTGCGGCGTTAATCAGCACGCCGTACGCGATCCCGGACTGCAACACACCTTCCTGGGGCGCGATCACGAATGAGCTCGAGTTGCCGGCGGTCTTCCAGTTCTGCGGATAGCCGATGCTGAGACCGCTGAACGTGGCGCGGGCGAACGTACCGCTCGGTTGCACTTGGCGCATAGAGACGTCAGCGACCTGACCGTTGCCGCCCGACAAGTTCGGGGGCGTGGCGCCGCTCTTACGGTTCTGCTGCGCCCACACGCCTTGCTTGGCACCCTGGGCAATCTCCTGCGAGCTGTAAGCTCGCACTGAGCCAGCATTCTGCCGCGCCTGGGCGAATGCGCTGCTGGAAGGCAAGTACTGCTTTTGCGGCCAGGGCTGGATCTCTTTCTCAATCGCGAGTTCGCGGTTGCCGGGATTGGGATGGTCGCTCAGAAACTGCGGTCCGCCTCTGCCGTACTTCTTTTCCAGCGTGACGAAGAAATCGGCCATGGCTTTGGGATTGTAGCCGGCGCGATACATTACGATCGCGCCCACCTGGTCAGCCTGGGCCTCGTCAGTGCGCGAATATTTCATCAGCACCGAGCCCGCGCCGAACTGGATCCCCATGCGCGCCAAGCTGCCCAGTCCGCTCTGCGGCAGCACAGCGCCGGCCAGCCCGGCGAACAGTCCGGTCCATTGCGCCTTCGCCATCTGCTTGGCCGAATGCTGCATGTACACGTGCGACATCTCGTGCGCCAGCACGCCGGCAAGCTGGGCTTCGTTTTCCGCTGCCTGGATGGTCCCGATGTTCACGAAAATCGGCCCGCCCGGCAGCGCGAACGCGTTGATCTCTTTCTGCGGAATCACGTGAAACTGGTAAGGCCAGGTATGCTCCGCGGGAATCACTCCCTGCAGCTTTCGTCCCAGTTGCTGCACGTATTGCGAAACCGGGTGCGAATCGGGCAGCACCGGCATCTGGCGATAGACTTCGCCCACGGCCTGCAGGCCGACCTGTTCCTGCTGCTCCCGGCTGAGGGAAGTCCTGCCTGGATCAGGCAGTTGCGGCTGCGACTGCGCCCAAAGCGGAGCGGCCAGCAACGTCAGGGCCAGGAAAAGAGTCACTATGTGCCGGAAAGCGTTACGGGGTTGCATATACATTTCCTTCTAAATCCTATTTCCATTGGATGCGCTTCGCCGCCGATCCTATGATCTTTTCTAGCCGATCAGGGGACCCGTGCCATTCTGCGTCCACGGCCGTCGAAAAGTCTACGCTGGCGCATCTCGGCGCTTTCTAACCGTATGGATCTGTGGGAAATAATCTGTGCGTGCTCTTGTTTGGGCGAACAGCACGCGCCGGAAAAAGGCCCTGAGTCGGCCCCCTCTTCAGGGCCTTTGCCGCACGCGTGACGTCACGAAGGATCCCCGGCGGTTATTTCGGTAACAGGCTGCACGGGGTCACCGCCAAGCCGCCGAACGGCATGTCGCCGCCGACCACCATGGGCTGGTCGGACGTAACGCGGACGGAAAACGAGACGTTGGT
Organism: Candidatus Angelobacter sp.; assembly: GCA_035316085.1. Lineage (GTDB taxonomy): Bacteria > Acidobacteriota > Terriglobia > Terriglobales > Acidobacteriaceae > Angelobacter. The sequence goes on from DATFXI010000013.1 coordinate 11,766, forward strand.
CACGCCATCGAATCCCTGAATGGCTGGACCAGTCTGAGGCGAAAGCCAGCTATCCACACGCGTAGCCGCCGCCGCGAGAGGCGAAGTGTTGGTCCCCGTGTTCCCAGGGTAATTTACCGGCGGATTCGTTCCGGGAATCGTCACTCCCGCCAGATTGTTTCCATTCTTGTCCAGAATATTCACGGCAACGTTGGCCGTGGTTGAGCCGCCGTTGAAGACATACACATTCGCCGTCGGGTTGCCGGCGGCATTGGGAAAACTCGCAGGCGTGCAGACCCAAACGAAAGGCGGTCCGCCTGCGGAGGCTCCCGGCGGGCCCTGAGGACCTTGCGGACCCTGATCACCCTGCGGTCCCTGAGGACCTTGCGGACCTGTGACGTTCCACTCTACGCGGGTTTCATTAGCGTGACAGGCGGTACTGGCATCGACAAGCCGCATCATTCCATTGCCGGGATTGATGCAGGCATTGAGGACGGCCGAAGGACTCGCCGAGACGTGCTTGACCAGCACCAGCGAAAGAACCACAGCCACCAAGGCCAGACAAACAATGCCGGCCCAGCGAACAAAAGTGTTGCTCATACAATTTCTCCTTTGGGGCGAAGCGGCCCCGCAAGTTCTAAGGATTAGTGCGCGCCAATGTAGAGATTGGCGGGGAGGTTGTCAAGGCAGAGTGGAAGGAGGGTTGTCCTGAGGCAGGGGCCAGAGAATCGAGCGTGCAACGACATGGCGGGTGGCGTGACCACAGCAAGTCGACCAAGTCCCCGCAGGGGACGAACGACAATAGCCCGCCGTTTCAACGGCGGGTAAGAGTGAAGAGGCGACCGAGTCCCCGCAGGGGACGGTTGAAACTTTACGCCGTAAATTCGGCGATGCCGTGGCGATCCAAAATTCGTCGCCATTCTTCCGCAAAGCTAATCTTGGTGTGATGTTCTTCCTGGGTGTTTATGTAGCGAATCGTGTCCTTGACCTGCGAAATCCCGATCGTAAACACCCCGTATGCATCTTGCCAGGCAAACGACCTTCGCGGTAAACGATCGTTCAGCCACTTCGATGATCCACCCTTGATGAGTTGGACGGCCTTGGCTACCAGCAGAGTAGCCGGCAAAGAAAGCAGAACATGGACGTGGTCCGGCATGCCACCAACGGCTAGGGCTTTGAACTTGTTGGATCTGGCGATGCCGCCGATGTAGGCCCACAGGTTGCTCTTTATCGACTCAGCGATCAGAGGCCGGCGGTCTTTGGTGGAGAAAACACAATGGACCAGGAGGCTTTCATAGCGGTGTGGCATGGCGGAAAATTGTAGAACACTGTTCAGCCGTCCCCTGCGGGGACTCTGTCGTCTATTTGCCCATCTACCCGCCGTTGAAACGGCGGGCTATTTTGATCCGTCCCGCTCAAGCGGGACTGCTGCCCTGCAGGGGCCCCGTTTGTCCCTGGTCCACCTACTTGTAGCCCCGACGGCGCTGGGCGTGGTGATGACGAAAACATTCTGGGGCCTCTTACCGCGTGTTAGATCGCCCCTCATGCGCCTGCTTCAGCCGGGCAATATCAATCTTGTCCATAGCCAGCATGGCTTGCGTGACTCTCTTCGCTTTCTCCGGGTCTTTGTCGGAGAGCATCTGGCCCAAAACAGTAGGGACGATCTGCCAGGAAAGGCCATACTTGTCTTTGAGCCAGCCGCACCTGCTCTTCTCGCCGCCGGCGGAAAGTTTCTCCCACAGTTCATCAACCTCTTGCTGCGTCTGGCAGTGCACGAAAAAGGAAATGGCTTCCGAGAACTTGAATACCGGACCGCCGTTCAACGCTATGAACTCCTGGCCATCGATCTCAAAAGTCACGGTCATCACTTTCCCCTTTGGGCCGGGGCTTCCTTCGGCATAGCGGCTGATGTTTCTGATCTTAGAATTCTTGAAAATGGAGACATAAAAGTTCGCTGCCTCCTCGGCTTTGTCATCGAACCACAAAAACGGGCTGATTTTTTGCATAGGGTTTTCCTTCATTTCTTCAAATTGCAAGCTTGTGTCGAATCGTTGTTGTTCAGTTCCCTCCGGCAAGTTGCGCCGCCACAATCTCCGCCAGACGGTCGTAGCTCGCAGCCACGCCCTGCTCCATTGGAGACTGCAAGACACCGTCACGTGCCTCCCGCGATTCATACAGCAGCGTCTGGGTCAGAGTGGTCTTGCCGCCTTGCTCGGTCAGCACAACCGTGCCCAGGGCCTCGCCGGGATACCAGGCGTGGTCAAACTTCTCCGTAGAAACGATCCGTTCCGGCGGCACTATTTCACGATAAACACCGCTTACTCCCATCTCCGTGCCCTTGGAATCATGCCGCCATACCCAGCGATAGGTGCCGCCCACCCGGACATCCATCTCGCAAACCGGCATGGACCATCCGGGAGGACCGAGAAGCCAGCGCTTGACCAGTTCGGGCTTTGTGAACGCCTCGAAGACCAGGCGGCGCGGCGCCTCAAAGACCCTCGTCATCATGATCTCCCGGTCGCCCTGGGCGGAGATTTTCAAACTTCCGGTGTTGTTCATCGCTTATTTCCTCGTTTCCTGTGTGCGCGCGGTTTGCGCTTCTTTTTGCCGGAGGTCTTCAGCTCGTCCAGCAGCGCGTCAAGGCGCCGGAAGCTGCCCTCCCAGAATTTGCGGTAGCCTTCCAGCCAGCCGCTGGCATCGGCGAGCGGCCTGCCTTCAATCCGGCGCGGCCGCCGTTGCGCGTCGCGGCCGCGGGAGATAAGCCCGGCTTGCTCCAGGACTTTGAGATGCTTGGAGATCGCGGGCTGGCTCATGGCAAACGGCTTGGCCAGCTCGCTTACCGAGGCCTCGCCCGAAGCCAGCCGGGCCAGGATCGCCCGCCGCGTGGGGTCGGCGAGGGCCGCGAACGTGGTGTCGAGGCCGGCGGAGGTAGTTTGTCCATAACCCATCGGTTGCATAACTAATAAGTTATATACAACCCCAAAGCATGCTTGTCAAGGCCTGGAAGAAAATATTTTTTGGCGATTGGCCACGGGTTGCCGGCCGCGTCTGACGCCCCGTTATTCCATGGCCGGGCTGATGATGATGTCCTGCGGAGGTAGTGTCGGGAATCCGGCCTGGCGCACCTCCGTGGCCACTTGCGCCCAGTGATGCACGCCGTGCAGCGTAGCCTGGGCCAGGATCTTACGGTTCGACGCGGTTGTAGGGCCAAGCTTCCGTGCCTGACGCAGCGTCTCCTCGCTAACCGAGCCGACGTACTGGCACAGTTTCTGATGTGCTTCCTGGTGCATGCGCTCCAGGGCATCGAGCGAAGGCGATTCCAGGTTGGGCGGCCGCGCTGTCGGCGTCGCTGCCGGGTCGAACAGCAGATTGGCGAAGAAAAGTTCGACCTGGAAGATATGGCTGACCAGATCGCGCAGGGTTGGGGTTCTGCCGCCGACTTCAACCGCCAGCGCCGGTTCGTTCTTCTTGAAGTAATCAAGCCAGCGCTGAGCCAGGAAATCGGTGTAGGCAAGCATCTCGCGAAAGGTGATGGCTGGCTCTGTCGTGCTCATGGGAGGAGTGTACTGCGCGGGCCGCGACACGACAATATGTCACGATCGCCGTCATCGCCGTGATCGCGCGTCATCGGATGAGGCCAGTTATCTAGCTGCTAGCCAATGGCCTCCAGCAAAGAACTCTTGCCCGAGGCTAGGAGCCAGAAGCTAGAAGCTGCCTCTATTCTAAGAACGCCGTGGTTTCCCTCAAGAACAATTCCAGTTGGTCGTGATGCACCCAGTGGCCGGCCTTGGCGACTTTCACCAGCCGGCAATTGCGGATGGCCTTTACCCGGGGATCGTTGTCCGGCACTGGCGCAAAGCTTTCGAGTCCCCAGAAGAGAAGCGTGGGCGAAGTGATTTGGCCGTAGAGTTCAGTTGCGTCGTCAATGTGATGGCCGTAAGGCGAGATCGCGCGGACGTAGTTGTCAAATTTCCACACCTGCGAACCGTCGGTGTTCCAGTTGGTGCCGTGCAGGGTGAGGTGGCGGGCGACTTCATCCGACAAGCGGGGGTTGGCCTCTTTCATGCGCGCCATGGCGGACTTCAAGTCAGGATAGCTGTGCGGTGTGCGCTTCTCGATGCCGCGCACGCTCTCGATCCAGGTGCGCAAACGCTCGGACGCTGGGCCGTGCACGCGATGCCCGGCAGGGAAGCCCACGCCCTCAATGGAGACCGCCTTCGCCACGCGATTTGGGTAGACCCCGGCGTAGTGCAGCACGATCAACCCGCCGAGCGAGTGCCCGATCAGCCGGATGGGAAATTCGTGGATGATGTCGAGCAGCGCGGAAAGATCGAGCACGTGCTCGGCCAGGCTGTAGGCGGCGCCCGGCGCCCAGGCGCTGTTGCCGTGGCCGCGCAGATCGAGCGCGTAGACGTGATAGCGTTCGCACAGCACGCGCGCCACCCAGTCCCAGCTGCGGGCGTGGTCTAGGCCGCCGTGCACCAGCACCAGCGCGGGGTTGCCGTCGCGCCCATAATCCCAAAACTGAAGTTTCAAACGGTCGGAGTAGAAGAAGTGAGAGATCGGTTCCATTTCGGATTTCATTGTGGCACAGCCCGGGGTTCCCAGACGGGCCGATTTTGCCCGGTGGGGTGGAGGCGCCCTCGGCTGTGCGCTTTTTTACCGGCGAGGGCGTCGGTGCCACACGATTGACGCATGGCAACCGAGGACTTAGACTCGGTGACTTCCAGCAACCGCAGTCAGCAGAGGAGGACATCACCATGGTATCGAGCAAGATCAGAACTCCGGTCGCTCTGATGTTGGTTTTTGGTTTCCTACAAATGGAGGCGCAAATGTTGCCCAATCCTTACGGTCCGCCCATCAGCCTGGAGAACGCCAAGAAGGCCGCCGCGGCCGCGCAGGCGGAAGCGGTGAAGAACAATTGGAAGATGGCTGTGGCCGTAGTCGATCCCAGCGGCACGCTGATTTATTTTGAAAAGGCTGACAACACGCAGATCGGCAGCGCCAACGTGGCCATTGACAAGGCGCGGTCCGCGGCCTTGTACAAGCGCCCGACCAAGGCGTTTCAGGACGCCTTGGCGTCAGGTGGCGCGGGCATGCGCGTGCTGGGCTTGCAGGGTGCGGTACCGGTGGAGGGCGGGGTGCCCATCCTGTCTGACGGCAAGGTCATCGGCGCCATTGGCGTTTCCGGCGCCAACAGCGACCAGGACGGTCAATGCGCCTCGGCCGGAGCCGCGACCATCAAATGAGCCCCGAATCAGAAAAACCACACCACTGATGGCACTGAAAACACTGATCGAAAACTCTTAGCCGGATCAGTGTCATCAGTGTGATCAGCGGTGAGGTTAATCATTCCCTTGCATTTACAATGCATAAATGGACTCCGGAGCCCCTGGTTCATGAAAAAAGTCGTCACGCGCGAACGGAACAAGAATTACTACCGCGTGTTGCATGTCCCCATCTGGATATGGGCGTTCTGGATTCTGCCGGGCCGCTTGACGGCTGACCTCTATGCGCACGGCCCGGACCGCCGCCACTGGGCATGGCTGGCGATTGTGACCGCAGTTTGCGCGTGGCGCGGTTTCCTCGGCCGTCTGCCGGGCGCCGAGCCTCAGCCGTACATCACGCACTACGGAGAGGAGAAGCCCAATCTCTGGTACCGCGTGATCTGCTACACCACTGCGTGGATTGACCTGCTGGTGCCATTCACCATCAATCTGATCGGCCTGGTGACTAATTTTCTTACCAGGCGCTGGGTGATCAACGCTCTCTACGTAAAGCTCTACTACGTCCTGGCGGCAGTGGTGGTTTTGGCCACGGTGCTGGACATCACGCCGCGGGCGCGCCGCTCCACGCGCGGGGAAGGCGCGGAAAAGGGTTGGTTTTACGTAGCTGTTTGGATGGTCGTCCCCACACAGCTCGCCAGTTGGGCCATGTGGCGTCTGGGACGCTTTTTACATCTCTCCGAGGTGAGCCTGAACGATTTGCGGCTGGCGACCTTCCTGATTGTGGCCGGCGCGTTCTTCGTGCTGGGCTATCTCCAACGGTTGCCGCGCACGGAACGCTATCACGTTCCCGTGGGGACGATCTCCGATGTCGAGGTTTCGGCGGGAGCGTAGATTTTCATGGAACGACACGGGCTAAGCGAGGAAGACTGATTTTCAGCCGTCCCTAACGGGACTCGTTCTTTCCCTATCACTAACCCGGCAGTTCCTGCCGGGCTATTGTCAGCCGCGCCTGGCGGCGCTATTCTGCCGACCCTTGAGCTTTCTAGTTGTGGCTACTCGATGGAGTCGGGAAACCAAACTTTCCGGCCGCGAAACGCTTACAATGAGTGAAGAGACGCCCGTGGGGAGATTAGCGCTGCTGAGAGGAGGCATGCGTGATGAAATCTATCCTCGCCGTCCTGGCTGTTTTCCTTGTAGTTCCGAGTCTGCCGGCTCCGGCGCAAAAGAACCCTCAACCACCAGCGAAATTTACCAATCGTGTCATACGCGACGTGAGGCACCAGATCCTGATGCTTCCGTACTATTCGGAGTTTGACTCCATCGGCTTCAAGGTGGATGGCTACACGGTAACGCTTCTCGGGAAAGTGACGCGTCCTTCGCTCAAGGGCGACGCTGAGAATGCCATCAAAAAGATCGAAGGCGTGGAGCGCGTGAACAATCAAATCGAAGTACTGCCGCCTTCGCCCATGGACGACCGTCTGCGTGTGCGGCTTTTCCGGGCCATCTATGGATATCCAAGCCTGCAACGTTACGGCGTTGGCTCAAACCGGCCGATCCACATTATCGTGGACCGCGGCCACGTCACGCTGGAGGGCGTGGTAGACAACCAGGCTGACAAGAACGTGGCCGGCATCCAGGCCAACACGGTCCCTGGGATTTTTTCCGTGAAGAACAACTTGAACGTCGCGGGCAAGAAGGGTGTGAGCTAAGCGGTCCCTTTTTGCATCGCCGGAATCGTCGTCATCGCGCGAAATCACCGCAATCGGAAGAACCCGATTACGCGCGATTACGGCGATCACGGGCGATTTCGGCGATTCTAGGTATTGCTCGTGGCACTAACCAACTCGGAATCCTTCCCAGCAACACCTCAAGCGTCCCGCAAACAGAAAGCCACAATCGTATTTCCGCGCACGCCGCTCGCGGCTTCCGCTTCCTGGATCAGCGACAGCTCCAGGTCGTCGGGATCGGGGACCATTTCGCACGCGGCAATCTCCTCGTCGCTGGCGCCGTGATAGCAGAGTTCGCACACACCCAGGGTGCCTTCCGGGCCGGAACGCACTGGTGGCCCAAACGTACGGCAGGTCATGGGACGCGAGGCGTAGAGATCGCACAGCCCGGTGGCGGGATCGAGAGCAGGACAAGGTTCGTCGTCGGCAAAGCCGGCAAAGCGCTCTTGGGATTCTCCGTCTTCCGCCAGGATTCCCGTCGCCGCGTCGCCGGGAAATCCAGGAGCCAGACGGGCGGCGGATTCCCGGGCGCGATCGCGTACCCGCGCTGCGCGCGCGGGATCGCCCGCTTCCAGCTGCTTTAGGCCCTGGCGCAGCCGCGCCGCGTCCAACTGGCTGATAGGAAATGGACCGATGCAGCATTGCGTGCATCCCGGGCGGCACACCAGCCACGGGCCGCTCTTGCCTGCCGCGTCGGCAAGAGCCGCGTCCACGATCTGGACGAGTTGCTGGTCGCGCGCGGGAAGTTTCATAGTTGCTGCATCCATATGAGGGTGGAGCAGGCATTTATGCCTGCATCTCAAGCTTTAAGTTACTTGGCTTTAGCCGCTGAGGTAAAGCGTACCTCAGTGGCTAAAGCCGATCTCTTTAGCAGCTTTACCGCAGGCCTGAAGGCCTGCTCCACCCCGTGCGCGGATGCATCTTCGAGGAAATGAAAGGACTGGGCCTGCTCCACCCGTGAGCGGACAACTCTCCTTGAGAGCCGCCTTTCAGCACAGGCAAGAGTGCCTGTGCCACAAAAGCTCGGTTATGCTTTGATCTTTTCCGCGAATTTCTGCCGGAGCTTCTTGAGCTTGGGTGGAATGGTCATCAGACAATAGGGCTGGGCGGGATTGTTAGCGAAATACTCCTGGTGGTAGTCCTCGGCCATAAAAAACTTGCCCGCCGGCTCGATGGCGGTCACCACCGGGCCGGGCAAGGTTTTGGAGACGTTGAGTTCGCGGATAGCTTCTTCCGCCTGGCGGCGCTGTTCGTCGGAAGTGTAGAAGATCACCGAGCGGTACTGTGTGCCCATATCGTTGCCCTGGCGGTTGAGAGTGGTGGGATCGTGCACGGTGAAGAACACGTCAAGCAAATCGCGGTAACTGATCACGCTGGGATCGAAGGTGATGCGCACAACTTCAGCATGGCCGGTGTCGCCGCCGCAGACCTGACGGTACGTGGGGTTGTCCACGTGGCCGCCAGCGTATCCTGATTCCACGGACTTCACGCCTTCCAGGCTGTCGTAGACCGCTTCAATGCACCAGAAACACCCGCCGCCAAAAATCGCAGTTTCTTGAGTTGACATAAAAGTTTAGATTCCTCAACCTACGAGTTCGAATCAACCCCTTTCAAGTTTAACGTAGACCGCGAAATGGCCTTGCCACTGCGAGCCCCGCGGGGCGACTGTCTCATATACAATCTCTTGCTGCCAATCCCTCATTGCTCAGGAGCCTTTTGATGCGACGCGCCGTGTTTGCTGTCCTACTGAGTATTTTTGTCCTGCTGCCGCTGTCCGCTGCCAACAACGACGACCAGCCGCTTTACGGCTTCACGCCGGCGAGTTCCAAGGCGCAGCGCGAGTGGGAGAACAAGTTCCGAGCCATTCCCGATGCCAAGATCCTGCGCGACAGCATGCAGCGGCTGAGCGCGCGTCCGCATCACGTGGGCTCGCCCTATGACAAGCAGAACGCTGAGTGGATCCTGACCCAGTTCAAGTCCTGGGGCCTGGATGCACAGATCGAGACGTTTGAAGTACTTTTTCCTACGCCGAAAGAGCGATTGCTGGAGATGACGGCGCCCACCAAGTTCACTGCCAAGCTGGAAGAGCCGGCGGTGGCTGCCGATCCAACGTCGAACCAGAAGAGCGAACAGCTTCCCACGTACAACGCCTACTCGATTGACGGCGACGTGACCGGCAAACTGGTGTACGTCAATTACGGGTTGCAGCGTGACTACGAAGAGCTGGATCGCCTGGGCGTTTCGGTGAAGGGCGCGATCGTGATTGCGCGTTATGGAAATTCCTGGCGCGGCATCAAGCCGAAAATCGCGGCCGAGCACGGCGCCATCGGTTGCATCATTTATTCCGATCCGCGCGACGACGGTTACTTTGAAGACGACGTTTTTCCTGACGGTCCCATGCGCAATGAAAACGGCGTGCAGCGCGGCAGCGTGATGGATATGCCCATCTATCCCGGCGATCCCACGACGCCCGGTGTAGGCGCCAAGGGTGATGTGAAGCGGTTGGCGCTCAAGGACATCACCACGCTCACCAAAATTCCTACGCTGCCCATCTCGTACGGCGACGCCCGCCCGCTGTTGGCAGCGCTGAAGGGTCCCATGGCTCCGGCGGGTTTCCGCGGCGCGCTGGGCCAGGCGTATCACGTTGGCCCGGGACCGGCTGTGGTCCATCTGAAAGTGCAGTTCAATTGGGACATCAAGCCGGTTTATGACGTGATCGCCAAGATCCCCGGCTCGGAAGCGCCGGACCAGTGGATCGTGCGCGGCAACCATCATGACGCCTGGGTGAACGGCGCGGAAGATCCGATCGCCGGGCAAATTGCGTTGCTCGAAGAGGCCCGCGCCCTTAGCGAACTGTTGAAGCAAGGCTGGAAACCAAAGCGCACCATCATCTACTGCGCCTGGGACGGCGAAGAGCCCATGTTGCTTGGTTCCACGGAGTGGGCGGAGTATCACGGCGACGAACTCAAGCGGCACGCCGCCATCTACATCAATACTGACGGCAACGGCCGCGGCTACTTCGGGGCGTCAGGCTCGCACTCGCTGGAAAAATTTGTGAACGGCGTGAGCCGCGACATCATCGACCCGGAAAAGAACATCTCCGCGTGGAAACGTGCGCAGGCAGCGCGCCTGGTAGGAGGGCGCGGGCCGGACACTGCAGACCGCAAAGAAGCGCGCACGCGGGCCGACCTTCGCATGGGACCGCTCGGCTCCGGCAGCGATTACACCGCGTTCATTGACCACCTGGGTGTGGCTTCCGTGAACATTGGGTTCGGCGGCGAAGACCAGGGCGGCATTTACCACTCCATCTACGATGACTTTTATTGGTTCACACACTTTTCCGACACAAACTTTGTCTACGGCCGCGCGCTGGCCCAGACCGTGGGCAGCATGGTGATGCGCTTTGCCGACGCCGATGTACTGCCCTATGACTTCGTGGATTTTGCCGACACTACGCGGCGGTATTCCGACGAGCTCAAGAAAATGCTCAAAGACAAGCAGGATGAAGTCCGTGAGCGCAACCAGAACATCGATGACGGAGCCTACAGCGCGGCCTCTGATCCACGACGACCCACCGTGGCGCCGCCGAAAGAGGAGGTGCCACCTTTCATCAACTTTGCGCCGTTGGATAACGCGCAAAATACGCTCGAGCGCAGCGCCGACCGATATGCCAAAGCCATCAAAGCTTTCACTACGGCGGGCGGTTCGGCGGCATCTCTGCAATCGGTCAATGACAAACTCATCCAGACGGAGCGCCATTTGACCAACCCGGACGGCTTGCCGCGGCGGCCCTGGTATCAGCACTTGATCTACGCTCCCGGCTTTTACACCGGCTACGGCGCCAAGACCCTGCCGGGAGTGCGCGAAGGCATCGAGGAAAAGCGCTACCAGGAAGCGGAGAAGGAGATCACACGCGTAGCCAGGGCCCTTGAAGGCTACGCGGCAGCGATCGACGCAGCGGCGGGAGAGTTGGAGAAAGCGGGAAAGTGAGGCTCCCCGCAGGATCATTCGGAGTTGGTCGAGATGACAGTTTTCAGTGGCGTAGTTTTACTGCGCCCAGGCCATGCCGTCCGGCCCGGGACCGACGTCAATGGCCCCCACCACCGCAAGTTTGCTCAAGTCGATAATCGCGATTTGCCCGGCTCCGGCGCAGGCAACGTACGCCTGGCGACCATCCGGCGCCATTTGGATACCGAGCGGTTGCGCGGGAACAGCGATACGCTGGAGCAGCTTGCGTGACTTCGCGTCCAGGGCCAGCACCTGGTTCGACTCTGGATCGGAAATCAAGACCATCTTGCCGTCGGGCGTGAATTTAAGCCGGTTGGAATGCTTGGTGAGCGCGGGAATGGTCCCGATGACCTTCTTCGATTGAGTGTCCACGATGCTTACGCCACCATCGACCGAATGCGCGGTCCAGACTTCCTTCTCGTCGGGCGAGATGTCGATCGCCTCCGGACCTTTGCCCACGGGAACGATTGTTACCCGCCAGTTGACGCCAGCGCCCACTGGCTCGAGCACCGCCACGCTGTCAGAACGGATGTTGGCGGTAAAGATCTGCGACTGGTCCTTCTTCATGACCAGCATGTGGGTGGTGTCCTGGCCGGTACCCATGAGCCAATCCACGCGATCAGTGGCGGGATCGTAACGCGCCACAGCTTTATTGTTCTCCACCGTGAAGAGAATCTTTCCTTTGTTCTCTACGATTCCATGGGGACGACGCAACGCACCCAAGTTCACGCGGCGCAGTTCCTTGCGCGCGTCCAGGTCAATCACTGAAAGGCTTTCCCCCGGCGTCTGGTCACCGTAATTAGCCACGAAGGCGAGCTTGCCGTCGGCGGAGACCGTGACTTCGTGCGGTCCGCTGCCGGTTGCGATCTCGGCAATGACTTTCCGCGTCGCCGGGTCCACCAGTTGCGCTTTCGCCTGCGGCTTGCTCAGGACGATCAGAAGGGGCCGTGGCCTGTCTGCCGGGGCGAGCAAACCAGCGCCAAGAAGAAGGTTGACGAATACGAAGGCGGCGAGAATCAATTTGCTTCGCATGGAACTCCTTTTGGGCCGGTGGATCACCGTCCCCAGTTAACGTAGAAGCGTCTTACGGCTGCTGGCCCCAATTGAAGGAAATGGTGGGCGTACAAGCCTTACCTGCTACCGTCACATCGGTTGTACCGGCAACGCGGCCTTTGACGGAGGGCGTCAGCTGAGCCTGGAATTCGCCCTTGGCGTCGGCCTTCGCCGGCAGATCGTGGACTTCCTGGTACGACTGCGTGTGGAAGCGCAGGTCCTCGCCCGGCTGGAAGCCTTTGCCGCGCACCAGCACCAATTCGAAGTTCGGGCTCAGGCGCACCACCTCCAGGCTGCAAGCCCGGTCGCTCGCGAGGATCGGGTCCGGAACGATGGAGAAGAAAATCCTCGCCTTCTGGTCGGCGGAAACCAGGGCGTGACGGAAGATTTCTCCTTGCCCGGCTTCATAGATCAAACGCAACTCGGCGCCTTTGTATCGCTGCACGCAACTTCCCGGTGAATTGGCCGGGCATCCCACGGTTCCGTCCTGAGCAACGGCCAGCCCATCCATGATCGCTCCTGGTTCGCTCCTGGTCACGGGCCAGGCCATCAAAGTGAAAGGCTGATCGTGCGGCGCGCCGCTGACCTTAAGGTGGTACTGCGCGAGCAAATGGCCTTGCTCTACGAGTTTTTGCAGCAGCTCGACTTGCACTTTCAGGCCGGGCGTGGTGGATTCCTCCCAGTGGATGGTAGCCTGCGCGGTCCGCGTGGCCTGGGCGATCACTTCTTCGTCAGAAAGTTGCGGCGGCTGCGCTATACGCGGCGAAGGCTCGCCCGGAGCGGGCTGGCCGAGCGTTGGTCTTGGCGCCGGCGCGGGCGCCTGCTGGGCCGCGGCAGCCAGTCCGAACAGAAAAACACTGATGAGTGCCGCCCGAAACATAATCCTGCGAGGATAGCACAGGGGGCTACAACAAAAACGCTGTCATCCCGAGCGCAGCGCGAGAGAGATGTCTCCCGTACAGTTCGTTGTAGGGCTCGGTGTTCTAAGCCACCAGAATCCTTTCAAGCTGACCCCTTTTTCATTTCGGCGAAACCACGCGGCCGTAGTCGGAAGCGCGGCCCACACGGTCGAAATAGCTGTAGGTCAGCCCGGCAATCTTGCGGATGGCGGCGCTGCCGTCCTTCTCATCCTTCAGGTACGCGGTCATTACGCAAAGGATGTAGGGCCGGTTCTTCACCATGACGATTCCCGAGTCGTTGCGTACGGCCTCCAATTCGCCCGGCTTGTTCGCGGCCACAGCGTCATCCGGCAATCCTTGCAGCATAGCGCTTTCCTTGTGGGTGCCCAGGACTTTCAGGAAATCCTCCGTCATTTCCTTATTGAGCAACTTGCCGCGATAAGTGATTTCCAGAAGCGTCATCATCTCCCGCGGCGTGGCCACGTTTTCGCGGCCTTCAGAGGCGGCTTTCAGGTCCATCATCTTGCGGCGTAAGCGCGTGGCGTGCAGGCCCTGAGATTCGAGCATCGTGTTTACGTTTTCCATGCCCACGCGGCCGATCAAAACGTTGGTAGCGCTGTTATCGCTCACCGCAACCATCATGGTAGCCAGGTCGCGCAGCGTAAGCCGGGTTACGCCCGGCGTGAGTCCTTGCATGATGTCGCTGCCCGTAACCAAATCTTCTGTGCGGACGATGTATTCTTCCGTCAGCTTCAGTTTGCCCTGCTGCGCCTGGCGGTAGAGCTCAGCCAGCACCGCGATCTTGATGGAGCTGGCTTGCGGCATGATTTCGTCGGGGTGGATGAAGAACTCCTCGCTGGAGGTGAGGTCCTTCACCGCCAGGGCCAACACGCCGTCGAGATGGCCGTCGACGCCACGCAGTTCTTCCTGAAGCTTTTGCCAAAGGATCTGGCGCTTTGCGGTCTGCGGTTTTTCCGGACAGCACTGGGCGTGCGTCGTCAAGGCACAGGCGGTGAAGACGAGACAAAGGAATGTATGGCGAATCATGTTTGCGTGAGTGTACACGAAAATCGCCGAGATCGCCGTCATCGCCGGCATCGGATCGTTGCCCAAAATTGCTAGTTCGCGTGAGCGAGGATTCTCCTGTCTCTTCCGATGTCGCGCGATGTCGTGCGATCCCGGCGATGTCGGCGATCCCAGGAGTATACTTCTCGCGTTATGGCAAACATTGACAAGCACCCCGCGGGCTCCTTCTGCTGGATTGAACTGGCCACCACCGACCAGAACGAGGCGAAGAAGTTTTACACGTCGCTGTTTGGCTGGTCGGTAAACGACAACCCCATGGGGCCAGGGGAGTTCTATTCAATCTTTCAACTCAAAGGCCGTGACGCTGCCGCCGGTTATACGCTTCGCAAAGACCAACGCGACCGCGGGGTGCCCGTGCACTGGAGCTTGTACATCTCGGTGGAAGACGCAGACCAGGCCGTGGCCAAGGCCAAGCAGGCGGGTGGCAGCATTCTGATGTCGGCTTTTGACGTGATGGATGTGGGCCGCATGGCGGTCATCCATGATCCCACAGGGGCAGTGTTTTGCATGTGGCAGGCGAAAAAGAGCCAGGGGATCGGAGTGGCCGGCGAGGACAACGCGCTGTGCTGGGCCGACTTGAGCACGCCTGATCCCGCCCGCGCCCAAAAGTTCTACTCCGATGTGTTCGGATGGAGGCTGGACAAAAGCGAAAGAGACAATTCCGGGTATATGCACATCAAGAACGGCGAGCAGCACATCGGCGGCATCCTGCCTGTGGCGCACCGCGATCCGAAATCACCGGCGCATTGGTTGATCTACATCATGGTGGCCGACGTGGATGCCGCGGTCGCCAAGGCCAAGCAGTTAGGTGGAAAGACATTGATGCCGCCCCAGTCCATCGGAGGCGTGGGGACGTGGAGTGTCCTGGCCGACCCCCAGGGCGCGGTGTTCTCGGTGTTCAAGTCAGCGCGCTAACGCGGCTTCCCGGGAGCTAGGTCCATCCGGAGCAAAGTGGATAGCCCGTCTTTGAATTCGTAGTAGTACGTGCCGCACCGGCGATTCTCTTCATTGGGACAACCGTCCACAATCAACAACCTGCTTCGCTTTTGGTAGACAAGCCCCTGGTAGTTGCGGCCGTTCACGTCAGCAGGCAGAGGCAAGCTGAGTGTCTTGACCGGACCTCCCCAGACGCGGCCGCTCGCGGCATCGACGATCGCCATGGAGACGCAACCCGATCCGCATCCCCACTCGGCCACTGTGTAGTGTCCGGCGAAATTGGGCCCTTTGCGGGCCGCCTCGGAGATCACCGTGCGGTAGTTCTTCAACTTGGAACTACTGAACGTCGGCGCGGCAGGCTTACCTTTGAATACATCCGCAACAAGGCACTCCTCGAACTTGATGGCCCAGGCAGGCTGTGTTTCCTGGCTTGGCCTGGCGCTGAACACAGTGGCGATTAACATTGCGGCGGCGAGTGCGTCTTTCAACATAGGCAGCATTATAGTGGACGCACCCGGGAGTCTTGCTCGCAACGCCAAGCCCGCCGGGTTTTCTTTACAATAGAGGCGCCGGGGGAAAGTAGAAGTCTTCCTGCTTGCTCATGGAGCACCACCCGAAAGGTTTCTTCGTCAGACATTTTGGTCTTCGCGGCGTCGCGCTGTTTGAAGCCGGGAAGGGCCTGCTGGGCGTATTGGCTGCCATTTGGGTGCTCACCCTCCGCCACAAGGACATGCAAGAAGTGGCGCAGAGCATGTTGGCGGCCCTGCACAAGGTGGTCCATCTCAATCCTGACGGCCAGTTTTTCCGATGGCTGCAGCGCACCGTGGGCGGCCTGACGCCAGGCTGGCTGCACGTGATTGCCCTGGGCATTTTTCTTTATGCTCTGATCCGGTTTGTGGAAGCTGCAGGACTGTGGCTGGAAAAAGAATGGGCGGAGTGGTTTGCCTTGATCGCTGGGTCATTGTATGTGCCGTTCGAGATCTATCACCTGGTCCGCCATCCCACGGGATGGAAGTGGCTCATTCTCGGCGTGAACCTGCTGATCGTGTTGTACCTGGCGTGGTTGCTCAGGGATTCCTACCGGCGCAGGACGCAGCTAGCGGAGATGGCGAAAACCCAGGTGCCTGATTAGCCGCAGATCTACACAGATGTGCGCAGATCTGCGTTTATCTGCGTGAATCTGCGGCTGATCCTTGCAGCCTTACTTCGCTTCGTAAACAGTTTTGCCGCCGACCACCGTTCGCAGCACCTTGGTCTTCAGGATCTCCGGAGGCGCGACCTTGGTGATATCGCGATCGAGCACGATGAAATCGGCCAGCATGCCCGGCTGAAGTAAGCCTTTATCTTTTTCGGCAAATTCGGCGTAGGCCGAGCCGGTGGTGTAGGCCGCGATCGCTTCCGCGATGGTCAGCTTCTGCGCCGGAAAATACTCTTTCGTCCCGGCCTCATTTTTGCGCGTGACTGCAGCATAGACTCCGCGGAAAGGAGTGATCGGCTCCACGGGATAATCGGTGCCGAAGGCCAGGGTGACGCCGTCATCGAGAAACTCTTTCCAGGCATACGAATGGGCAGCCCGCGCCGCCCCGATGTGAGCCTCGGCCCAACTCATATCCGTCAGCAGGTGGTTGGGCTGCATGGAGGCGATTACGCCCAGGTCTTTGAACTTCTTGTAATCCTCCGGGGCCACCACCTGCGCGTGCTCGATGCGGTAGCGATAGTTGGAGTTGGCAGCGGGGTTGTTCTTCATGGCGAAGTCGAACGCATCCAGGGCCATGCGCGCGCCGCGATCGCCGATGGCGTGGAACCCGAGCTGAAATCCTGCCTGGGCACGTTGCGACGCTTTCTGGTTGAGCGCGTCCTGCTCGTAGCGGGGAATGCCGGAGTTCTTAGGATCGTCATCGAAAGGCGCCAGCATGGCGGCGGTGCGCGAACCAAGCGAACCGTCCATGAAACCCTTGAGCATCGTGGTCCGCAGCATGGGATCCGACCAGGGGGTGTGGTGGGCGCGATATGCCTTCAATTGCTCCACGGGTGCGTCAAACGGGAGCCATTCGGAGATGCGCAGCGTCAACTTGTTTTCTTTTTCCAGCTGCTCGTAGACAAGGAAATCTTCCCACGCGGAGTTGTCCTGCGCGGAAGTGATGCCCCAGCGCGCCGCGTCCTCGAGAGCGAGTTCAACTGCGCGACGGCGTTGTGCCGGCGTGGGTGGCGGGACCTTGGAGAAGACCGCGCCCATGGCGGTCTCGCGCAAAATCCCCGTAGGTTCGCCTTGGTCGTCGCGATCAATCTTGCCGCCGTGCGGGTCGGGCGTCTGCCCGGTGATGCCCGCGGCTTTCAGCGCGGCGCTGTTGGCGACGGCAATGTGCCCGTCCACGCGGTTGAAGATGGCGGGGTGATCACCGGTCACGGCATCGATGTCTTGCCGCACCGGAGTCTTCACTTCGCTCCACAGTGTGTGGTCCCAGCCGCGGCCGGTGATCCATTCGCCTGCGGCCGCGGTACTGGCTCGCGCGGCAATGCGCTGCTTCATCTCGTCGAGTGACTTGGCCCCAACCAGATCAACGTTCAGCTTTTCAAAGCCACCGGAGGCCAGGTGGACGTGCGCGTCGTTGAAGCCGGGCATGGCGAAGTGGCCAGCGAGATCGATCACCTTGGTCGTTTTCGATTTGAGAGCTAACACTACTTCGTTGTTACCGGTCCGGATAATCTTCCCTGAGGCAATGGCCATGGCCTGGACACGATAATCAGGAATCTTCATCGTCTCAGACCACGGCGGCTGTTTCTGCGGTCCACATTCGGCGCCTGCAGGCCCTACGCAACGCGCCGTGCCGGTGTAGATGTTGCCGTTGATAAAAATCACGTCTGCAGTTTGGTTCTGCGCAGAAGCAAGACTTGTCATGATGAGTCCGAGGAACAACGCAAAGGGAATTCTCATTCACGTACTCCGGTGAGAGCGAGAAGAGTCAACAGAATCCGTTTCAATCCAACATCGCGATTCGCGCAGTCGAACCATTCACGCAGAGTGTGGGCGCCGCCGCCATCGCCGCCGGCGCCTATGGTCAGGGCCTGCTTGCCCAGCGCCAGCGGAACGTTGGCGTCCGTGGATGCCAGGCGGGGAATGGACTTGATGCGCAGATGGGCGTCGACCGCGCGCAGGACTTGAAAGATGCGGGCATCTGCCGGCAGCTCTGCGGCGGGCCGGTCGCCGATGGATTCGATGGCGAAGGTGACCTTGGGTTCACCGGCGCGGTAGGAAAGTGAGACCTCGCTCCAGGCTTCATTCACGCATTCGCGCAGACGCTCCTCGAGCCGCTGCAGTTCCTCTCCGGAAGCCGAGCGCAAGTCCAAGCGAGCCGTGGCGCTAGCCGGAATAGAGTTCACCGAAGTCCCGCCGTGAATCACGCCGATATTGAACGTGGTGCGCGGCGTTGACGGGACCGCACCCTCGCTGAAGCGGGCCAACGCGCGCGCCAGCAGCACGATGGGGTTGGGAATGCCGAAGTCGCTCCAGGAGTGTCCGCCGGGACCGCGAAAGGTGACCTCAAATCGGCGGCTGCCCAGCGCCTGCGTGACATAGGTGTCGGTGCCGGCGCCGTCGATCACCAGAAGGGAATGAATGGAATCCTTCCAGCGCGGCGAAGCAAAAATGTGCCGCATGCCGCGCAGGTTGCCTTCTCCCTCTTCGCCCACGTTGCCGATAAAAACCACGTTGCTCCCGAGCTGTAACTGCGACCGCTTCAGTGCGGAGGCCACAGCCAGGATGGCCACCACGCCGGCAGCATTGTCGCTGATGCCGGGACCATACAGCCGGTTTCCTTCTTCCCGCGTCTCCAGGCGCGTGCCTATGGGGAAAACCGTGTCCAGATGCGCGCTTACACCCACCAGCGGCTGCGTGGCGTCCTTTTGCAGAGTGCCGAACACGTTACCCAGTTCGTCGGCGTGAACGTCTTCGAGTCCCAGCGACGCGAAGCGATCTTGCAGCCACCGGCTGCGTGCTGCCTCGCCGAACGGTGGCGCCGGGACTTCCGCCAACTCGCGCTGCCAGTGCCGGAATTCCATTTCCTGGTTGTGAAGATAAAGGAACGCCGAGTGCACGGAGCGCGCGGCGGCAATGCGGGTTACCTCCTGCTGCGGAGAGACAGGCGCGCGGGTGTCCGTGGATGAGGGACGCAGGGGCATGGGCTGAGCACTACTATAACCCGCACGACATCGCTTGACGGCAAAAAGAAAGCGGCCCAGCGGGCCGCTTTTTTGACAGTAAGGCTCAGAATTACTTGGGCGAGCTCGCGTCCATGTGCTTCTGTACGCCCGGAGGATCGGGCTGGGGATTGAACCCCACTTTCGTTCCGGGAGTGAGATTCCCATTAGGGCCGGTCATCGCGGCGGAGTTCAGCTTCGGCGGCAGCGGCTGAGGATTGAGCTCGACTTTCTTCCCTGGAGCCAGAGGCTGGGCATTCAACTCTTGCTGTTGCCCCCCAGCTTTGCGCATTGTGCGCGTTGGTGAAGCAGCCTGGCCCCAGGCAAAGGACGCGGTCAAGAACAGAGTCACGACGAAGGCAGTCAGTTTCTTCATAACGGTTCTCCTTTGTTGAGTGAGGCGGCCAGCCCTCAACTGAAATGTGAGTACCAGGAGGGACGAAGAAGGTTCAAGAGATTGAGCCAGGAAAGAAAGAATTCTGAATTTGTCCCAAGCAAGGAAAGCGGCTCTTGAGGCCGCTTCAAGCCAAACCAACTTGAAGTGGGGCTATTTAGGCGTCAATCGCGCCTAGCGGAGAGATGCGGCCAAAAGAAAGCGGCCTGGTCAGGCCGCTTGAGAATCATGAAAAAAATTCTGCTGAGTTATTTCGGTGGCGGAGTGGTGGTGCCGCCGCCGCCCTTCTTGCTTTTCTTACCGCCCTTGTGACCTTTCTTGCCACCCTTGTGGCCTTTCTTGCCGGTGTCATTTGTTGTGGTCTTGCCTTGATCGTTGCCCTTCTGTGTGCCGCCGCTTGTGCCGCCGCCGGCTTGCGCCAACGACAGACTTGCGCCGAGCAGAAGTGCAAATACAAATGTAGCTAGCTTCTTCATGCCGTTCTCTCCTTTGAAGGAAGTGTTTGAGAGTTGCTCAATTTAATACCAGTTGCGGTGTTCTGGCAACTAAGAGTTTCGCCTAGGTTCAGAGTGATTTCGTGCCCGTGCAGCGAGCAGAAAAGAGCGGCCCGCACCGAGGCCGCTTGGAGGAGTCAAAGGCAATTCCCAGAATGTTATTTCGGGGGCGGAGTAGTTGAGGTCCCGGTGCCTTTCTTTCCTTTCTTGCCGCCCTTGTGGCCTTTCTTTCCTCCCTTGGATTTGGTCTTGGATTTGATGGTTGGTGTTTCGCCAGGCTTCTTACCGGTCTCTTCTTTGGTTGTGCCGCCGGTCTTGGCTTTGTCGCCGCCGGTGTTCTGAGCCAATCCCAGGCTGGCCGCCAGCAACAGGGTGAATACAAGTGTCAAGAACTTCTTCATGCAATCTCCTTTGAAGGGAAGTCAGAGTGATGGGAAGTATTCAGAGTTATTCAATCGAACCCGGGTCGGAAGGAATAGTTTTGGGCGCGGAGGAGATGATCGGCCGA
>DATFXI010000014.1:0-28683 GCA_035316085.1 Candidatus Angelobacter sp.
GGTGACAGCCTCAGAAAACGCTGGCCCATTGGCCATAATGGTGGCCGAGGTGATAGCCCCGCACCAGCTCGATTTGGCGATCGCCAGGTTCACGCCGGAGGTGAGCCCGAAATCGTCAGCATTGATGATGAGACGGCGCACGGAGAGAGTCTAGCAAAGAGTCATCAGCAGTCAGCGCTCAGCAGTCAGCCAAGGGGCCAATCGGGAGATCGGGCCTTCGGACACCGGGAAGTCCACCGGCTGCAGACTCAGATCACCGATCAGCGGATCACCCGACCTTGTACCATTGGGTTTTTTGGTGAACAGGTTGCGAGACTGAAAGCTGACAGCTGATGGTAGTTCACGCCGTTCTCGCCACGTCAGGCTCTTCTTCGTTGCTTTCACCCAGAAACATCGCGATGCTCTCGAGAAGTGCGGGGAAAAGACTTTCCTTTTCCAGGCAGGCAGCCACGTCCTTGTCTTCTGCGATGGGACCGTACCCGGTAATGATGATCACCGGCACAGCCGGACGTTTTTCGTGGATCTTGCGGGCCAACTCCACGCCATTCATGCCTTCCATGCGAAAGTCGGTGACCAGGATGTCGAAATCGTCTTGCTCGAACTTGCGCAGCGCATCTTCCGCGCCATACGCGCCGACAGCCCGATACCCCTGCATGGCCAGTATCTCGCAACTTAGATTGGCCAAAACCTGGTGGTCATCAACGAAGAGGATGGCCCTCATACGCACCTCACAACTGCAAAATCGCCTGCCGACGGCGGATACTCCGTGCTCTTGGTTTCACGCGCAATAAGTAAGGATGCCCGGCAGAGCGTTAAATTTCGTTTTTAAGCCCTGGTGACCGGCAGGTTTCTGAAACTGGGGCGCAGTCTACTCTCCTCCGGACGGAAAGTACAGCGCCGGAACGTTATTGCTTTTGACCGCCTGGTTAAAAGCCGGCACGTCAGCCGCCATGATTTGTTTCCAAGCCTCAAGTTGCCGGTCGAGCTGCCCGCGCAACATCTTGAAGACTTCGTACTGCTGCTGGGTTGGAGCGCCGTCGCCCGCCTGGACGATGGCGCTGAAAGTGTCCAACTGTTCGTTGAGCTTGTTGGGGAACGCCAGATTAGCTTCCGATCCCTTCATGTTGACCTGGATCAATTCTTCCTCCACCGGGGCCATCTTTTTGTCGAGAGCATCCGCCGGTTCGATCAGCGGCTTCAACGAGGAATCGCTCTCAAAGCGCCCGCGTAACGTCTTCAGTTCCGATCGCAGGTGGCGAATCTGGTTGACAGCGCGATGCAAGTCCGTATTGGCATCGCGGACCTGGACAGCCAATTCGAATTGCTTCTTGAGGTCGTCGGCACTAAGACCTTTCATGCGCGGGTCCACCGCGATCTCCAGTGGCTGGGTCTGGCTCTGGTTGCCGACGGTCAGTTTCACGGTGTATTGCCCAGGCTGGACCAGCGGGCCTTGCGGCCCCAGACCTGAGTAGAATGCGCCCGGGATTTTCACCGGCGGTTCCCAACGCAGGTTCCACGCGTAGCGGTTCATTCCTGCGGCGGCGGGAATGGTGGTAACTTCTTTCACCTGGTCCGGCCACTCCGGTGGTTGCTCGGCTTCCTTCTTTTCCTTGCTGGAAAGGCTTCGCACCAGTTTGCCGCCGGCGTCAAAGATTTCAAGTTTTACTTCATCTTTTGGCGCGATCTTGAAGTAATAGTCAATAATAGCGCCGGGCGGAGGATTGTCCCCCACCGGGCCGCGACGGTCGATGTCCGTGGGCAAATGCAGTCGCAGCGCGGTTTGCGGCTTATAGAGCATGAATTCCGGAGCCTGCGTGCCGGGCTCAATCTGGCGCAGCGGCGTGATGTCATCCAGCACCCAGAAAGAGCGGCCGTGCGTGGCCACCACCAGATCGTCACCGTGGACTTCGAGATCATGAATGGGAACGGCCGGCAGGTTCAGCTTGAGCGGCTGCCAATGGCCGCCATCATCCAGCGAGAAATAGACGCCGGTTTCCGTTCCTGCAAACAACAGGCCTTTGCGCTTTGCGTCCTCACGCACGGAGCGCGCGTAGGAGCCCTCAGGAATGCCGTTGGCGGCAAGGATCCAAGTCTTGCCGTAGTCGCGGGTACGGTAGATCAGGGGACGGAAATCGTCAAACTTGTGGCGGTCCACCGCAATGTACGCGGTGCCGGGATCGAAACGCGAGGCCTCCACGATGCTGACCATGCTCCACTCGGGCATTTCTTTCGGCGTGACGTTAGCCCATTGCGCGCCGCCGTCCTGCGTGAGATGGACCAGGCCATCGTCAGTGCCCGCCCAGATCGTGCCCTTCTTGAGCGGCGATTCGGCCACGGTAAAAATGGTGTCGTAGTACTCAACGCTGGTGATGTCGAGCGTGATAGGCCCGCCGGACGGCTTTTGTTTCGATTTATCGTTGTGGGTAAGGTCGGGGCTAATTGCGGTCCAGCTCTGCCCCTGGTCCGCGGACTTGAAGAGCATCTCCGCCGCCGCGTACAGCGTGTTGGGGTCGTGGGGCGAGATCAGCAGTGGTGAAGTCCAATTGAAGCGGTGGTCCAGTTTCTCGGCGCCATTGCCCGAAACGTCGAGCGGCCACACCGAGATGTCGACAAGTTGTTCGGTGCGTTTGTCAAAGCGCGATATAAAGCTCTCCGCTCCGGCATAAGTAATGTTGGGATCCGGCGGGTAGGGCGCAATGTAGCCGCTTTCTCCGCCGCCCACCGCGTACCAGTCCTGGCGCCCGATTACCCCGTCATCATCAAAGCTCTTGATGGCCACCGTGGAGTTGTCCTGTTGCGCGCCGTAAATGTAATAAGGCCAGCGATTGTCGGTGATCACGTGGTAGAACTGCGCCGTCGGTTGATTGTATTGCGTGCTCCAGGTGGTGCCGCCATCCACGGAGATGGTGGCCCCGCCGTCGTTGCCGTTGATCAGGCGCTGCGGATTGTCGGGGTCGATCCACAAACCGTGATGGTCGCCATGCGGTGCGGGCAGGAGGTTGAACGTCTTGCCACCGTCGGTGGAGCGGAACAGGCCGGTGTTGAGCATGTACACGGTGTCTGCTGACTTGGGATCAGCAAAGATGTGGCTGAAATACCAGGCGCGCTGGCGGAACCGGCCTTCTTCGTTGACGCGGCTCCAGGTTTCACCGGCATCGTCAGAGCGGTAAAGCCCGCCGCCTTCTTTATTTTCAATCATGGCGTACACGCGGTTGGAGTCGGCGCCGGACACTGCAATCCCTATCCGGCCCATGATGCCGGAAGGCAGCCCGTGACCTTCAAGCCGCGTCCAGCTTGTGCCGCCATCCACAGACTTGTAAAGACCGCTTCCCTCACCCCCACTGTTTAAACTCCACGGCGTGCGATACACCTCCCATAGCGAAGCGAACAGCGTGCTGGAGTTGTTAGGGTCAAACGCCACGGCAATGGCGCCGGTCTTATTGTTCTTGTAAAGGACCTTCGCCCAGGTGGCACCGCCATCTGTGCTGCGAAAGACGCCGCGCTCTGCGTTGGGACCGTAAGCGTGGCCCAGCGCTGCCACAAACACCGTGTTCGAATCTTTGGGGTCAACGATCACCGCGCCGATATGGCGCGTATTTTTCAACCCCATGTTCTTCCAGGTTTTGCCGCCGTCCAGCGATTTGTAAACCCCGTTGCCGTAAGAGATGTTGCCGCGAATACAAGCTTCACCGGAACCCACGTAGATCACGTTGTGGTCGGAAGCAGAAACGGCAATGGCTCCGATGGAGGCGATGGGCTGCTTGTCAAAGAGCGGTTGCCAGTTTGCTCCAGCGTCGGTGGATCTCCACATACCTCCCGAAGCCGCGCCGAAATAAAACACGCTGGGTTCACCTGGGACACCGGTCACTGCCAGTACGCGTCCGCCGCGAAACGGTCCCACCTGCCGCCAGCGCATAGCGTTAAACATTTTCTCGTCCACTTGCGGCGCCGCGGCCGCCGGTGCAGGCTCGGTCTTGCCGGCGCGGGGTTTTGATTGGCCGAGACAGAGCGTGCAAAAGATGATCAACGACAAGAAGGCGAGGCGCTTGCAGAAAGTCATCGCAGAAAGGGGCTCCTTATTGAGGACGAGCGGCAACATCATACGACGGAACGCGGCAAATTGCGATTCGGTTGGCTACTTGCCGGCGAACTGGAAGTCCACCAGGCCGTCGCGATAATTGATGGTGATCTTCATCCGGTCGAGCGTGTTGAACCCGATCTGCCCGGAAACTTCCGTGCCCAGGTTCTTGCTGACTGAACCGAGATCGACTGTGATGATGCGGACGTCACGGCGGACACCGGCAAACCGCAGGTTGATGTTCGCGCCCTGCGCGCTGTTCACCATTCCGCTCACCCCAATCACTGGCGAGTTCAGCATTCGCATCTCCGGGATGCGCTGCCCCAGTTCCGGGGACACAGAGTTGATGTTGGCGCCGCTATCGAGCGCAAACAGACCTGCGACCTTGCCGTTCACGTCAGTCGGCAAAAGAAGGAAATGACCGAAGCCGTAGGCTTGCGTCCAAGGTCCAGCAGAAGCAGCTGCGCTAACGGAAGCGGGCGCCTCGGGCAGTGTCTCCAGGCGCACCTTGTGGGCGGAAAAATCGAGCGTGACCAGAAACTTGGCAAAAACGTCGGCCCCGATGATGCCGTCGGTCTCCGCGATCGAGCTGGGAAGCACGTGCACGAAGCAATCGTGAAACTTGAGCTCACCGATGGCGACTTCGTCCACCCATGCCTGGTAACCACGCGCAGCACCGCTGCTCCCGACACCCACAATTGCCTGCTCGGAAAGTTTCTGCGCTCCGATCTTATCCGCAAACTTTCGCGTAATGGTCACGCCCGATGCTCCAGTGTCGAGCAGCAGCGTGGCTGTGGCGCGGTCGTTGAAGCGGACGCGCAGGCCGTAGCCGCGTGGCGTGAAATTTCCACCGAACGTCAGCGACTCCAGTTTCAGCTCAGCGCGGGCCACGTCCGGAGTCAGGACCCACACCTTACGTCCGGCCAACGCCTTCAGAAGCTCCAGGTAATCGCTTTCGTGTCCTTCGACTTCCGGATCGGAACGGAATTCCGAAAGATGTTTCTCCAGCGCGGCTACGTTGGCGGGATAAGGCTGGCGAATGGCCCATTCATAGAGCGCGTCGCCGTCGCCGGGATCAAGCTCATGCGCCCGTGTAACGGCCTCGCGGGCGCGCTGGTCGCGTGCCAGCGTGGCATCTATCTTTCCCTGCCCCAGGAATGCGCGGGCGCATTGGCCGTCAATCTTGAGAGCGGTCTGGTACTCGTTCTCCGCGTCCGGCATCATCCCGCGGCGGAAATAAACGTCGCCGCGCGTGGCGTGCGCCAGGGCCGATCGCGGAAAGGTCTCTAGAGCCTTGCGCGAGCCTTCCTCGGCCCGCTTGACGTCGTCCAGTTTCAGAAAACTTTGCACCAGACCGGCGTAGCCTTCCGGCGACGGACGACCATCAATCGTTTTCTGAAAAGCTGCGGCCGCGCCGCGAAAATCACCCTGGCGAAATTTCTGCCCCCCTGTAACAACCGTCTCAGACGGAGTGGCGCTGGTTTGCGCCCATGCGGGAGACAGAAATACGGCTGTCAGAAGGATATTGGAGAGCGCAGCCATGCGGAAGCGACGCATGCAGCAAGGATAATGGCGGGAAGTCAATTTTGCCTGCTAAGCTCAGGAAACTGACACAGCTTTGGCCGTAAGTATGCCTGCGTGTACCGGGAGTTCCAGCACGATTCGCGCGCCGTGCGGCTCCAAATTGGAAGCCAGGATTTCGCCTCCGTGTTCTTTCACAATCCCGTAGCAGATGCTCAAACCCAGTCCGGTGCCTTTGCCAACAGGTTTGGTGGTAAAGAATGGATCAAAGACGCGGTTGGTATCGGCAAAGCCGGGACCATTATCGTCAAAGTGCATCACCACTCGGTCTTCGCGCAGGAAAGCTTCAATGCGGATGCGCTTTTTGCGCGCGCCGTCCATCGCGTCCACGGAATTGTTAAGCAGATTGAGCAGGATCTGCTTAAATTGATCTTCATCAACGGTCACCTTCGGCAGGCCAGGGTCAATGCTGACCTTCACTTCGACATTGTTCGCGCTGAGATGATATTCGCTAAGCGCAAGCACTTCTCTGAGCAGCGGCTGCAGGCTAGTCGGCTTTTTCTCCAAAGTGTTTTGCCGGGCAAAGCGCAACAGGTTTTCAATAATCCGCCGCATGCGATGGGCTTCGCGAATCATTTTGTCCAGCTTGTCCCGTGCCGGAGCCGGAACTTCATCGGTCAGCAGCTCCGAGTAACCGACGATCGAGGTCAGGGGATTATTCAACTCGTGGGCCACGCCCGCCACCAGCTGCCCGATAGCCGCCAGTTTTTCCGAACGCACCAGTTGCCTGTGCAGCGCTGCGTTGTCAATGGTGACAGCCAGGTCTCCGGCCAGCAGTTCGATCTGCGACATCTCGTCCGCAGTCACACGGGTAACATCGCGGGGATCGTCCATCGCCAGGCAACCCAGAATCGCGCCGCGCGTGGATTGCAGCGGCACGATCACGGCGCTGCCCCATTCCCAGAACTCACTAGGCTCGAATTGCCGCTTGCTGGGCACCGGGCCATATTGCGCTACCTGCGCCGCCTTGAGAAGGTAAGAGTTCTCGCCCAGTTTCGTCCCTTCCTGGCAAGCCTGTTCAATCATTTCCGTCCGCCAGATTTGAGCGGACCGCTGCTCCATCTGATGCACGGCCTCAGGCTCGAACCCGGCATGTCCGGCTGCGGTCAACGCTCCGCCGTCGGTGCCCAACACAATCACGACGCGCTGGAAGGTGGTGGTTTCCATGATGGCCTGCGCAATCTCATGACAAAGCGAATTGATGTCCACACCCGTCAGCAGACCGGAGGTGATGCCGGCAAACCTTTGCAATTGCCGGTTGATTTCGCTTTCCCGCGTGCGCGCCGACTTCAGGAATTCCGATTTATCCTCGAGGAGCGTCAGCATCATGCCCAGGGCAACAAAAAATCTGGGCGTGTTCCAGAGTTCCTGGTTGAGGTGCAGCGCGGGCCAGATGGTCAACAATGATTGAAAAGTGAAGGAAGCGCCCCATAACAGAAACCCGCAAGCGCTGGCGATCACGCCCGGGGACAGCCGCGGATAACGCCGGCAATAGAGAAACGCCGGCAGGCTGAAACTAATGGTCAGTAGGGCAAGCGATCCGAACGAATAGTTGCGTCCCCATGCTTGTTGGATCGCCACCACGCCGGCCACAATGCTGATCGGCATCCACCCTAGCGCCTCCACGGTGAGGCGCCGCGACAGTGCGACAAACACAGGAATACCGAAGAAAACGAACTCCAGGCAAACAATGTAGACCCACCGTTCTTCCAGATGATAGGCGAGCGCGAAGTTGTACGCCGTGGCCGGCACACCACTCAGGATCAGCAACGCAGTGGTGAGCTTTGTGTTCTCAAAGAAGATCGTCAGCGACGCTACAAAAAACAATGCCGCCAGCACGAGCGCGCTTTGCGCAATCCCCACAGCGGCCGGAGCCAGCATAGAAACCGGTACCAACGACTTTGCGACGGAGTGAACGAAGATCAAGACCCAGGCCGTGGTCCACAGGACGAGACGCTCTGACTTTACGTGGCGGCCCAATGCGACAAAGATTCCCACCAGTACCGCGAGGACAATGATCGTGGGAAGCTGATCGGACAGAATTGCCATCTTAAATACGCATTCCCCGGCCAGGTTCCTACGAGCGTAACACAGAAGAGCACGCCCTGGCTTTACAGGTAACGTGACCCTGGTAACCGGAAGGATTCCAGCACAAACACCGCATGCCGGGGCTTTTTTGACCCCGGCGCCGCCGTGCTTCTATACTGCGCAGTGAGGCCAAACGCGGGCTTGTCCGCTGTTTTTTCTCCACGCATGCGGGCGGTTAGCTCAGCTGGTTAGAGCGCCTGCCTTACAAGCAGGAGGTCCACGGTTCGAGTCCGTGACCGCCCACCATCTCTTTTCATCGGCTTACCCACAAAATACGCTCGCACGGAAGGAATCGCTAGGTTGCGGAAGTGCCTGCACGTTGTCGGTCATTTCTGCGGGTATGGCACATTTACGGCACACTTTTTTGTATGTGTGCTTAACTGTGCATGGACCTAAAAGAATCCCCATTACAACATGCCTGTTAGGCGTGGCTGTGCGTTGGCAATTGCCCTTCGAGAGCCAATGACACCTCAGGTCGCACCTTCGACGGTCGCGGTCGTGCTATGCGCTGGGTCGGTCGGCTGAACGCCGCTGCTTCCTGACATTTCACTTTGGAAAATTGGATTCCGAAGGACGGGCACTTCTGATTTTTGATTTTCCTAAACGTTAAACGTTGAATGCTGCCAAAGCCACGATAGAGGCTGCCTGCCGTGCGTGATAAGGTTTATCAGACCGGTTCTAAATCCTGTTTTGAGTGTAATCACCTGTTTACAACAGTTACTTCCGTAGTGCCCGTGATCCGCCCCGAACCACAGTCAAACCCTGACATAGGCCGTACAGTTTCTTTCTAAGTCCAGTTAGCCCTGGATTTCCATCTGCACCTTGGGAGCGCGCTTGCGACGCCGGATATAGCGGACGAATATCCACACCAGCGCAACCAGCACCGCGCCGACGAGAACGGCCTCAGCAACGAGTATGCGGATCGAATTCATCAAGATGAACTTGCCGTGCACCGTGTAGAACCCATTGAAACTGCGAATGGCCGCTGGCAGCGCGAGCAGATCATCTTTCGTCATCGGAAGGGCGTGTTCATGCGGATGATATTGGGATCCCCACGGAAATGTGTCCCCGGCAGAGTTCAGCTCGATATGGCCGCCCAGCACGAAACTGATCGGGCGATCCTTTACAAAGGCTGCGACTCGCCCTGCACTGGCAAGGTCGGCGCTAGTGTCATCAATAAGCAAACGCCCCGGCAGCAGAAAGTCACCGGAAAAGAATAGCCCGGTATTGCGGTCGTAAAACGAGACCTCAGTCTCGTTGTGTCCGGGTGCCGGAATCACGTCGACAGTTCGGCCACCTAGATCGATCTCGGAGAGACCGTTAGGCCAGTCCGCGAAATTGTAGTAGCGCCGAACGTCGTCAATTTTGAATCCAACCACCTGAACATTGGCTAAGTGCGTGAACTGACCATCGCCCGCACGATGGTCACCGTGCCGATGAGTATGGACCACCAGCAAAGGAAGCTTTGTGGATGCGTCGGGCAATAAGCTCATCACAGTCTTCGCAAGGGGCATCCGATCAGGATCTGCAACGTCGCCAGTGTCGATCAGAACTGCTCTCGCTTGACCAATCAGAAGGTACATGAACGGCGCCTCAAAGGTCGCACAAAGGTTTTGACGAAGGATGAATGTGCGGTCATCGTACTGATGTACCTGAAGCGGAGGTTGCGAGTTATTGGCGCAATTCGGCATACCTTCATTCCAATGAACGTCCATGGATCCAGGTTGGAGTTGAGACCAGCTGGGCGAGGAGGTGAGCAGCACTCCGAGAGCCATCAGAACAAACGGTAGGATCCGGACGGCCATCCGTTGCGAGAATTGAATCTCACACGACGCGATTTTAGTATCAGAGGTGAGATCCATCCGCCCGCAATTATAGCTTTCCCAACAGGGTTGCATCCAATGGCGACTCTGGATGGCTGGTCCGCAATACAGAAGTTACTTACGGAGTCTCATTGTTGGCGAAATATCGCCATTTCACTCACAATCCCCATTCTGAAGCGCGGATCGCCACGAGAAGGGGGTAGAACTTTGAAGCGCTTCCGCGCAAACCCACACCAACCGCACTTGATCCCAGAGGGTTGCTCAACTTCGGATGTTACGTTTGAACTGCTGGAAGCTTACGAAAAACAACGCAGCGCCTAGATAGAACCAGAGCTCCCATAGTGCCATGGGATCATGGAGAATCTGTGCTGATCTTCCAGTAATCACGAAATAAATCATCTGCACGACGCTCCCAACACTTCGCAGAAGCAACAACCCAACGGCGCACCAGCCAACGAAGTTAACGCCTCGCTGGGGTAGCCGCCTCCCCCAAGGCTGTACGAAAGCAAGGGCGAGGAGTACGCCAAGCACGCATACCCCGACAATGACGACGTCAAACACAAGTTTCCACGTTGTTTGGAACGCCTTTGCCGCCTCCGCATCCAGGCCAATGTAAAACCCCATCGCCCAAATTGCGTGAAAAACGCCAAACACCAGCGACCAACTTGCCG
This sequence comes from Candidatus Angelobacter sp., assembly GCA_035316085.1. Classification (GTDB taxonomy): domain Bacteria; phylum Acidobacteriota; class Terriglobia; order Terriglobales; family Acidobacteriaceae; genus Angelobacter. The sequence goes on from DATFXI010000014.1 coordinate 10,242, forward strand.
CAGCATATGCGGGCCACAGCCGCTGCGCTTCTTTCAAATGCTGGTTTTGTGCCCCATCCGGCCTTCTCGAAGGAGTGGATAACATGCAAAGCCAAATAATAGCTCAGGATTGCAACCTTGGCGCTGTCCCCCAGCTCAGGCCCCAGGTGTAGCAAAACGCCGTCGGGTCACCCCACGAGGGCGCTCCAAGGGAGTCCCTTTCCCTCCTCCCCCCAGCGGTTTGCCTGCTCCGCGGGAGGCCCGTAATATCGTCGCCAGAAGCAAGGGCAGAGCAGATGGTTCTGCTCTGCCCCATGTTGTGGCGTACAGTAAGGGATCAGTTGCCGCCGGGAGTCGGAGCGGCGGGTTTGTACTGTTCCAGCAATTGCCTGCGGTTAATCCGCAGGTCGCGCTGGTCACGCTGCGTTGGATAGGCCGTATCGCCTTTCATCGCTTGCCAGAGGATGCGGTTGAACAGAGCAGCGTTCAACCGGTCTTCGCCGCTGAAATCCATGCCCTCGGTCTTCGCGGCCAGGTAATTGACGTCATCTTGCTTGGGCTCAGCGAAAGCGAAGATCTGGTGTGAGGCCGGAAGGGTGTTTTTGGCCGACGCCGGCGGCAGAGGTAAGGAAGTGCTGCGCAGCGCGTCGGGCACAATGGCGTTGTAGGTCCAGGGTTCGTTGCGAGCCTCGAACACATCGCCCATCGTTTCCGCTGTTGCGTCGTTGATCCCCAGCGGCTTCAACCCCAGGATGCCGACAATCGTGCTCAGCATGTTGACCGTCGTAAACCGTTCTGAAACCACTGCCCCTTGCTTCACGTGAGGGCCAATCACATAGGCAATGCTGCGATGGGCATCCATGTGGTCAGGACCGTCCTGCGCGTCATCTTCTACCACGAAAATCAGCGTGTTGTTCCGGTAAGGACTGTGCGCGACCTTGTCCACCAGCAAGCCGAGCGCATAGTCGTTGTCGGCCATCTGCTTGGCAAACGTATTGACGCCATCGACCGCAGTGCCAAAGCTTCCGAAATGGTCGTGCACAATACGGAAAAACTCCAACGTTGGAAGGTTACGGTGAGCAACGAACTGGTCAAACTCGCGCTCCCATTCCTTAAACCGCCAGAAATCCGGAAATTTCTGGTCATAGCCGCGGAAGAAGGGATCTGTAATGCTCTGAAGCGCCGCTTTGGTCGGGAAAGAAACCACGGTGCTGCCTAGCGGAGATCCGTGCAGAGGGTCATTCGCCGTCGGCGGGATAAAGGCGGGGTTGGCCGTGGGCAGCGAATAGCGAGTCAGGTCAATGAAGAAGCCGTAGTTGCGAACCGAGAGGTTGGCCCGCAGTGCAGCATCCCACAGATACCCGGCACCCTCCTCACCGTTCAAGCCGTCAAATGCCGACGGGTCCGCCGTTCCAGGGAGAATGTCCGGATCACTGGGATTCAGTGGATTGGCTGCCTGCCGCGCAGCTACCGTGCCGAATCCGGTATTAATGTTGCGGTCTGTGCCCTCGTAATCATAGGTAAACGTACCCCGGCCGGCGTAGATGACCGGTACGCTCTTCTCTACTTCCACCGTGGTTTTTGCCTGCGTTGACCAATTCCAACCATCGCCGCTCACTTCGCCGGTGTCCAGGAAGTTGTCCAGGGTCACAAACTGGCGCGCGAGTTGATGATGGTTAGGGCTTGCGGCCTCGGGAAAAACGACAAGCGAAGGATCGCCGTTTCCCTTTTCCAGATCGCCCAGCACCTGATCATAAGTGCGGTTCTCCTTGACGACGTAGATCACGTGCTTGATGCGGTGGCGCAAGAAGGAAATGATTCCGCTCTCTTCCTGGGCCTCTGCCAGGCTGAATCCATTGTTCTTTGCTACGCGCTCAGTCAGTTCTTCCAGCGTACCTCCTTTGGGGGTAGGCATAACCGAAAACCCTGCCTTGGTGAGTTGCCAGACATATTGATTGGCGGAGTTGCACGGAACGTCGTTCCCCGCGACAGCAGCGTTGTCCCTGCAACCCTTGGGATTTGGCCCGGCGTTGCTCTTGCCATTCACCACGTACATAATCGAGCCGCTGCGATTCAGGCTGACGGAGTTCGGATACCAGCCGGTAGGAATCAGCCCAACCACTCGGCTGCGGTCATCTCGGTCGCCATCACCATCATGTTCCATCGCCAAGCGGATGACTGCTACTGCGTTGATGCCGCCCTCGGTCACGTACAGCTTTTCCTCGTCCGGCGAAAGCGCAAGACTGTTCGGATTGCTGCCTTTGAACGCTTCCAGCCGGTCAAGAATCTTGCGCGTCCCAAGGACGGGAATCTCTTCCACTACCTGGTCGGAATTGGTATTAATGACGTCCACCGTATCGGTAACGTCATTTGCCACGAACAACAGGTTCTGGCTGTTGTTGAGTAGCATTTTGTTCGGCTGGCCTTTAACGTGGATACGCTTCAGAACGGACAACGCATCTCCCGTGATATCCAGGACGACAACTTCCCGATCGCGCATGCTGGAAACATAGGCTTTGCTGTTGCCCTTGATTGCTGTCCAGAAGGGATATTCGCCGCCGGGAACGCCCGTCTCCGCGGGACTGATCTTTCCTGGCCGCAAGTCGAGCTCAGCAAGTTTGGATCGAGTCAGGAGGTTCACCAGACTGACGGAGTCATTGCGATAGTTAGCCGCCAACAGCCGCGTGCCGTTCTGGGACACCGAGAGGCCCGCAACCATTGGAGTATTCGTGCCCAAGCCGACACCATTGATGTGTCCAAGACTGATCTTGGCTACCTGGCTCCACATTGCGCCTGAGAGACCAAAAACCAGCACTGCGTCATCCGGACCGCCGGAGACGTAGAACTCGTTGCCGCTTGGATTCCACACCATGCCGTTGAACGTGTTGGGAAGTTGCAGTACCTGTTTCTGCGCCGGCGGATCCACCGAGATGTCGAAGACAAAAACGTATTCCGTCGAAGCTGCGTCCACCTGATTGCCGCTTGCATCATTGTTGAGGTTGTAACCGCTGGTTAGGATGAGAAGAGTTTTTCCATTCGGGCTCACCGCCGTGGTGACCGCCTGGCCTACGACGAAATTCGGGAACCCGCCGAGGCCGGGATTGAGACGACGAAATGTCGAGCCGGGAGCGGCAGTGGGAGTAACTGTCTTGCCCGTGGGAACGGCTTCCTGCGCATTCAGGCACAACAAATTGCCTGCTAACAATAGACCGAGCGCAACCGTAGGGATAGCAATGCGAGTATGCTTCATAACTCAGATGCTCCTTGCCGGCTTAGCCGGCTGGTGGTTGGGTTGGAAGAATGGTTTGCGGTGCTTGCGGTGTTCTCTGGACGTTGTGGCTGACGCTGGGCAGGATAGAACTTGGTCATTAAGGCACAGTGAAGCAGGAGTGAAATTACGTTGAAAAGCGGGAACAAGGAAAGCGCGGCGGTTCCAGCACTCGCCCAAGCTTTTCGGCGACGATCGTAGTCTGTGGTCTCATTCGCAAGGTAGCATGGCGTTTCTACAAATTATCTTTACCAACACTTAACCCGACATTCATCCTTCCGCAAAGCACGATACCTATCGTGTCCGAGGCACGTTCCGCAAAGGAACAGATGCTTTAAGAAGTCCCTTTCAAATGCAACGCGCTGACCAAACTCAATTCACTCCTCTTCCCGCTCGCTGCCCTTTGTTGCTAACGGAGGAACCGTGACCAGACAGGCTGTACGAATCGTGCTCCTTATCACATTTTCAGTCTTGAGCTATGCGCTAACTTCATTGTCGCCGGCTCTGGCTGCGAGAACGGGCACGGTGACAGGAACAGTCACCGACCCTGCCGGGGCCGTGATTCGTGGAGCTAAGGTGACATTACGCGCGAATCCAGGCTTCGGCCAGGCACGCCTTACGGATGACAGTGGTCAGTTTAAGTTCGAGCGCGTTCCTTTCTCTGACTTCGTGCTTGTCGTGGAAGCGCGTGGCTTCTCTCCCACCGAGTTCGCTGGTGAACTACATGCTCCTCTTCTGGTTCATGATGTGCACTTCAAATCTGTCACCCGTGTACAGCATGTGGAAGTCACAGGACAGCCAGACAGCGCCGGGAACAGTCCTTCCGTGACTCGTTACAACCTGGAAGCGGACGAGGTTGAGAAAATGCCGGTTCTGCCAGCGAATCGCGCCCTTTCGGCGGTTGTTGAATCCATACCCGGGACCGTACCGGAGGAGAACGGCAGAATACACGTGCGCGGCTCCGAAACTCAGCCGCTATACATTCTCGATGGCACTCCGTTTTCCGACAACCTCAGCGGCACTTTTGCTACTGCGTTGGACACTGAAAACCTGCGCTCCGCCCAGGTCATCACCGGCAACATTCCCGCAGAGTTCGGGGACAAAACAGCTGCGGTCGTCAATCTCAGGAGTAAATCCGGACTCGATGGCCCCTGGCGTGGCGGCCTCGCGTTTTCGGCCGGGTCTTTCCACAGTCGCGGAGCCGACGGTGAGGTGGGAGGGCAATTCAAGAAGCTGGGAGTGTTTCTGACAGGGGACGTCAGCGGGAGTCAAAGATTTCTGGATCCGCCTGAAATCGGAAATTTTCATAACCGTGGCGGCCTGGCCCACATCTTTGCGCGTTTTGATCTGCTGGCGACGCCCGTGGACGTCGTTCGAATGACCGTCTCTACGAACGGAACGAACTTCCAGATCCCCAACCTCCTCGAACAGCAGTTGGACGGCCAACGGCAACGGCAGGAGCTGCGCGACGACTCCGAGGCGCTGAATTGGAATCATGCCTTCAGCTCGACAACCGTCGGTGACCTCACGGTGTTCCGTCGATCTTCAACCGCCCGCCTGTTGGATCCTCACCAGACCGGTTCGCCATTCTTCCTGCAGCAGGCTCGTCGGCAACGAACGGAAGGGTTGCGCGCCGCTTTAAGTGCAGAAAAAGGAGTCTACGCCTTGAAGATCGGCGTGGAAAGTTACCGGCTGCCCCTGGCTGAAACATTTTCCCTAGCGACCACGGACCCTGCCGACATTGACCCTGATGAGCCGATTGTGGGCTTCACGCTATCCAATCCGTTTCTCTTCGCGTCCGCCAGAACCGGCAACAGGCAAGCCGCCTACATCCAATACCACGTTCGGCTGAGAGAGAATCTGACGATCGATGCCGGCTTGCGTTTCGATCACCATGACTTGCTAATACACGAAAACGCTGTCAGCCCTAGAGTGGGGGCCGCTTACCATTTCCCCCGATTTGGAACCACGGTTCGCGCCTCCTATAACCGCTTCTTCCAGACACCGCCCCTGGAAAACCTGCTGCTTTCCTCTTCGCGACTGGCCGCAACTTTGTCTTCCGCAAACCCGGACTCCGTATCGGCTGTTCCCGCAGAACATCAAAACGCTTACGAATTCGGTGTGGCCCAGGAGATCGGGAAATACCTGCGCCTGAACGCAATGCGCTACGTCAAAAACATCAGAAACTTCTCCGATGATCAGCAGTTTTTTACAACGGCTATGGTCTTCCCGGTCGCTATTCGCGGAGCGGATATTCGTGGTAGCGAAATTCGCTTGGACTTAATGCCGCTGCATGGATGGTTGGCTCATGCCAGCTACGCCAATGCGCGCGCCATTGCAACCGGTCCCCTGATGGGCGGGCTCTTCCTGGGCCATGAAGAAGATGCTCTACTCGGACGAGAAACCAGATTTGCCGCCGACCAGGACGAACGGAACGAACTCCAGTTTGGTGTGACTTACAACCACCAATCTGGCGCTTGGTTTACCTTCACCGGCCGATACGATAGCGGGATACCAACCGAATTCGATCGTGACGATTTGGCTGATTTCGATCCCCGCATCCAGCGCCAGTTGGACACTGCCCGTATGAGAATTAGACCACGAACGCTCCTGGCGACGACCGGAGGAATTGAGCTGCGCCGCGAATCAAAAATGCCTGTCGCTTTGCAAATCAGCGTGAACAATCTCGCCGACCGGTTTTATCTCTACAATTTTCACAGCGTGTTTTCCGGAACGCATGTAGGTCGGCCCAGAGAGATTACCGGCAGAATTGTATTCCGCTGGATAAAATAACCCGGTAAGAAGCCCCCCCCCTTTTCGGTACCTCCATTCTTATCTACTCCAGCGGTGGCAACTCTTCGTGTCTATGGCCTATTGATGTGGCCGCTTCGCCAACAAAGGCCCGAGCCGTCTTGGGCTGAGGCCGCAGCAGCAAATAGAATGCGACGACGTGCGTGATCATCAGCAGGGGCACGTAGATGATCGGGATCGCGTATGTGGCGCCCAACTGGCCCGCCAGCGCAGGAAGGCCAGCCTGGGTGGCGTGGTAATAGTCGAGGATGAGGTCGACCACTCCAACGAGATTGAAGGCAACGACGAAAAGCCAGAAGAGTGGACGTATTCCTACCGTGAGAAGCGCCAGGATGGCGAGCACCCCGGTTGCCAGGTCCCAGTAGGCGGCGAACGTGGCGAAGCCAGCAGGCAGATTCGGGCCGACGACGCCTGGAAGTATAAAGACGAGCCCGAAGAAGCGGAAGCTGTGCAGCGTAGCGATGGCGCGTTGCGCTGCGACTAGGTCCATCGATTTGAGCCGGGGCAGGATGTACACTCCGAAGCAAAGCAGCCACGCGACATAACCTAGAATGAGATGAAGATTGAAGACGGTTTCCGGCGACATTTGGCCTCCTATCGGATTGACGGCTTCCCGTTAGATGACATCATAGTTTCGGCGTGGAAGTTCAGCCATCGCCGTCGAATGGCTGTAACTTCCAGCGTTGGCTTCCAGCGGAAAAAACTGCCAACCTCCGCCGAAGGCTTTGTATAGGGCGGCAAGGCCGCAGCGGCCGGGTTCACTTATTGGTAGGGATATCTCTCAATAATATCCCGAGCGGCAAGAGTGGCCCGACCGGAATGAACTGCTCGTCCACGAGGTTTTCCTTCGAGAGAGGTAGGCTTTCGATGAGGGCCCGAGCCTCGCCCACGTCCTTGCAATTTAGTATGAAGATGACGCCCTTGCCGTCGCCGCGTGTGTACCACTGCTGAATCTTGCCGTCGAGATACAGGGGAACGGTCGCACGAATTTCGGCGGGCATGATTTTCATGACTTGCTGGAGAGTAACCCCCGATTTTGGCGAAAGGATCGTCAGCACGCCGCTAATCTTGGGCTGCGGCGGTGTAGACTGGCCTTGCGCCGTGGGTGCCAGGACGGACATTTCAATCTGCATTGTTCAGCTCCTTTGATTCCTCACGGAAATTTGGACGTCGCATTGGTACCGATGGGTACCACACACCAATAAGATGTAGAAACTTGGCCAAAGTTTCATGACTTCGCCACTTTTTTTCTTTGCCCGGGCAGCTCCAACTCATGGTACTATACGGTACCAGCGTCGCCAGGGAGAGGGTGATGGCTACGGCGTCGATGTCAAAACGCCGCCAGAAAGGCGGCGCCGAAACCGCGGTGCGCGAGCGCATCCTTGAGGCGGCCTTTGCGGCTTTCATGAAGAACGGCTACGCAACGACCAGCACGCTTGAGATCGCAACGCGCGCGCGCGTTTCGAAGCGAGAGCTTTACGCGCTAGTTGGCAATAAACAGGAAATGCTGACCGCCTCCATCAGGGAGCGCGCCGAGCGACTGGACGTGCCCGCTGACCTGCCCGTACTCCGCGATCGCGAGACCCTGGCGCAGGTGCTGGCTTCTTTCGGGACAAAGCTCGTCCGCGAGGTAAGCAATCCCACGGTCATTGCGGTATTCCGACTTGCGATCTCCGAGGTGATCCAGGCCCCCGAAGTGGCGCGTGTGCTCGACTCTATAGCACGCGAGACAAGCCGCGCCGCCTTGCGCAAAATCATGGCCCGAGCCCAGGCGTCCGGACTGCTCACAGGCCCTCCTGCGGAACTTGCCAAGCAGTTCGCCGGGCTGCTCTGGCGCGATTTGCAGGTCAGCCTGCTGCTCGGCGTCGCCAAGCGACCGAACCCCCGCGAAATCGCGCGACGTGCTCGCGACGCCACGGCCGCCTTCTTGCAACTTCATCCGCTACCGAAAGGACGCGCCAGTCTGAAATAAGGAGATTCAATGAAGAACGGAACCGTTTCTGTTTTCGGAGAAGCCATTGAGAGGACCGCTAAAGAGCGAGCGCATCATTATTTTTCAACACCTGCTGGCCAGCATCGTGAAGTCGCGCCTAGCAGCGTGTTTGGGCGACATCGGTAGCCTGCAGGGCGCTGGGACCGCGAGCAGCGGGCGCACGGTTACAGTCCGCTGACAAGACTCTACCGTCGGTTCTCACGTCCTCTGGCGCAGGATGATCGATAAGCAAACGTCCCAGTCCAATCCAGATAAATTAGATCTGGTTGTCCAGGCTGCCCGCTCGGGATTCCAGCTGTCTGCGACCTCCGCCCAAGGTTTAGAGACCACGTACTTTTTTAACCACGCCTTAACCTTATACCGTCCCGGGCCGTGTATCTTGGCGTGCCACTGTTTCTATGCGTACGGAGCGCGAGTTAACGCTGCTTGCCTAGCGTTCTGTAGCGCAGAGGCCCTGCGCGGCCCGCGAACGGCCGACTGAGGAGAGGTCAGTTGTGTCCCGTATCTCGTTGGACGACCCTCGTTATTACTGCAACCGGCATCTATCCTGGCTGGAGTTCAACCGGCGGGTTTTGGAGGAGGCCCTCGATCCCCACAATCCTTTGCTGGAGCGCGTAAAGTTTCTCGCAATCACTGCCAGCAACCTGGACGAGTTTGTTGAAGTGCGGTTGGCAGGCTTGCTGCAGCAGGTAGAACACGGATCGCAGGAAATGGGGCCCGATGGTCTCGCCCCACACCTCCAGTTGAAGGTCCTGGCGGCCGGTATTCGCGAGTTCGTCACCGATCAATACAAATGCTGGAACCAGAAGCTGTTGCCTGCGTTGAGCGGCGAGAAGATCAGGATTTTGCCCGTGTCGAAGCTAAACAGCCGCCAGCGGGACGAAGCAGACCTTTTTTACGCTCGTCAGGTCGATCCTCTACTAAGCCCGGTGACCATCGATCCCGCTCATCCGTTTCCCCATGTGTTGAACAAAGCCCTGTGCGTGGCATTTCTGTTACGCCGTCGCGGGCGCGCGTCCGAATCGTTTGTGGGAGTGGTAACCGTACCCCGCAAGCTGCCTCGACTTGTGCGCATTCGTTCGGATGAAACCATCGACTATGTTTTCCTGCATGACCTGATCGCCAACCATGCCCGCAATCTCTACCGGGGCTACGAGGTTATTTCCACGGGAGCTTTCAGGGTTACACGCAACAGCAATCTGTACTTGCATGAAGAAGAGGCGCGTAACCTGCTGGAGACCGTTGACGGCCAGCTCCACGACCGCCGCAAGGGCGATGTGGTGCGGCTTGAAATTGATGCTGAGGCTGCGCAAGAGATCGTCGAACCGCTACGAGCCCGCTTTGCGCTGCGCGAGTGGCAGGTCTTCAAGACACCCGGGCCGGTAAATCTCTCGCGCCTGTTCTTTCTCGCTGAGCAAACGCCTCGCCCGGATCTAAAGTTTCGCAGCTTTGTCCCCAGGTCACTGGCCCTCGACGCCGACAGCAAGAACGTATTCGATCAACTGCGCAAGCATGACATTCTGCTGCACCATCCCTATGACGCTTACGACGCAGTGGTCAACTTGATCGAGCAGGCGGCACGCGATCCTCAGGTGCTTTCCATCCGGCAAACGCTCTATCGCACCAGCGAGGACTCGCCGATTGCGCGTGCTCTGATGGAAGCGGCGCAGACCAAGGATGTTACCGTCGTTGTGGAACTCAAGGCGCGCTTTGACGAAGCCTCCAACATTCGCTGGGCCAAAAGCCTGGAAGAAGCCGGCGTTCAAGTTTCGCACGGAGTGGTGGGACTCAAGACCCATTGCAAGCTGGCCCTATTGGTTCGCCACGATTCAGACGGCGAAATCCGCCGATATGCGCATCTGGGAACGGGAAACTACAATCCCAGCACGGCGCGGTTTTACACGGATTTGAGCCTGCTGACCGCCGATCCTCACATTACACAGGCGGTGCAATCAGTCTTTAGTTTTCTTACCGCCCGCGCTGAGCGAGGCAGCTATCGGCCGCTGTTTCTGGCCCCGACTGATCTGGCGGCCAGTTGCGTAGATCTGATCGACCGAGAGGCCGCCAATGCGCGCCGGAACCGGCCCGCCCGGATCATCGCTAAAGTCAATGCTCTCCTCGATCCGGGAATCATCCAGGCGCTGTACCGGGCTTCTCAGGCCGGAGTGGAGATCGACCTGATCGTGCGCGGCGGCTGCGCCCTTCGCCCGGGAGTTCGCGGGCTGAGCCACCGCATCAGGGTACGCAGCATCGTCGGCAGGTTCCTTGAGCACAGCCGGATTTACTACTTCGAGAATGCCGGCGAACCGGAGATTTACCTGGGCAGCGCCGACTGGATGCCGCGCAACCTTTACGAACGCGTCGAAGTGATGTTCCCGCTGCACAATCCTGAGTTGCGCAGGCGGATCTATGAAGAGATCTTGCTGAGCTATCTTTCTGATACCGCCAAATCCCGTATCTTGAATCGCGACGGAAGCTATACACGCGCTCACCAGTTGCCGGGAAAGCTCAACGGGAAACGATTTGCAGCGCAGGATTTCCTCATTCAGCTGGCCGAGGGAAAGTCCTGGTACCCGGCGACAGCGGTGAACGGAGAATCGGGTATACGTGCGATTGCGGGGGCCGCCGGAAGCGCAAGTTGTCCCGCCAAAGCCGCGAAGGAAGCCGCCGTTCCACAGTGAAAGCTCTATGAGTGCTAACGAATACGATCTGGTCGTCATTGGTAGCGGCCCGGCTGGGCAAAAGGGCGCGATTTGCGCAGCAAAGTTGCGCAAAAAAGTGGCCATTGTGGAACGCACAAAGACCATTGGCGGCGTTTGCGTCCACACCGGAACCATTCCTAGCAAGACACTCCGCGAGGCTGTCCTCTATCTGAGCGGCTTCCGCCAACGGGCCTTCTATGGCCGCGGATACGCCGTGAAAGAGCGAATTGCCATGACAGACCTGGTCTTTCGCGCGGAAGCTGTCATGGCCCGCGAGATCGAAGTCATCAAAGCACAACTGCGGCGCAATTTCATCGATCTTGTGGAAGGGGAGGCGCGCTTTCTCGACCCTAACACCGTGGAGGTTGCGAACGGTGACGGCTCACATCTGCTTCGCGGCCGGCACATTCTGGTCGCTTGCGGCACGCGCCCTGCGCACAGCGACGACATCCCCATCGATGGCAAGAGAATCTTCGATTCCGATCAGGTCCATTGCCTGGAGGAGATTCCGCGTGAGCTGATCGTTGTTGGCGCAGGAATCATTGGTTTGGAATACGCTTCCATGTTTGCCGCGCTGGGAACCAAAGTCACCCTGCTTGATCAGCGCCCAGGGCTGCTCGAATTTGTCGACCGTGAGATCATAGAGAATCTTTGCTTTCAGCTGCGCCAGATGGGCACGGTCTTTCGGCTGGGCGAAAAAGTGGTCGCGGTAGGGTTCGATCAGGAACGAGACCGCGTGTTTGCTCGGTTGGAAAGCGGTAAGAGCGTGCACGGCCAGGCGTTGTTGTACACCATCGGTCGGCAGGCAAACAGCGATCAATTGAACATCCAGGCGGCAGGTCTGGCTGCGGACGGCCGCGGCAAGCTGGCGGTGAATGAGCACTTTCAAACGTCGGCGCCGCACATCTATGCTGCCGGAGACGTGATTGGATTTCCTGCTCTGGCCAGCACATCCATGGAACAAGGCCGTCTCGCCAGTTGCCACATGTTCGGTAAACCGGGCAATATGCCGCCGGCCCTCATCCCATACGGCATTTATACCATTCCGGAAATCTCGATGGTCGGGCACACGGAAGAACAATTGACGCACAACAAAGTCCCGTACGAGTCAGGGGTAGCTCGGTACGTTGAGCTAGCCAAAGGACAGATGCTGGGCGATGAACAGGGTCTGTTAAAGCTGCTCTTCGACCCGGAGTCCTTACGGCTGCTTGGCGTGCACGTGATCGGCGACCGCGCCGCGGAAATCGTCCATATTGGGCAGGTCGTCCTGAGCATGCGTGGCACCATCGAGTACTTCCGGGACACGGTTTTCAACTACCCAACTCTGGCGGAAGCTTACAAGGTGGCGGCACTGGATGGACTGAACAAGTTGTAGCGTCCAGTCACGACTACGTGTGCCGGCCATTTTTCTTAATCGATTCGAATTCAATTCAGAGGCAGGCACCATGACTAGACTAAACCCGGCGATGGCCCCAGCGCTCAAGCCGGAAGACCAGGCTAAGGAATACTTTTATGGCCTCGACGCGGAATCCATACGAAAGGGTCTCTTGACCCATCTGGAGTTTACGTTGGCGGAGCTGCCCAAGCATGTGGACAGCGAGTGGGAGCCGTACCTCAGCCTGGCACTCACTGTCCGTGATCGGCTCATCGAACGCTGGAGCCGCACTCAGGACGCCTACTATGCCAATGATGCCAAGCGCGTCTATTACATGTCGCTCGAGTTCCTGATGGGGCGTGCTCTGACCAACAGCCTCATCAACCTGGACATTAACCGCGAGACCGCGAAGGCGGTACACGAGTTAGGTTACGATCTCGAGCAACTCAGCGACGCGGAGTGGGACGCCGGACTCGGCAATGGTGGTCTTGGACGACTCGCTGCATGTTTCCTGGACTCACTCGCCACCCTGGAACTGCCCGCCTACGGGTACGGTATCCGGTACGAATACGGCCTCTTCCATCAGCGCATTGCCAACGGCCACCAGGTGGAGGTTCCCGATGCCTGGCTGCGCTATGGCAATCCATGGGAGATTCCTCGCCCTAACGATTTTCTACGTGTGAAGTTCTACGGCCACGTGCATGAGTACACCAACGACCAAGGGCGCTTCACCGTGGCGTGGGTAAACACCGAGGACGTGCTGGCGTTGCCGTACGATACTCCCATCCCCGGCTACAAGAACGGCACGGCCAACACCTTGCGCCTGTGGTCAGCCAAGGCAACCGACGAGTTTGACCTGAGTTTTTTCAACCAGGGGGACTACGAGGGAGCAGTCGAAGCGAAGTCTCGCTCCGAGAACATTACAAAGGTGCTCTACCCGAACGACAATGTCTTTGAGGGCAGGGAACTCCGTCTCAAGCAGGAGTACTTCTTTGTCTCGGCCACGCTGCTGGATATCATCCGCCGCTACAAGAAGCGCTGGAAGATGTTCGACCAGCAGAACGGCTTCCCGGTCTTCGCACGCTTTGCCGAAAAGAACGCAATTCAGCTCAACGATTCGCACCCAGCAATTGCTATCCCTGAGCTGATGCGCATTCTGGTCGACATCGAGCAGTTGGACTGGGACACGGCCTGGGACATTACCTGCAAGACCTTCGCTTACACAAATCACACGGTGATGCCCGAGGCGCTCGAGCGTTGGGTGATGAACCTTCTCGGCCAGGTGCTGCCGCGCCACCTTCAGATCATCTACGAGATCAATCATCGTTTCTTGAACGATGTGCGGCAGCGTTTCCCTGGAGACGACGAACGTTGCCGGCGAATGTCAATCATCGAGGAAGGCCCTGAGAAACGTGTCCGAATGGCAAACCTGGCCATCGTGGGTAGCCACGCGGTCAACGGCGTGGCTGCGATGCATACGGAAATCCTCAAGACGGATGTCTTCCGCGACTTTTACGAGATGTGGCCCGAGAAATTCAGCAACAAGACCAACGGCATCAGCCAGCGCCGCTGGCTAAAAGAAGCCAATCCGGCCCTTTCCGACCTGATCACCCAGGTGATCGGCGAAGGCTGGGTGACCGATCTGTTCCAGCTTACGCGACTTGCCGGCGTCGCCTCCGATGCGGGCGTTAGGGACAAATGGCGCGCCGCGAAGCGCCAGAACAAGCTGCGCCTCATTGAGATCATCGAAAGCCAGTACCGGCACCGGGGCGAGATGATCACCATCAACCCTGACTCGCTCTTCGACTGCCAGGTCAAGCGTATCCATGAATACAAACGGCAGTTGCTCAACGTGCTGCATGCAATCACGCTGTATAACCGGATCAAGGACAATCCGAACGGCGAACATGTCCCTCGCACCATCATCTTCGGCGGCAAAGCTGCGCCCGGTTATTTCATGGCTAAACTGATCATCAGGCTCATCAACGCCGTCGGCCAGAAGGTCAACAACGATAAAGACGTGAGGGACTTGCTGCGGGTGGTATTCCTCGCCGACTACCGCGTCTCTTTGGCGGAGAAGATTTTCCCTGCATCCGAGCTCTCGGAACAGATCTCGACCGCCGGGACCGAGGCCTCCGGCACGAGCAACATGAAATTCGCCCTCAACGGCGCGTTGATCATCGGCACGATGGACGGCGCCAACGTTGAGATTCAAGAGGAGGTTGGCGACGATAACATTTTCATCTTCGGTCTGACTACCGAACAGGTGAACGAGCTGAAGCCGCATTATGATCCCTGGAGCTATTATCAGGAGAACGCAGAGTTACGAAGGGTGATCGATCAGATCCGCGACGGGTTCTTTAGTCCCCAGGATCCCAATCTGTTCCACGGTATCTTCGAGACGCTCCTGGGCTCCGGTCGAGATAACTACCTCCTGCTTGCCGACTACGGCTCGTACATCGACTGCCAAAAGCGCGTAGGCGAGACCTACCGCCGCCCCGTCGAATGGACCAAGAAGTCGATCCTCAACGTCGCCCACATGGGTAAGTTCTCGACGGACCGCACCATCAAGGAGTACGCCGACGAAATCTGGAGCCTGACACCGGTTCGCATCGGAACGCCAGACAGGTCTCCGGATTAGGAGGTCTATTTGACTCTCCAGATGCTCGGTGCCAGACGTCACGCCGTGGGCAATGAGTGTTGCGCCCACAGTCGAGCGCTGATGACGATTCGGTAACATGTGTTTTTAGGTCCGCGCTTTTTACCTTGTATTCACACTCTTTTTCAGGGCACGCGACTATAGTAGTAGGCTTTTCATGTCGCATTTGCTGAAGCTGGCCTTGCTGCTGGTGGTGGGTGCTGTCTGCGCGGTTACGCCCGTGCGAGCACAGCTGCCCTTCTACACCGACGATCCTGAGGTCACCGCGCGAGGAACGCTGCATTTTGAATTCTTCAACGAGTTCGATGGTCTGCAATCTTCTGAATTCCCAAACCTTCGGCAGAACACGGCTAATTTCAAATTAAATTATGGCCTGCCGCACGACCTTGAACTCGACCTGGACGCACCCCAGCTTTCAATATTCCGCGCTCCACGCATACAGGGAGCCGCCGGCATTGGTGATGCCAACCTCGGGCTCAAGTGGAAGTTCCGCAGCGCTTCCCCAGGGTCGCATGTTCCGGCACTGGCGACGAGCTTCTACGTCGAGTTCCCCACCGGAAACGAGCGGCAGCAGCTTGGCTCGGGGCTCACCGACTATTGGCTCAACTTCATCGCACAAGAGCCATTCACCGATAAGACAAAGCTCAACGTGAACCTGGGATTTCTGTTCGCCGGTAATACGAGCACAGGTGTCGTAGGTGTTCAGACTAGGCGCGGTCAGGTATACACCAGCGGAGTTTCTTTACTGCACGACTTTCGTCCTCGGCTGACCCTGGGCGGCGAAGTGTTCGTCGCGATCGCCGATACCCCAGGTCTTTCCCGGACGCAGTTGCAATTCCTTGGCGGAGGGCAATATGCGGTCCGCGATGGCTTCAGCCTTACCTTCGGTCTGATCGCCGGTAAATACACGGCGAGTCCCAGGATCGGCGGCCAGCTCGGCTTTGCCGTGGATCTTGCGCGATTCGGCGCTCCCCGAAACCATAATGTTTCTGCTGACTCTAAGTCAGCTCCACTCACGTCAGGCTTATCGGAGAGGAGATCGCAATGACTTGCAACCCCGAAGTTCTCAAAAGTGTTCCGCTTTTTTCCTTGCTGGACGACGACGAAACAGCGGTTCTTTCCAGTCA
Organism: Candidatus Angelobacter sp.; assembly: GCA_035316085.1. GTDB lineage: Bacteria > Acidobacteriota > Terriglobia > Terriglobales > Acidobacteriaceae > Angelobacter. The sequence goes on from DATFXI010000014.1 coordinate 26,156, forward strand.
GGTTGAAGCGAAGACCTTCAGCCCCCGGCAACGCATTTACAAGATGGGAGAACCCGCAGGCCAGGCCTATGTTATGGTCTCCGGGCACGTCCGAGTGACTATCGTCGATGAAGATCAACAGGAAGTTCTCGTGGATGAGCCCGGTACCGGCGAGTTGTTCGGCTTCGCCTCCATGATCGAACAAACGCCTCACCAGACCACCGCTATCGCGCTGGAGGAGACCACGTGCCTGGAGATTTCGCGCGACGACATAGCCGTGCTTCTCCAGCGGAAGCCGCACGCAGGCATGGACCTTCTCGCCACCCTGGGGCGCCAGTTCCACGCCTCACAGGCGCTGGTGAGGGGCCGCGCCAGCCGCAATCCCAACGACATCATTGAGAAGGAAGCGACCTTTGGCGAACGGGTCGCCGACTCCGTTGCTCGCTTTGGCGGCTCCTGGACATTCATTATTGCCTTCTCCATCTTCATGATTGTCTATACCTGCATCAACGTGGGTCTCGGACTAAAAGCCTGGGACCCGTACCCATTCATCCTGCTGAACCTGTTTCTCTCTATGCTCGCCGCCATCCAGGCGCCTGTGATCATGATGAGCCAAAACCGGCAGGACACCAAAGACCGGCTCAGAGGCGAACTGGACTACGACGTCAATCGGCGTGCGGAATCTGAGATTCAGGGGTTGGCGAGAAAGCTCAATCTGCTAGACGAGAAGGTGGATGACGTGGCTTGTCTTCTCCGGATGAAAGACGCACAGCTTGGAGAGCACGGAAAAGCAGCATTCTAGTGACTTCGTCGCCAGGGCGGCGTTCTGGAGACCTTTTTTAAAGGAACTTTTACTTTTGCCGCCGTGCTTAGACAGGTAGTATTTCCGGACTGCCTCCTCCCATCACCGGAGGAAACTTTGGTCAGAGACGGGTCGGCGGCTCTTTCCGCATCGGAGCCCGGCCCGTCTTTCTTTCTCTGCGGATTAGGAAAGAAAAACGAGCCCAAGGACGTAAGGAAAATGCCCCGAAGTACAGCCTCCTTACCAGCCTTATCGACGCACAAATAAGAAAGGCCGGCACAGCGGCCGGCCTTTGTCTAACCCACTCACCCCAGGCTAGTCCCCATCCCTCTCAAAGATGAACGGCAGCACCGGAACTTGCTCGCGCCGCACCGCTTCCAGAGCATTCGGGTCTAGGCCAAGTGCCCGCAGGATGGTAGGCGCCACCTGCTGGTTTAGCACAGGCGTCTTGATCTGTTGGGCTTTCATTCCGGGCATCGAGAGCAGCAGAGCCGTATGAACGTCGTCTTCATTCATGCCGCCATGCTCGGCGATCTTGCTACCGGTGGTGAAGATCACTCCCGTGTTGACCTTGAGCAGGATGTCTGGAGTACGTTCATCATCAAGCGGGCTGTTGAATTTGTTGGCAAGCGATTGCAGCGCAAAAATCTCCTGGATGCCAAGCGCGGCCTGGTTGGCCGGCTTGCTCAGGTTGGAGACTACTCCCGCGGTCTTGGAGGAATCGGTGAGCCAGATCAGCGAGGCATCGTCGGATATATCGAATGCGTACGGCGCTCCAACTGTCGCAGCCGGGAGGCCGTCATTGATGGCGGTGCGTTTCTGGATATCGATGGGAGACTGTCCGTGCTTGGCGGCGATGATGATCAGCGTCTCGTCAAACACGCCACGCTTCTTCAGCTCGCTCACCATGCGGCCCAGTGACTGGTCGACAAAATCAAGGTCTCCGGCCAGGCCTGCCGAAGGTGTGCCCAGCACGTCCAGGTAACCGGCGCCCTTGAGCTTCTGGCCGACACTCACCGACTGGAAGTTCATGCCGAAAATCGCCGGCACCGGCGCGTGCCGGCTGCGATCGTGAGTGAACCCGTCAATCTGGTTGATGACGGCATTGACCTTGATTTCGTCATAGCAGGTGATGTTCAGCACGCTCTTGGTCCAGTCATCGGTATGGGCAGGATCGGGAACCGTGTGGCAGCGCGGAACGTCAAACGGAGGTGTGGTCAGCGGAACCACCGCGGAGTTGACTTCCGGCCCAAAGAAATCGTTGGTGCCGTGATTGCTCGGGCCGTTCACCCATTCGTAAGACGGATGCTTGTCAATCCAGGCCGAGTACAGCCCGCCTTCGCGGGCGACGTTGAAAATTGTGTTCACGCGCAGATATTCGTGGGGAAGCACCGGTTTGCATCCCTGCGCAGGATCCCGCGGCAAAGCGTCCGGGTTGATCCCGCCGCCCGCATCCAGACGTGATTGATCCAGGTCGATGCTCTCATCGTATCCAAACCCCGTACCGACGGTCCCAGGACAGAGACTGCCCCCGGCCTGTTTGGGCGGTGAGAGCTTGCGGTTAAAGCTGACGTCGTACCAGAGACCGGTGGTAATGGGAGAGCCCCCAGTCACCAGGGCAGCGAGCCCAGGAAACGAGTCAGAGACAAACGGCGTGGAAGCATTGGTAAAAGTCTTTCCCTGTGCGCTGAGGAGCGCCAAGGTTGAGTTGGAATGCGCGGCGACATAGTTCGTAAGGTCAAGCGCG
>DATFXI010000015.1:0-6297 GCA_035316085.1 Candidatus Angelobacter sp.
GGCTTTGCGGCGTAAACAGCTCCGCTCCATTTTCCGTGATGTGCATATCGTCTTCCAGACGCACTCCGAATTCGCCGCGGATGTAAACGCCCGGCTCGTCGCTAAAGCACATGTTGGGGGCGAGCGGCAAAGTGTTGCCGCGGACCAGGTAAGGCCACTCGTGACCATCCATGCCGATGCCGTGGCCCACGCGGTGCGTGAAGTATTTGTAGTCGGGACCGTAACCAGCGTCGGCAATGACCTTGCGCGCGGCGGCATCCACTGCCTGGCATTGCACGCCAGGTTTGGCCGCGGCCAGCGCAGCGGACTGTGCGCGGTGCACGATCTCGAACACCTGCTTCATCTTGTCGCCAGGCTTGCCCAGGACCACGGTGCGGCTGATGTCGGATTCGTAATCCTCGACGCGGCAACCGCCGTCCATGAGCAGGATGGTGCCTTCGCGGATCACTTGCGGTTTGGCGGAGCCGTGCGGCAACGCGGAGAACTCGCCGACCTGAATGCTGGCGCCGCCCTGAAAGCCCTGACGGTCGTGGGCGGCAGCCACCATCTGGCCAAAGTCGCGCTGGGTCATCCCTTCCTTCGTGGACAAATAAGCAGCTTCGTACGCCGCCAGAGTTACTTGGTTGGCAAGCGTCATCAGTTGTAGCTCGTGCGCGCTTTTGATCATGCGGCAGCCGGCGGTGACGGGCGTCGCGCTCACGATCTGCAATGCCGGCGCCGCTTTGCCTACGCCTTCGCTGAAGACGTAGCGCACGGTTTCCTCGGCGCCCAAGCGTGCTGAGGCCAAGCCGCGCTCTTTGAGCCCGTCGGCAATCCGCTGGTAGGGACTTTCGTCCTCTTGCCAGGTGCGCACGTCAGGATTCGCGGCCTCCATGCCCATCGAAATCTGTTCGCGCGCGCGGTCTTCTTCAAACGCCGGGCAAACATAAAACGGATTGCCCTTGGCGGGAACGACCATGGCAAATGTGCGCTCGCTCATGAACCACCGGATGCCGGTGAAGTACACCAGCGACGTGCCGCCCATGAGAAGGATGGCGTCGAGTTTGTTGGCCGCCATCAGTTGCCGGGCTCGCTCCTGGCGCTCCTGCCGTTCGGCTGCACTAATCGGTTTGGCTTCCGCTTTGCGCGATTTCAACTTGGCGATCGGCTCCGGCAGCGATTTGCTGGCGGCTTCGCCTTGCGCGGCGGTCAGCGCGCTTCCGGTTTGGGTCAAAGCAACGGTGGCGGCGACTCCGGCGGACTGCAAGAAACTGCGGCGCGAGGATTTCATCGTGAGAAGGCTCCCTGTCTCGTGAAGAGACTCTTAGAGTGACATTTCCGAGCTTTGTTGCCGGAACACCACTCTTCAGCAGGTTGTCAGTTACGGCTGCTGCTTTGTTCCGCCTGGCGCTCCAGGTGCCGTTGCCGGCTTTACCGGTTCCGCCTGGGTTGTCGGACGCGCTGGCTGTGCCGCCGGCGCACCGGGCTGATCGGGCGCGGGCTTGGGCGGCATGTCAGCCGCGGCGAAACGCGGCAGCATGTCGTCACGCATGGCCAGTTGATAGACGGCAGCGGCTACTACAATCGCCGACTTCTTCGCGTCTTCTTCAATGATTCGCTCGTAGGTGTCGAGGTTCGTGTGCCATGTGTCGAGAAAGTACTCGATCGGGTCCTGGCCCAGACCAACACCCGGCAGACCGGCTTGCGCAAAGGAGGTACTGTCCGTTCCGCCGAGCCTGCGGCTCTTGTTGGAAATCGCCCCGGCCACTCCCAAATCAGCGAACGGCGCCAGCGCCTGGCGCAGAATGTCGGCGTCCTCAGCCGGACCGAAGACGCTCGCCCCACGAACGCGTCCCGTACCTGAGTCAACGTTAAAGTAACCGTTGAACTTTGCGAATTCCGGCTTTGGCTCCTCGAAACTTCCGAAATGTTGTTTGACGTAAGCTTGCGACCCCAGCAGGCCTTCTTCTTCGCCGCTCCATAAGGCCACGCGGATGGTGCGCCGCGGTTTGATGCCCAGCGCTCTTAAGATGCGCGCGGCTTCCATCATGACCGCGCAGCCGATGGCGTTGTCAGTGGCGCCGGTGGCTGAGTGCCACGAGTCCAGGTGCCCGCCCAGCATGATGACTTCATCCTTCTTGTCGGTGCCGGGGATTTCTGCGATGGTGTTGTAGGAAGTCTTCCCTTCCGGATACAGCCGGTTCTCGATGCTGAACTCTACTTCCACGGTGGAGCCGTCTGCCATAATGCGCGTAATGCGTCCGAAATCTTCATTGCGCAACACGACGGTCGGCACCGCCTTGGCAATGTCATATGTCCGGTTCTGGAAAGCGCGTATGTGACCGTTGCCCATGCGCGAATCGTTGGCTCGCACCAGCGCGCCGTTCGCCACCAGGAACTGATCAATCTGTTCGTTGATCTGCGCCGCCGTCAACACGCCTGGTTCCGGCTGGTTCTGGCCGGCGCCAGGGCGTCCGAATTGTCCGGCGTTGGGATTTTTGGGATCGAAGCGCTCCGCTGCGGTCTTATCGTCAAGCCGGCGCGGCGGAACGTCGATCACCACGGGAATCACTTCCGCTTTCCCAACCAGCACAATTTTTTTCTTGACCTTGTCTTTGACCGAGTCGAGATACGCGGTGAGCTTTTCTGCAGTTGGCTTGTCCGGCGGAAGCAACTGGAAGACCTCCCCCCTAACGGTGCCTTTGGTGCTGGGCGTCCAGGCCACGACGCGGAAGGTTAGTTGATCGTGGATCGGCGAAAGCACATAGCCGCTGGCGCGTTCGTTCATCCATCCCGGATGCCCGAAATCCCACGGCTCCAGATGTCCATTTACAAATCCCCAGTCCGTCATTTGCTTGATCGCCCAATCCGCAGCAGCCTTGTGGTTGGGCGAGCCGGTCAGGCGCGGGCCGTAAACGTCCGTTAGAAAATGCATGGTATGCATGATCTGCGAGTGATCTGTTTCTTCCTGGCGGATTTTCTTGTTGATATCGGGGTCAACCGGCGACTGGGCTTCCACTGCAGCCTGGACAAACAACAGGCACAAAAGAAACGAGGGAAATCGCATGGACTGAGTCATTGGGGTTTTCTCCAAACCCAGTAAGATAGTCCTTTGCGGCAAAAAAGAGAATGGATTTGTGCAAAGAAAAATGCGCTGCTGGCCGATGTCAGCAGCGCATGTGCAGCCAAAGAGTTGCCCGGCGTGTTCGGGAAGCTTGCGCCGGAGCTACTGCGGGGTCACCCGCGTCCGAAACTCGCGTACCTGCCCGAGCTGGCTGACATGCAGCGTGAGGTTACGAGCTGTGATGCGCCATTCAGGCGCGTAGGGGGACCCTTCGGCTGATGACACCATCTCCGCCTTGGCCTCTCTCGGCTGGAAAGGCTTCCGCAACCGCAGCGCCAGTCGCGCTTGCTCCAGGGCCGCGCGTTCAGTCAAAAAGGTCCTGGGGCCAAAGTGTCCTGCCTCCTGGAAATCTCCGTTGTATGCGTTCACAATCACCGCCAGTGACGAAGACTTCTGGTCCACCGAGAACGGGACCAGGTAGTAACCGCCTCGCGCGGCATTCACCAGCAGCGGTTCGAGCGGCTTGGCCTTGGTGAACTCACGAAAGGCTGCATTCTCGGTTAGCTTGAGCTTTTGCACTGCCTCAAGCGCAGAGCGTTGGGCCTGCGCCTTGGGGATAACCGTGCCCGTGAGGAGCAGCGGGTTTGCGACTACAGCCCGCCCAATCGTTGGCGGCGGTTCGATAATCGCGACAAATTTGCCGTTGTAGGCGCTCGGCATCTTGGTTACCGGCGTCATGATCGGGGTCATGCCCGTAGACCATTGCGCGCCGGTGACAAAGCGCACCATTGGCGGGTCGCCAAGGTTGGTCGGCGAAGGGTCGATGAATTGCACAAACTGCAGATTCACGGTTGGATTGCCCACGGGGTTGACGTCGGTGACGATCGCCGTGATGGCCACCCAGTGTTCCTTGTGTGGCGCGTAGCTGTTGTGCTGCGTGGTGCCGAGCAACGCCGCGACCGGGTATTGGTTTGTCGTCATCCAGTAGGCCGCCGAGTACATCAGCGACGGAATATCGGGCCGGGCGAAGACCACCCAGTGAGCGGAGGGCAGCGGGCACACATCCGCAAAGGATGCCCGCAAGCCGGCCGGGTCTGTGTCCCAGTTGCCTTCCACCTTGTGGGTCTGGATGGAGGCGTCCACGTCCGCTTGAACCACCGTACAGGCGGACGTTGGATAGCCGGCAACTATCATTTGGCCGGTAGCCGGCCCGCACCAGGTAAGCGCCTCCTCCGAGTGGTAACCTGCTGGCAGCAAGGTCGAGACTGCGGTGTGCTGAGCGACGGCCGCCAGGGCAGTCATCAGGAATCCACTCAATACCAACGCTGTCCGCCACCAGAAATTACTGCGAATACTGCTTCGGATCGTGTTCATGGTCGAATCTCCGTTCCTTTTTCAGGCCGCCTTATGGACACGCAGGCAGCGTGCCGGGCCCTGATGTAATGTCGATGGTGATGGACTGGTGCGCTATGCCTTCCAGCAGATAGTTATAGCCATCGATGGTGCGCTTCCATGCGTCCAGATAGAACGTGTGCGCGCAGTTGCACTGTGCCTGCCAGCCCGCAGCCGGCATCCAGGTGTTGGTGACGCCACTCCAAAGGTGCGGGCCCTCGGCGTCCACATGCGACGCATAGCTGTCAAAAGCCACCAGGGAAGAGCCGTTGTGTCCAAACAGGGCAGTGACGTTGTAGCTCAGCAAGTGCTGGTTAGGATCGTAGGCAGTCACTTCCACGTCGAACTTGGAAGTGCCCGAGGTAACGATGGCGCAAACCGACAACGGGCTGCCGCCATGCTGGCGGACCGCCACAACGTCGTGATTGAAGCCGCTATTGTCGACCAGCACCGTCAGGCTGTTCGCCGGTGTGGGCACGGCAACAAACCCGGCGCCGCTTGACTTGAACAGCTCCACGGTGAACGTGTAATGCCCGTTGCCATTGCTACCGCTGGGCCAGCGCATCATCAGGAATGACGGGAACCACCGCTCGGCATGGGCCGGATAGTCGGCGGGGATTTGATACACGTGGTCTGGACCTGGAACAGGCGCTACCGGTGTCAGGTCAAACACGCCGGTGACGGCGTTCCAGTGATAGGTGTTCCAACTCAGCGTCAACGGCGTCGGTACTCCTCCTTCGTAGGAGACATTGACGCGATAGTGCGTGGCCGTCAGGGCCTTGAAGTTCGAAAGGTTACCGAGAATGTTAAGAGTGCCTCCGAAGGGCGAATCTTTCACTTGGAAAAAATATCCGGGATCGGTGGTGGCGTAGCCATCTACGATCTTGGTTGAAGGCACATTTCCCACGCCCAGGAAAACCGGCTCTCCCATAGGCAAGGTGGCCAGGCCGACCTTCTCGACTTTCGCGTCCGCAGCTACAAAAGCGGCGCCCGAGATCAAGTTGACAGCAATCCCCGACGGGTTGAAGGGCAAGCCGGTGATGACCGGCGTCGCTGTTGAACTCGGCAGGTCAACGCGTAAAACGTTATTGGTCGGGTTGCGCTGCACCAGATAGAGCGCGTATTGGGCGGGATCGGTCCAGCTGAGATAGAAGGGAGAAGTCAGACCTGTAACCACATTGCGGATGCGCACATGCAGCGCCAGGTCGATCTCGGCCAGGCGCGCAGGCGTCTGTTCGGTGACATAGGCACGCGTGCGATCGGCGGTGACGGCCAGGCCCACAGGATGGCCCAGACCTGTCATGACTGCCACTTTCGCGCCGGTGGTAAGGTCGATTTTCCAAAGCTTGCCGCTGTCGAACCCGATCACATAAGCAGCATTGGTGGGTATATCGAGCGAGATTTGGTGTGGCGCGCCGAGATTAAACGTGACCAGGCTCCGGGCACCGCCAGCCAGGTTGACCCGCCAAAGCGCGCCAGTCGTGCCCAGATCGTCGCGCGTGGTAACGTAGGCAAGCCCGTGGTCCAAATCCAGGGCCACATCTTCGGGGTGCGTGAAACCGCTCGCCACAGTGGTGATCGGACAAGTGGCGGGGCTGGTGAGATCACAGCCAGCGGTAATGTGGATCCGCTTCAGCGTGCCGCCGTTGAACTCCACGTAATAGATATTGGCATTGACCGGGTCGGACGCGATGCCGACTCCGGCGGTCACTCCCGTAGCCATGTCGATAGTCGTGGCGGCCTTGGCCGGATTGCACAGAGCAAGACCGAGCGCCAATACGCTGAGCGCAGCTCGCGTCCACCGGACACAAAGGCTGGTACTCATCTGTTTCATGAAATCACCTCGCGGCGGGTGGCTATGG
>DATFXI010000016.1:0-4432 GCA_035316085.1 Candidatus Angelobacter sp.
TTCGCCTTCGCGGATCTGCGCCCGGGAACGCTTGGAGAATTGCCCGCGGAAGAAGTCGCGGATGTGGATCCACACGTGCCGCTTCCAGTCGTGAAACTTTTCGATCGGCGTCTTTTCCTCAATCTGTTCCTTGGGCCCGTAGTGCCCGGTGCCGAAGCCGTGCACGTCCCGCAGTTGCTCGAAGAACAGGACGGGATCGTTCACGCGATAGAGCCGGAACTCGAGCGCCTGGACGTCGCGCGTGTAGAGGTGCACTGTGATCTTGTCGCCGGGCTGGAAGGTGCGGTCCGTGCTGAGAGAAAAATATGGCGACGAAGCATCAGCCCACACCGGAAACACGAGCGCAAAAATAAGAAGCAGGACGAAGCTACGGGCGCGCAGCATGATCAGTCGGCCTCCCTCAGGATGTTCCATCGGTAAACTCCCAAAAAGTTCGTGTTGCCCGCCGCCGGTCGCCAGCGCGGCGAAGGATGCTCCAGCAGCTCCTCGACGGTGGTGCGCCGCATTTCGCCGGGGGACTTGCCGCTGGGACCGGTGTGGTACACCACGATCACTTCACCCGCCGGGCTCTTCTCGAACTGGCTGGGGCCGACAACGATCATGGAGTGATATGGCGAGCTCTGCTCCAATTGCCGGAAGAAAAAAATGTCGCCGGGGCGCGCCAGCCGGACGTCCCGGGAGATAAAGAATGTGTTGAGCTGCCACAGGGTCTTGGCATCAGCGAACTCGGCAAACGCGGGCCGCGCATCATCTTCGTCCGTGACCTGACGCACGCGAAACGCCGCCGGCCCCAGCGGTGTCCGCGGATACGCGTATTTTCTGACCGAAGGCAGGTAGGCCAGAGCTTCCAGCTTGTTTTCTTTGAACCAGTCCGCGGTGTGCAGGTGCAAAGCGTTGCGGTAGGAATAGCGCAACAGCGCCGCGCAGTCGCTGATTTCCCCCGGCAATTCCTGCGCCGGACGCAGCGCCTGGTATTCGGCGATGGCCGTGAACCATCCGCGAAAGGCTTCGCGGTCAGCCGAGGAGTCGAGATGCAGATAGTCAGGCGTGCCGTCCGCCAGATGGGCGCGGACCGCCTGGACTGGCTCCACCCCAGCAAGCCAAAACCCGGCTTGCCGGGGACCCCGGTGCTGCGATGCCGCTCCGGGCGACGTCGTGGCCAGGGTCGCAGTCCAGACCACGGCGCAGACGCAGCACGCACACCACATCTTGGCTTGGCTCTTGGTCATTAAATATTGTTCGGGGGCTGCTTTATCAAACCAGTTCAGGCGCGCTAAAGCAAGAACTGTTTCCGCCCACTGTACGAGTTGCAATCGCCGGGCCAACCCCGCGGCAGGCTTTTTGCTGGAAAATCGGAGCTTTGGCTTTACGTTGTTGTGTCAAATCGATTTCGCTGTGTCGCCGCCGACACGCGAGCAAGCACCGGAAGCGATCAGCGCTTGCGCCCGCCGCCCTGGCTCACCACAAGCGTTACCATCTCATCCATCGCGGCCTGCGTTTTGCCGCTCGGCAGGTTGTGGTTATTGCAGAAGATGGCAAACACCAACCCCCGGCCGCCGAGGGTCTGGGCGTAGCCGGAGAGTGCGCTCACGTGGCTGAGAGTCCCGGTCTTGGCATGAACCAGTCCAACCGCGGGAGTCTTGGCGAAACGATCCTGCAGGGAACCGTCCGTGCCGCTCAAGGGAAGTGATTCTTCATACGCCGGACCCCAGGGCTGTCGGGCAGCGTATACCAGCAACTTCACGACCGCGGCCGGGGTGACCAGATTGCGACGGGAGAGCCCGGAGCCGTCGAGGAAGACGAACTCTTCTTCGCTGAGGCCAGCTTGCAGCAGAAACTGCTTCACTGCGGCCGCGCCAGCTTCAAACGATCCTCCCTGCCCGGCCAGTTTGCCGCTGAGGCGTAAGGCAAGTTCCGCGTGAAGGTTCTGGCTGGTCTTATTAATGATCCGCACGTCTTCGATCAGCGCGACGGAAACGTGTTCAGCCAAAACCTGGGTTGGCACCACAGCAGGCGAGGGCGCAGGCAGCTGATCATAGAACTGTGCGATCTCGCCGTGGCGCGCCCGAGTCTTGCCGGTGACAGTGATGCCGCGTCCCTCCAGCAGACTTCGAAAGACCTGCGCGGTGAACTCTGCGGGATCCTCGACGGCCAGGGGCTCTTTCACGCCGGAGTCTCCCAGTGGAATGCTGCCCCACATCACAATCTTCCTGGACCCGCTATCGCGATGGACGCCGATTTTGCGCGCGATGCCGGCCGCTGTGGTCACAATGCGGTTCTCAATTTCGTAGTAACTGTTCTGCGGCTCCGGGGTGACGACCGCTTTGTCGCCGTCGCGCTCACCTGGCTGGACGTTCACGAAGACCACATTGTCGTTGAAGGTCAGCGCTGAGACCGGAGCGCCGTCAATCCATTGCAGGTCGTCCTGGGCCCAGCCTTCGCCGTACCGTTGCGGCGAGTAGTAAGTGTCGTCGCCGATGACACCGCCGTCCACGATCTTCAGCCCGCGCGCCACGAGCTGGTCAACCATTTCTTCGAGCGCCTGCGTGTGCGGCGGCACGCGCTCAGTTTTGATGGCAAAGGGGACCACACGGCCGGAAATGTTGGGATCGCCGCGGCCCACGATCACCAGGTCGCCAAGCAGGCGTCCGTTGGCATCAACCTCGCCCGAGGTTTCGATCGTGGTGTGAAAGCGGTAGTCTGGCTTGGCCGCGGCCAGCACCGCCGCCGTGGTAAACAACTTGGTGTTTGAAGCAGGAACAAAAAGCTGGTCGGGATTGAGTGAATAAACCGATTTGCCGGTGTCCAGATCAACAACCTGAATGCCCCAGTGTGCGCGCGCCAGTTCGGGCCGGTTGAGGATGGCTTTGATCTGTTCACCAAGATTTTTCTTGGGCGCAGCTTTCTTCGCGGGCGCCGCTTCTTCGGCAAGCGCAGCATAAAAGGACAGCAGAAGCATGAGCGCGATACACGCGCGGGATCGCAAAAATGTCTGGTGGGCCACCATAGGAGTGTTTGGCGATTATAACGGGAATTGTTCCGTCGGCGATCAAGTCAGCGGCTTACCGATTACGGCGATTCCGTGCGATTACGGCGATTCCGGCGATCCTATGTGATCTCGATGGAACCTTGACTCGCTATACAATTTCCTCCAGCATGCCCCGTCCCTCTTACACATGGCGCTTGCGCAACCGAGAACTCAAGCTAGGCGCGCGCACATTGGTGATGGGCATCCTGAACGTGACGCCGGATTCGTTCTTTGACGGCGGCAAGTTCTACTCTGATGGCGGCAAGTTCCTCTCCCACGATCACGCCGTGGGCCACGGCCTGCAGATGCTCAACGAAGGCGCCGACATCCTTGATATCGGCGGCGAGTCCACGCGGCCCGGCGCGCGCGTGGGCGAAAGCGGCATCTCCCCTCAAGAAGAACTGAAACGCGTGCTGCCGGTGATCGAAGACATCCTCCGCGAACGCCCCGAGACCCTCATCTCCGTGGACACATACAAGGCGGAAGTTGCGCGCACCGCCGTGAACGCAGGCGCTGAAATCATCAACGACGTCAGCGCGTTGCGCTGGGACTTGGCTATGGCCGCGACGCTGGCCGACTTCGGCTGTGGCGTGATTCTCATGCACACGCGCGGCCGCCCGGAGGAATGGCGCACATTACCCGCGTCGCCCGACATCGTAGCCGAAGTGAAGAGCGACCTGCGGTCGTGGTCGCAAGCTGCGGTGGCAGCGGGAATTGCCCGCGACCGCATCGTCATCGATCCCGGCTTCGGCTTCGGCAAGAACTTTGAGCAGAATTATCCGCTGCTGGCGCGGCTTGGCGAGTTGCATGACCTGGGTTGGCCGCTGCTTTCCGGCACCTCACGAAAATCCTTCATCGGCCGCACATTGGCCCACGACGGTGAAGACATACCCCCAGAAGAACGTTTGAACGGAACGTTAGCCACGGTGACCGCCTCCGTTCTTCAAGGCGCGCACATCGTGCGCGTGCATGATGTGAAGCCGGGGGTGGAAGCAGTGAAGGTGGCGGACGAGATTATCCAGGAAGGAAGAAAAACCTAAACCACAGAGGCCACGGAGGAACACAGAGAACGTCATTTCCTCCTGTGTGAGCCTCTGTGTCCTCTGTGGTTGACAGTTCTCTTTTTACGGTTCCGGCGTGAAGTCACGCAGGTCGGCCACAGCCTTGGCATCCAACCGCTGTAGCAAGGCGACGACCAGGTCCACCGTGCGGTCAAAGTCGCTGCGATTCATGATTCCGTTGTGAGCGTGCGTATAGCGCACCGGAACCGCGAGATTCACGGTAGGAACGCCGCCGTTGCTCTTCTGGATTTCCGCAGAATCGTCGCCATAGCCCTGGATGAGATCGGTTTGCAGCGGGATGTTTTTCTCCTTCGCCACCTGCATGATCATCTTGACGAACTTC
>DATFXI010000017.1:0-3204 GCA_035316085.1 Candidatus Angelobacter sp.
AAAAGCGCGCTCACGTAGACCAGCATGAGAACGTCGCGCACCGTGTAGGCGAGCCACAGAGCCAGCAGCACGGCAAAGAAGAAAAGAATGTCAGAACGATGATTCTTCATAAACAGCTTGGACCTGGGGAGTTACGTTGCTGGGGACAACGCGACGAGCTGGCGTTCTGTCACAAAAATTTGGTAATTGCGTAATTTAGTAATTGGTAATTGAAACGCGCCTGAAGAGGCGCTCCACGCGGGAGCTACGATTCCTTTCGTTCCACCCCATTTCGCAATTACTCAATTACCAAATTACTCAATTACCAATCTCGAATCAGTCCCTTACCACCTCAATATTGGTTCCGGCCACGGTCATTTTCTGTATCTTGTACTGGTCGTCGACCCAAAGCAGCCACTCGCCGGGAGCAGCTTCCTTTTCGTTCATCACAACCAGCCGCTGCGGCTCGCCAACCCTCAGCACAAACTTTGTGAGTTCGTGTTGCGTGCCACGGATGGTTACCTTGTCCTTGCCCACCAATGTCATGGTGGCGTTGGAAGCCTGGTGCAGATGAGGCACCAAGATGCCAAAGTTGCCTGGGCCGCACGTGAACTGGTCGCCTTTGCGGACGCACCCGGTTGCCAGGTAGCGCCAAAAAAGAAGCTCTCGATGGGAGAAGAAATTGTCATCGAGAATGACGGTGGAAAGCGGAAGGATATGCGGCACGTCAAGCTTCTTCTGGTCGGCAGGGATTATATGCTCCACCAGAAGCTGGTCCTTGGCCTCGACTGAAGACTCTTCTTTCACTGGGCTGATGGAGCGCCAGACATAGGACTGAAGATCGCCGTTGGGAGCAACCTGCATTTCGGAAGTTTGTGTCGCCCGTGCGGTGCCGTCATCCACTTTGACTTCGGCTGTGGCAATACTCGAGTCCGCCCGCTGTTCGATCTTGAATGTCTCCGTGCCCACGCGTTTGCCGTCGGCATAAATACCGAAAGTACCGGAATCCACGACCTTGTTTTCCGGCTTGTCAGCGGGCTTGTTCTTGTCGCCGGCGCTCAGCCAGGTTGCGGACAGCAGGACCGCGGCCCACAGAAACGCTTTTTTCATCATTGCCTTCACCCCTCTACCTCATGACATCTCGAAGCTTGCTTTCCATCTCGCTCGCGACCTGCTCCACGGATTTGCCCATGGTGTCCACGCGAAACTGCGCTCGCTGGTAATCGCTTTGCCGCTGCTCCAGCAGCTCGGCGAACTTCTGGGCATCGCGCGCCAGCGGACGAGTGTCACCAGCATCGTCCCGCGCACAACGCCGCCTGAGTTCTTCGAGCGGAGCTTCCAGCAGGACGGTGACGGCGCCTGCATGGTCCAGTGCCGAGCGGTTTTCCGGCTGGACAAACGCTCCGCCGCCCAGCGCAACGATCATTCCCAGCCCGGCCCCTGATTTCTCTGCCAGCAATTCGCGTAATGCCGCGCTCTCTATCCTGCGAAACCCGGTTTCCCCTTGCGACGCGAAGATCGCCGCAACGCTTTGGCCCGCGCGGCGCTCGATGGCATCGTCCAAATCCTGGAACGTCCACCCCAACCGCTGCGCCAGAACTTTGCCCACGCTGGTCTTGCCGGCGCCCATGAACCCGATCAAAAACACACGCCGGGTTCGAATGGCTCGGGGCATAGACCGCGTTTTCGATGAACGTCTGCTAATTCGCTCCGCTCACCCAGGACTAGGCCTGGGCTGGGCCCGCGCTTCGCAAGCGAATCGCTAGACGCTGGTACTGCTAGTGGGTCAATTCTTCAAACTGACCCACTACCCGTTTTACTGCTTCTTCACGCGGATTCTACCACTGAACGACTGCAGCTCCACCGAGGATAAACCTGAGTTAGAGGTGCCTGCGAAGGAACTCCCGGATTGAGGGACAAACGGGGAATGGGGCTTGGCTTGCAGGGGAAAATCATTTTGTACGCCGCCGTTGATGGAGCGTGCGGTAAGGTCCACGGAAGCGGATTCCGGCAACGTCACATCAATGGCTCCGCTGTGCGTTGTGAACGCGTAAGAGCCGCCGCCGGAGCAATCGCCTTTATAAGTGATGTTGCCGCTGGCCGTGCCCACGGTTACTTTGCTGCCGACAACATTGACCATCTGTACCGCGCCGCCGGAAGAAGTGACTTCCACGTGGCCGTTGATGATGTCGTTCAGGCTCACAGGCGCGGTGACGCCACGCACGTGCACATGGGCTTTGGCCACATTGCGCACCAGGATCTGGCCAGTGTCGGAAGACAAAATGACGTCGCCGCTAAGGCCTTCCACCGTGATCGGAGCCGTGGCTGTGGTGGCGCTGACGGACACACCGACGGGAACGGTAATGTCAAAGTCCACCCGGGCTTCGTCGCTGCTGGGACGCTGGTCCGCCAACGCGTGGCTACGAAGCTCAACCCGGCCCTTGTCGGGCGTGTCGCTCTGGTCCACTTCTACTTTGGACGAATGCGTGGTGTAGACCGCTACCACCTGGTGTCCTGTGCCGCCATGGATAGTGACAGAGCCGGCGTTGTTGACAAGGTTAACCGTGCCGCCGGGAGCGATTTCCAGACGGATTTCCTTGCGGGTGTCCGCGGCCAGAGCCTGGACGGCACCCAGGGCACAGATGGAAATGAAGCCGATCCCCGCGGTCAAGGCCTGTGATTTCATGCGCGTTCCCCCCTCACCTTCATCCTTACGGCAGAGACCTTGCGGTGGCCATCTGGTAAAGCATTTCTTTCTGCTGGTAAGCTTCCATCAGTTGCTCGCGAGCCCCAGTGTCCTGGGGGTCATTGGCCACGGCCTGTTCGGCATCGCTGATATAAGCATTCACCTCGCGCAGGCTGTCTTCATATGCGCCGCGCACGTCAGGCGCGCTCTGGGAAACCTGGCTCACCAGCTGCTGTTCGTCCGCCGGCAAGGGCGCCTGCTGCGCGTTCACATTCTGCGCTGAAGACGGGGTGGACGGCAACTGCGGGTGATAGGTTATCAAAACGGCGGAAAAGGCCATGAGCGCGGCCCCGGCCATCACCCATCCCAAGGGCGTCCAGCTTTTAGTTTGTGCGGGCAAAACGTTGATTTGTCCCATCAGGGACAATCGACCCTCCTGGATCAGGCCCTGGTGACGGAGCGCTTGCTCAATCCCGGTCCAGACCCGCGGGCTGGGGTCGTGCATCGGCAGCAGGAGCTTGGCCTGCGTTGCGATATAT
>DATFXI010000018.1:0-6002 GCA_035316085.1 Candidatus Angelobacter sp.
AAACATCCCGCTCTATGAGGTCACGGAAAACGTAGTTTTCCAGCAGATCTTGCCTCCGGGATTCCCCAAGACGAAGATTTATGCTTACGGTGGTAAGGTGAACACCGCCGGCCCCGGCCAACTGGCCAACATTCAGACGGTATTCCAAACACCCGGACCAACCTTCGAGACTACGCGTGACCATCGCATCTTCGTTCACTACATCAATAACATCGGTGGTCCCCACATGTTTCCGGTCGATCCCACGATCATGGCCGCTAATCCCAACAACGCGCCAATACCCACAGCTCCGTTCGTACCGTTTCCTCCGGGCTACCGACAGTTCCAAAGCCCGGTTGTGACCGTGGCCCACTTGCATGGCGGCGTCACGCCGTCTGACTCAGACGGGTTTCCCGAGTCCTGGTTCTCAAGGGGCCTAACCCGGAAAGGTCCGACATTCAGCGGCACTACCTTCGAATACTTCAACGGGCAGTTGGCGACAACGCTGTGGTATCACGACCACGCCCTAGGCATGACGCGACTCAATCTGGCCGCGGGCTTGGAGGGCGTCTACATCATTCGCGACCCCAACGATGCCATCGCACCGCTTCTTCCCTCGGGTCGTTTCGAGTGGCCACTCATGCTGACGGACAGAGCGTTCAACACTGATGGCTCGATCCATTTCACCTCCGTCGGCGACAACCCTAGCACCCACCCGTATTGGGACCCCGAGTATTTTGGCGACGAGATCATGGTCAACGGGAAAGTGTGGCCCAACCTGAACGTGCTGCGGCGCCAGTACCGTTTCCGCATCGTCAATGGCTCCAACGCGCGCTTCTACAACTTGAGCCTGTCAAACGGCATGTCCTTCATACAGGTTGGCGCCGACGGCAGCTACTTGCCGGCGCCAGTCACCTTGACGTCCCTGTTTCTCGCAATCTGTGAGCGAGGAGACATCCTAATCGACTTTTCAAACTTGGCACCCGGAACGAAGGTTGTCCTGCTGAACTCCGCCAATGCGCCTTTCCCGGGCGGAGATCCCGTCGATAACAATACGGGTGTCGTCATGCAATTCACAGTAGTAAACTCGACGGCGGTGCATCCCAAACCGCTGCCTGCCACGCTGATCACCATTCCTACGCTGGTAGAGACCGAGAATATCGGAAATCCGAAGCTCTTCACTCTGAACGAACAGGAAGATCCGATTAGCGGCGATCCCCTCGGAGTGTTTATTGACGGCCGGCATTTCGATGAAGATGTCACCGAGATCCCCAGGGTCGGCACGACCGAGGCGTGGTACTTCACGAACCTGACGGAAGATGCCCATCCCATCCACATTCACTTGGTCGAGTTTCAGTTGGAAGATCGACAACTAATCGACCGGGACCGTTTCAAGGCTTACTGGGAGAGCCTCAATGGCGCAGACCTCCCACTCAATCACGCACCAATCAGAGTGAATCCGGAGACGGCGGTCGACACCGGAGACGGAACGGGTGTCCGCGACTTCCTGTTCGACACGCAGGGAGGCACGGTATTCCCCGGCACGCCCAGTCAACCGGAACCGCCCTCGCCTGGCGAGAGCGGATGGAAGGACGTCTTCCTCGCTCCGCCGTTCATGGTTACTCGAGTCCGACTCCGCCTGGCGCCCCAGTCAGTCAACGAAGCGGACTTGTTCCCCGGGAAGAACACCTTCCCGTTTGACCCGACGGAGGGACCAGGTTACGTCTGGCATTGCCACATCCTCGATCACGAAGACAACGACATGATGCGCCCGATGGCGATTACGTTTAAGGATCTGCCGAGTCTCAACAGCGGGATCATCATTCCGGCTGGAAACACAGCTGCGCGCTACTCAACGCCGGTCGCCAACGCACCAGTTGCCACCGCGCCGATCCACCACGATCATGCAGCGCCGGCCACCACCAAGCCGGCTACACCAACGCTCGAGCAGCAACAGTTGAATAAGGCGTCAACGCCCCTGCCCGAGCAACAGCAACCACAGAAGTAGATTCCCCCGTGGCTTTGAGGAGGTGGAGCAGGGAGGGCGAACGCAGCGTCTTTCTCTCCGCCTTCTCGAAGATCACTCCCGTCCGCGAAGCCTCAGACGCCAAGCTGGCCGGCGATTTCTTCGAGGTGCGCTTGAGCATGCCGCACCGCCCAATTGGTGAGCCAGGAATAAACCACGAGGGAAAGCCCAAGTCCAACCAATGCGGCGGGCAGGGGCAGCCAGCTTAGCTTCCAGTACCAGGTCGCAAGAATTACTCCGCCAATAGCGGCGGCGGTGGGCAAGAGCACGAGCAGGGAAGCGAACCCGGCAGCGCCGGAGGTCATCCTTGAGCTCATCTGTGAGAACTCAATGCGCCTGGGCCAATACACAGAAAACAGGTTGCCGGCGCCAAGGTGAATGATGAGCATGCTCAGAAAGCCGGCCGTCATTGCGACCAGAATGTTTAGAGGTACGTGTCTCACGTACAGGATAATCGGAGCTCCCACCAGATAGACTGCCGACATCAGCGCTCCCTGGGCAAGATTCTTGCCGCGCATCACATTCTGCAAAGGCAGAGGCGAGAGCAGCCAGCGGCCAAAACCTTCACGGTCCATGCCGAACGTGTTGTAAGAAAGGTTGGACACCGACAGCGCCAACAGTAATGCAAAAGCGCCGAGCAAGCCGATACCGCCGCTTATGCCGAATCCAATTTGCTTCGATGATCCGGCAAACGCCAGGAACGCGACCAAGACCAGGGGGTTAATCAGAAGCACGATAAGGCGCGCGTTCTGCCTGATGTAGCGCACTTCTTTCTCCACGATGGCGCTCATGGACCCGCTCATTCCCGGCAGCCGCCAACCTGCCTTCACTTTCAGTTCGCGCCGGGCCTGGAAGCTCTCCGCGTAAATTTCCCCCAGGTATACGGCCCGCAATTGCCTCACCTGCAGGAACACTGCCAATGCGAGATAGCCGGCCAGTAACGCCAGGGGCGCCAGTACTGTGCTTGTCCCAGGCGCCAGCGATTCCAGGACGAGGCCCGGCGGCGCGATGTGGCGCACGCCGCCGGCAACATCATGGACCCAGCGCGGGAGGTGGCCGGGGAATTTGATGAGCCCGTTGATCATCAGATTGAACATCTGTGGCACCAGCATGAGGATGAGCAGGGCCACTGCAACTCGCTCCCGACCCTTTCGCGTGCTTTGAAAGCGCTCGAGGATTCCGATGATGATGCGGTTGCAAAACACATTGAGGGCGGCAAAAACCAGAAACAGTCCTGCCGCGGGAAGCGCCCATTGCGGCTGGACGACCACGATGCCGATCCAGATGCTCAGCAACCACAGCAACGCGGCCAGGGCAGCGGGATCAAACAGTCCGTATACGGCATTGAGCATCACGTACATGCGCAGAGAAACGGGATAGCGTGCCACTTCGCGAAAATTCAGGCCGGGCGAAAAGCCTTCAAACAGGATCGCAACCAACTGCCAAAACAAAAAAACAATCCACAGAAGGATCTCGAGAAGCTGCAGCTTGCCGGAGCGCAGGATGAAGATCGTGGCCCCACAAACGCTGACGCTCGTCCCCAGCGCGAAAAGCGCTCCCACCACGTAGCCGAGGGCGCTCATCGCCAGTTCCGCCTGCCGCTTTTTGGAGCGTAGCGAATTCAAGAACAGCCGCCAGCGCAGCTGAAGTAGAAGAGCAAAGTGGTTGGTGGGGCCGACTACAGCCAGGAGATCACCTCCGCGTCTTGCTTGGTTCCTCCCACCACCTGAAGGAAAATCTCTTCCAGTGTCAACGGCGCTTGCTCGTGACCAGCGACGCGAACGCCGGCGCGGAGCTCTGCCAGCGATCCTGAGGCTACCAGGCGGCCTTGCCGAATGATGCCGATGTGCGTGCAGAGACGCTCCACCACTTCCAGCACGTGTGACGTCAGAAAGATGGTGCCGCCGTGCGAGATGAAGCGTTGCAGCAGGCGCTTGAGAGTGGTAGCGGCAATGGCGTCCACGCCTTCAAAGGGCTCGTCGAGAAAAAGGATCGCCGGTCCGTGGATCACGGCTGCTGCCAGCGCAGTTTTTTTCTTCATGCCATGCGAGTAGTCGGCCACCAGCTTGTCCGCCGAATCTTTCAGGTCCATAAACTCGAGCAGTTCCGCAGTGCGCTCAGCGGCGACTTCGCGGGGAAGGCCGTACATCCTTCCCACAAAGTTCAGGAGCTGGGCGCCCGTCAGACGCTCGAACAATGCCAGACCTTCCGGCACGACACCGATCCGGCTCTTCACCGCCACGCTGTTGGTTTCCAGATCCAGGCCTAGAATGTGGATCCGGCCGCTGGTAGGCCGCAGCAGCCCGGTCAGCATCTTGATGGTGGTCGATTTTCCCGCGCCGTTGGGACCGAGAAAGCCGTAAAACTGTTGCTGCTCGACTTTCAGATCAAGGTCATCCACAGCTACCAGAGGACCAAAGGTCCGGCGCAGGGCCACAGTTTCCACTACGGTTTCAGCCATTCGACTCCATGATGCGGACAGACATACGGCCGCGGAAGAATGAACGATGGATGGTGTTACGCATCTCAGTGTATCGCAGTTCCTGGTGGCCCTCGGCTCGCGAGTATAATGTCCCAGCTTGATGCCGCCCAAAACCTATCCTTACGCCACGCTGGCGGTCCTGACCGGGCTGAACGTTCTCAACTACATCGACCGCAACATGCTGCTGGGCGTGCAGCCGCTGGTACAAAAAGAATTCAACATCAATGATGCCCAAACAGGTTTTCTGACCAGCGCGTTCTTCATCGTCTACATGGTGGCCGCACCTCTTGTAGGCTGGATGGGCGATCGCTTCCCGCGCAAAAACATAATTCTGATCGGGATCGCGGTGTGGAGCGGCTTCACCCTGCTGACCTGGCTGGTACACGACTACAACCAGCTTTTATTCCGCCACACAATTGTCGGCATTGGCGAAGCCAGCTACGCCACCATTGCACCCACCCTCGTGGCGGACTCATTTCCCATCGCGCGCCGCGGCCGCATGCTCTCTATCTTTTATCTAGGCCTGCCTGCAGGCAGCGCGCTGGGCATTCTTCTCGGCGGGCCGCTGGGACAACAGTTCGGCTGGCGCGTGCCGTTCATGCTGGCGGGTATCCCCGGCTTTCTGCTGGCGTTTGTCTTCTGGCTTCTGCCTGAGCCGGAGCGCGGCCAGACTGAGGTGACCGAATTCTCGGTGGAACGCTCCACTGTGCTCGGGCTGGCGCGCAATGGGGCGTTCATCACCGCCTGCCTGGGGATGGCCATGTACACGTTTGCCGTCGGCGGACTGCAGGTTTGGATTCCGACGTTCCTGCATCGGGTGCGCGGCATGTCGGTCGCCCGAGCGGCCATCACTTTCGGCCTGATCGCGCTCCTCAACGGCTTGGTGGCCACCGTGCTTGGCGGATGGCTCGGCGACCGCATGCTCAAACGTCATGAGGGAGCGTATTACCGCTTTTCTGGAATTGCCATGCTGGTGGCAATCCCGCTGATGGTGCTGGCCGTCTATGCCAGCGGCCGCCTGATGCTGCCGGCGATTTTCTTTGCCGTCTTCGCACTGCTTATCGGTACCGGACCATCGAACACCGCCGTGGTTAACTCGGTGGATGCTCCCATTCGGTCGAGCGCGCTGGCTGTGAACACTTTCGTGATTCACCTGCTGGGAGACGCATTTTCGCCGTGGTTGATCGGCAAGATCTCTGACCGGACATCGCTGCAAACCGCTTTCTGGGCGGCGTTCGCAGCTGCGGGGTTTTCCGCGTTTTTCTTTCTTTATGGCGTACGTTTCGCGCCCAAGCTGAAAGCCGCAAGCACCGCCGCTCCAAGTTGAAATACACACGGTCGGCTCGGAAGCAACCGCGCGACATATCCCAGAGTAATCCTGTCTCAGCGAGGTTAGATCTCGTTCGAATGGTCGTGATCATTCTGATCACGGTCACTACGCCAGCGATGTTCGTGTTCGTCCCACCATTGCCGGCGGTCTCTCCGGCACCGCTCGCGAATCTCGCGGAGTTCACG
>DATFXI010000019.1:0-6410 GCA_035316085.1 Candidatus Angelobacter sp.
CCCCCGAATCACAATGATTTCGCTCCCCGGTTCGGCTTCGCCTACCAGCCAACCAGCAAAGGCGATCTCGTGATTCGCGGCGGCTTTAACATCTTTTTCGACCAGATCAACATGAACCCGTTCCTGGATTTCAGACCTCCCATTGCGGCGGCGCAGGGCATTCAAGGCAATCCGTTCGGCCCGAACCCTGTTTCCACCTATACGCGGAGCGGGTACACTTGGCTGGCAAATACCCAAGTCTTTCCAGGAGTTACCGTCTGCGCGAATCCGCAGTGCACAACCACTCCCGGACTCAACTTGTTCACCGTCAGCCAGAACTTCCGCACGCCGCATTTCGCGAGCTTCAACCTGCAAGTGGAGAAGGCCTTGGGCAAGGCTGCCGTGCTCCAGGTTGGATACGTGGGCAATCAGGGACGCAAACTGAATATCGTCACCAACATCAATCAACCGGATCCCACGGGAACTATTTTTCCGTTCCCCAACTTCGGTTCAATTCTCCAGCTCAACAGCGTCGGCACTTCCAACTACAACGCCCTGCAGACGAGTTTCCGAGTTCGCTCGTGGCGCGGGCTGACTTCGACATTCGGATACACCTGGTCGCACGCTCTGGATGAGATCAGCGAATACCGTGCCGTGATCGCCGATAATACCAAGAACATCAAACTCGATTATGGCAACGGCGACTACGACACGCGTCATCTGTTTACAGCGAACATCAACTACGCCATTCCCACATCTTCGCGCGGACCGAAGCTCCTGACGCAGGGCTGGGAAGTAGCCAGTCTGATGAACTGGCATACCGGACAGCCCTACGATACGGTGTTCTCCGGTCTGAGCCTGCTGGGCGACCCGTTTGCAGGCATCTCACACAAATTCTCAGCTGCCGGCGGAGGTATGCTATGGATCAATCCCGCGGCTTTCTGCCAGGCTGGTGTGGGATCTTGCCCAACTGGCACGATCGTCGGAGACCCGGGGGGCGGAAGTATCAATCTCGGCAACGTGTCCCGCAACAAGTTCCGCGGGCCTGGCTACGGGAGTGTGGACTTTTCGATTATCAAGAACATACCCATCCGCGAGCGCCTGAAAGTCCAACTCCGGGCGGAGATGTTTAACCTCTTTAACCGGATCAACTTGGCATCTGGCCCAGGATCCGTATCAACCGGAGGCTGCGCGCCGAACGCGATCACCGGCCGGTGTGCGGCGTTTACGAGTGCGGCTTACAGCGGCTTTGGCCTGGTCAGCGACACGATAGGCGATTTCAACGGCGCACCCGGAATCGGTCCCGGCGAAGCCTTCAACATGCAGCTTGCGATCAAGATCATCTTCTAACCACCGCAACCGAAATCGCACTGTACTGCACCGGCCCCGGGCTACCGAGCCTGGGGCCGGTGCTATTTTTAGTCGCTTTTGCCCTGTAACACCCCCGCGACGCTCGCCGACAAAACCCGCCAGCAGAACCGTACGAGCACTGCTTGCCATGTAAGCCATTGAAAATAATTAGGATAAGATCCGTTTATTTTTCTTGACATATATCGCAAATTGTAATACTATTATTGCGATTTGCAATATGACGTTGGGAGAGAAATTACGCTACCTGCGGCTGGTGGAAGGCAATCTGCGCGGCCTGGGGCGAGACATGACGCAGCAGGAAGTGGTGCGCGCCATCGCCAAGGAACTGAAGCAGAAGATCAGCCAGTCATACCTCTCGCAGATTGAAAACGGAGCGCGGCCGCACCTGACCAACAAGACGCGGTTGCTGCTAGCAAAATTCTTTAAGGTCCACCCGGGATACCTGGTGGACGATCCTCAAGGCTTTCACACCGAATTGCTTTCGGATGTGAGCGCGGAGGAAGACAAGCTAGACCTGTGGCTGATTCAAGGGGCGGAGCGTTTTCGTGGTGATCCACTGGTGAGCCGCGCGCTCTTGAACTTGGCCAAGCACGAGGAATCACGCCGCTGCTTGGCGCTGATGGACGCCATCCTGGAGACCCCGCAATTGGCGGAAAGGTTGTTGAACGTTTTGCGTCCTCAGGCCGGCCGGTCGGAGATAAGCGAGGCATAACATGAACTGGGAAGTCTTCTTCATGGGTTGTTTCATTGCGGGTTTCCTGTTCACGGCTTTGTCTTTCTTGACCGGAACTCTGCATTTGCACTTTCATTTCCCAGGTCACGGACATTTCCACGTGGGCGGACACGGCGGTCATGGAGGCGCCCGGGGCAACGCAGGCCGTGCGCATGGCTTGCATTTCTCATTCTTCAATCCCATTAGCCTGGCAGTCTTTTTGGCATGGTTCGGCGGCACTGGATATCTGCTGGTGCACCTGCGGCACGTATGGATTTTCGCTGGTTTGGGTCTTGCCTCACTGTCCGGGCTGGTTGGGGCTTCGCTTGTGTTTCTGTTTGTAGCCAAATTCCTGATGAGGGAAGACCACGCGCTGGATCCCGCGGACTTCGAGATGGTGGGCGTGCTAGGCAAAGTGAGCAGCACTATCCGCGAAGATGGGACGGGCGAGATCATTTTTGTGCAGCAAGGTCAGCGTAAAGGCTGCTCTGCACGAAGCGAAACGGCGCAAGAGATTAACACAGGCGAAGAAGTTGTCGTTACCAAGTACGAAGGCGGTGTGGCTTACGTTCGTCGTTGGAGTGAGATGGCGGAACGCGTCGGCATTTTGCCGGAAGAAAAGGAGAGCTTGCAATGAAAGGGTTAATGGATTGGCCCATGCTCTGGGTCATGATCGGGTTGCTCGTCTTGGTGATTCTATTTGCCTTCAGTATGTTTGCTCGTCTGTATCGGAAGGTGGGGCCGAATGAGGCGCTGATTACCTACGGATTTCGCGGAATCAAGGTAGTGAAGGGAGGCGGCCGGATCATTTTCCCCATGATCGAAAGCTGGCGATTGCTTTCGCTTGAACTCATGTCGTTCGACGTCGCGCCGCAACAAGACCTGTATACCAAGCAAGGCGTCGCGGTGAGCGTGGAAGCGGTGGCCCAGATCAAGGTGCGGTCGGATGACGCCTCCATCAAGACCTCATCGGAACAGTTTCTGACTAAAACCCCGCAGCAACGCGAAGGGCTGATTCGTCTGGTGATGGAAGGCCACTTGCGCGGCATCATCGGCCAGTTGACGGTCGAGCAGATCGTCAAGGAGCCAGAGATGGTCGGCGACCGCATGCGTTCCACCTGCGCCGCCGATATGAGCAAGATGGGTCTGGAAGTAATTTCCTTCACCATCAAGGAAGTGAAGGACAAGAACGATTACATAGCCAACATGGGTCGGCCCGATGTGGCGCGAATCAAGCGGGATGCTGATGTTGCCGCAGCAGAAGCCGAGCGCGATACCGCCATCAAGCGCGCCGAAGCAACACGCGCCTCCGCGATTGCACGCGCCCAGGCTGACCAGGAGCGCGTATTGGCCGAGACGCTCTCCCAGGCCAAGCAAGCGGAAGCGCAACGAGATCTTGAAGTAAAACGGGCTACGTATGCCGAATTGGTCAAGCGGCAACAGGCGCAGGCCGACAAGGCGTATGAGATACAGACCAACATCCAGCAGCAGCAGGTAATGGCGGAGCAGGTGAAGGTCCAGCAAGTCGAAAAAGAACAACAGATCAAAGTGCAGGAGGCGGAAATCGCGCGCCGTCAGAACGAGCTGATCGCGACCGTGCTCAAGCAGGCTGAGATAGAGAAACAACGCATTCTGAATCTGGCAGACGCTGAGAAACAGCGCCTGATCGCGGAAGCCGAAGGCAAGGCCAACGCCATCCGTGTGCAAGGTGAAGCGGAAGCTGACATCATTTTCAAAAAGGGCGAAGCCGAAGCCAAGGCCATGAACATCAAGGCCGAGGCGTATCAAGAGTACAACCAGGCTGCGGTGGTGGACAAACTGATTAGCGGTCTGCCCGACGTGGTGCGGGCCATGTCCCAGCCGCTCTCCAATGTCGACAAGATCACCATCGTGTCCACGGGCAACGGGACGTCGGCCGGGGTCAGCAAGATCACCGGCGATATGGCTCAGATTGCGGCGCAGGTGCCGGCGCTGTTCGAGTCGCTCTCAGGAATGAGCATCACGGACCTGCTCTCGAAAGTCCGGCAGATCGGCGACAAGGCTCCCAAACCGTCAGGCGACGATGACGCGCCTCCCGGGAAGAGCAAGGCCTCAGGCAAATAGTTTCATTCGCGGCCCCGGGCTTTTCCCGGCACGGCAAGCCTTTGCAGCCGGCACAACGAAGGAGCGGTAAGACCATGAGGAAGGTTTCTATCATAGGCGTGGTTCTGGGGATCATGCTGGGCGTGATGGCCGCGATGGTCTCAGGAAGCTGGATTTTCTGGCTGGGGACGGGGCTGGCCGTCGGCGTGGTGGTGGGTTCGGTCGTGGCGCGTCTCACCCTGGTACGTGAGATGCGCGGTGGCCGTCTGGAACAACCAAGGATAGTCACAAGGTAAATTTGGAGGAGTTATGGCATTACTCGAGCGGGTATCAACATTGATTCGGGCCAATCTGAACGATCTGATTGACAAAGCGGAACATCCTGAAAAAATGATCAAGCAGGTCATTCTGGACATGGAGAACCAGTTACTTCAAGTCAAGACGCAAGTGGCGATCGCCATTGCTGACCAGCATCTGCTGGAGAAAAAGCGGAAAGAAAATGAGGAGAAGATTGCCGACTGGGAGCGCAAGGCGGAACTAGCGGTCACCAAGAAGCAAGACGACCTGGCGCGCGCTGCAATCGAGAGGTCACTGCACTACCGGCAGCTCACGGAGAGCTTCACACAGCAGGTGGCCGACCAGCGCCTACAGGTGGAGACCCTCAAGACCGCGCTTCATAAGCTGCAACAGAAGCTGGAAGAAGCGCTATCCAAAAGCGAGATGCTGATGGCGCAGAGCCGCCGCGCGCGTACGCTGGACAAGGCCGCTGATGCGCGCAACGGCGCCGATTCCCGCGACCATGCCGCTACCTTTGACCGTATGCAGCACAAAGTCATGCGGCAGGAGGCTATCGGCCGGGCCAAGACTGAGCTGTTGGACGAATCAGCGAGTGTGGATGACCGTTTTGCCCAGCTGGAGAAGGAAGACGAGATCAACCGGATCCTGGGTGAGCTGAAAGCCAAGAAAGGCGCCTAAGGGAGTTTTGAAAGAACCCAATGCGGAGACCGAAGCACGAAGAAAATCGGGACATTGGGTCCATCGGTTCATCGCCGCTGTTGGACTGGCATTTGCAGCCCGCGTCTCTCTGTGCGTCTAGAGTAAATGTTTCTGGCGTTGAGGATGTTACGAACGTCAGTGGAGTGGCCGACGTGCTCTGGATTTAAAATCTTGAATGGGAATGAACCTGACGATTGGCGCCATTGCTCTGCAAGCGATCTCCTGCATCGCGGCCGCCCAGTCTCCGCTGGCGCCGGCATCGCCGCCCGAGCAGCAGCTCTTCCAGGTTTTGAACTCCGCGCGAGAACGCAATGGGTTAGAAAAGCTCGAGTGGAACGCTAAGCTGGCCGCGGCCGCCCAGGCGCATACTGAAGAACTGGCCCGGCATGGAGATCTTTCTCACGCGTTTCCGGGTGAGCTGCCGCTGGAGCAGCGAGTAGGCGCCACGGGTGAGCGCTTTGACGCGGTAGCGGAGAACGTGGCCGCAGCCGACAATGTGGACGACGCCCACCTCGGTTTCATGCACTCTCCGGGCCATCGCGGTAACATCCTAGCGGCGAAGTACAACGCAGTCGGCATTGCAGTAGTGCGGGTCAAAGATCGAGTCTATGTTACTCAGGATTTTGCGCATGTCCTGCCCACATACTCTCTCCAGCAATTTCGCGAAGAAGTAGTCGTCGCCTTTAATCGTGCGCGGAAAGCACACCGCTTCGCTCCAGTTGATTTCAGAGCCGATCCCCGGCTCGACGACCAGGCCTGCGCCGGAAAGCTGGAGCCGGGTAGCGCCCAGCTTGCCGAACGCGGCGCTACGAGAGCCACGATTTTCACCGCCACGCGACCCACGGACCTGCCGCCGACTATGGAGAACGCCGCGGCGGACCCAGCCTTGCGGCGCATGGACATTGGTGTGTGCTTTCGTCCGGGCCAGGACAAGTTTGCCAAGTTCTGGGTTGTAGCGGCTTTCTATCCCAGCAAGTAGAACAGTGGCCGCCGGTCGAGTACCACCCCGGCGTTTACGCACCCCGAAAATCTACGGTACCGGTTTCGCGTGAAATTCCTTAACAACCCGAGACCGCAGATGGGCACAACGGCGCATCTCAAGATGGCAGGTCGATGCGCCTTCGTCGAGAAAACTGGCCAACCTAATGGAGAACAAAATGAACAAAAGAACTTTGCTAGTCCTGACGTGTGCCCTGTTCGTAGCTCTCGCCGGTCTGCAAGGCTTTGCTCAGAGCAGCGCTGATCCAGCGGCTTCTCAGGCGGCCAGCAC
>DATFXI010000020.1:0-2981 GCA_035316085.1 Candidatus Angelobacter sp.
ACGACGGCGATTCCGGGCGATGACGGCGACTGCGGCGATTTTAGAACGTCCCACACTCCTGACTTTCGCATGGTGTCGCCTTACTCAGGATGATGCGGACGCCGCGTTCGGAGTTAAGCTGCGTGCTTGTGTCCCAGTCAACGTCGCGAAGCGCGAAGCTCCCCGCTTGGCCGTTAGACAGCACGTAAGAGAGAACACCCTGGTCACGCCAATAATCGGCTACGGCGTACACCGTCCCGTCTTTCAGCACGAACAGCGTCGGCTTGGTGCGCCCGAAGTGTCGCCACCCGGTGTGGTCGACGGTGGGCGCCGGAGGCGGCGGCGCAACGTCGGGCCGGAGGAGGCTGGCTGAAACCAGAGTGGAAGCTGGCCGATGGGCAGCAGCGATCAGTCGGTCAGCAAGGCCCTGTTGCTCCTCGACGGCTGCATTCGGAGCTGACAGAGCAGGAGCAGCATAGGCCACCGGGGCAGCCGGGGCGCGAGACGTGGGTGGCGGCGTGAGTGCGGCTCCCGGCTCGCCGAAGCGTCCAGGAGAAGGACCGCCCAAAGGCACGGTTACGTCGTCCATCAGGCGCAAGGTAACGTAGGTCTCGCCTTTCAATGCAGGACGCGGGCCCCGTGCCGGTAAGGTCAGCACCTTCCACGGCCAAAGCGGAGGCAGCATCCATTCCACGACGTCGCGCGTGGCGTGGCCGTGGCCGATGATCTTGCCTTCTTTGTCGACGCGGTAGCCCTTGACGGCGATCACCTTGGCCGGCAAAGGCAGATCAGTGTTCGCGAGGCCAATGCGGTCAAACGACAGCTTTAGATAACCCTTGCCCCAAAAATGCCCGGGGTCCTTGTCGGCTTCCAGATGCCCGACCAGGTACGCGCCCCGGGGAAATACCGCTTGTCCGAACATCTGCACGCTGCGGGGGTGGCATAGAAACGGGTCTCCGACGCTGGCGGTAGCCGAGGAAAAATTCGGCTCGTCCATCATGCAGGTCAGTAGCGTCCCCGCGGGCAGGACAACGTCTTTGGCAAAGGCGCTTCCCATCAGGCACAGCGCCAGAACCACGTATAGGGACAAAATCCTGACTTTCATCTTAGAACTCCTTCATGAGTGGGAATGGATTAGCGCTCTGCCCCGCTTGGGGGGTGGCTGAAGACCGCGGGCCCTAGGGGAAGGCGCTTGTCTTCCTGCGTGGACTACATGGCACGCACCGCAAGGGCAGAACTTCAGGCGGCTCGCCCCAGGGGACAACTACGGTCTCAACTCGGCCTTGGCCAAAAAGCAGAGTACTTTTTGGGATGCCGGGGAATTCAGAGCTGGATGTCTTGCGGCCCAAAAGATTAAAAGATTCGTACGGCCGGCCAGCGATGCGTGGGAACCCCCGCCAAGGTGGCGCAGGCGCTTCACGAATCTATTGCCTTCCTTGGTAACAGCCTGCTTTCTTGTGTCCCACCGCGTTGATTCCGCGCTAAGGTGAGGACTTCGCAGTTGACGCCCCAAAAAACAAAGGCAGCGATGAAATCTCACATTCGGACCAAAGGTCCCATCTTTTCCATGCGGTTGCGTGGCCCCCATGCCGTGGGCCGCGTGCTGGAAGGCATCAAGCACATCACTGGTGAACTCGAAGATCTGCAAGCTGAGATCTACAGCCGGATGGGCGGCCCAGGCGAGATGCTGCAAAGCTTATCCCCGCGGGAGCGCGAGGCTGCAGAGCGTACTCTCAGCGACTTCAAGCTGGCCCTGGACCAGTTACGCTACGTGTTGTGGCTGTCGCTTGAACCCCGAGCACGCCAGACACGGCAGGCTCGCACAAATGAACTACCTGTGCCCGCCGAGGACAGCAAGCCGCAACATACGAGTAGCGGGAAGGTTGTGGCGCCGCGAGTCGAATCTTCAGCAGAGCCGACTTCAGCTTCATTTTTCGATCGCTTGGATGTTGTGATCGAAGCTTACATGAGCAAGAACAAGCCACCCGATTCCGCTTCCCGGAAGCGTGGGAAGCCGTAACCTCGCGGCTACGGCTTTTTTGATAACCGATGATCGAGGTTGGCGATGCGCCATCCCGTTTCGAACACCAGGCGCGTGATCTGCGTCATCTTGGTGAAATCGATTTTATCCACGGTGTCTGTGGGCTTGTGGTAGTCCACGTGGGTGCCGTCAAAATAGAAAATAATGGGCACGCCATGCTTGGCGTAATTCCAATGGTCGGAGCGGAAATAGATTCCTTCCGGATTGTTGGGATCGTTGTAGTAATAATCCAGTTTCATTTTCTGGAACTGCGCGTTGGTTTCCTCGCTGAGGCGGTGCAGCTCCTGGCTGATGCGATTGGAGCCCACCAAGTAGACCGTGTTGGCATCAGTAAGATGCGCGTCTTCTACGGCGCTATCACCGGCCGGCTTAGAGCGGCCGATCATATCAATGTTCAGGTCCGCCACCACTTGTTCAAGCGGAACCGCGGGCGCGTAGTCAGTGTTGTACTGTGAGCCCAGCAGGCCCAACTCCTCCCCGGCATGGAACATTACGAGCACTGACCGCTTGGGCCGATCGAGCGACATGGCGTGGGCGATGCTCAGCACCGCAGTGGTGCCGGAACCGTCGTCGTCGGCCCCGTGATAAACCTCGCCGTTGGGGCTGGTTTTCAGATGGTCGTAATGCGCACTAAAAATCACGAACTCATTCTTAAGCTTGGGATCAGAGCCGTCCAGAATGCCGGCGACATTCTGCGTAGTGGTGCGGGTCTGTTGAACACCTACAGAGATCCGCGCCGACGCTTGCAGAGCTTTGGGCTGCAACGGTTCCTTCTTGTTCAATGACTGGTAAGCGCCCTTCAAGCTGAGTCCAGCGGTCCCTAACAGTTTGTCGGCGACGTCAGGGCCCAAAGTCAGCGTCGGTAGGCGGCTGTCCACGTCGCGGGCGAGACGGACGATCTCGCGGTTGGCGAAGCGTTCCATCATGGCCTTGTCGCGCATGATCTCGGAAAAGCGTTGCT
>DATFXI010000021.1:0-2730 GCA_035316085.1 Candidatus Angelobacter sp.
CGATTCGCCCGCTGCATCCGTTCAAACCGCAGCAGCCGCGGCGCGTAGTCCTGCCCAACGGCCTGGTCATTTTCCTTCAGGAAGACCATGAGCTGCCGCTTATCAACGGCACCATCCGCATCCGCGGCGGCTCGCGCGACGAACCTGCCGAGAAAGCCGGATTGGTTGACCTGTACGGCGGCGCGTGGCGCACCGGCGGTACTACCAGTAAGACCGGCGATCAGCTCGATGATTTTCTGGAATCGCGCGCCGCCCGCGTAGAAACCCTGGGGCGCGCCGACTCCACTGTGATTGGCTGGTCATCTCTGAAAGACGACTTCGATCCGGTCTTCGCCGTGGTGCTGGATCTCCTCCAACATCCGGAATTCCGACAGGAAAAGATCGATCTGTCCAAGAAGCAGTTGGCGGCAGCCATTTCCCGCCGCAATGACGAGCCAGATGACATCTCCGAGCGCGAATCCACCAAGCTCGCTCTCGGCGCCGATAACCCGCTGGCGCGCACTCCGGAGTTCTACACGATGTCGGCGGTCACGCGCGATGATTTACTGCGCTGGCACCAGCGCACCATGGCGCCCAAGAACATCATGATCGGCGTGGTTGGAGATTTTGATTCTGCTGCAATGGAACAAAAACTCAGTCAAGCCCTCGGCTCACTGCCCGGTGGCGCCCCGTTCCCCCAAACCAAGCTGGAATTTCGTCCAGCTGCACCCGGAATCTACCTGGTCGGGAAAGAAGATGTAGACCAGACTCAGATCACCATGGTGGACCTGGGGATCCTGCGCAACAATCCTGACTATTACGCCGTGGAGGTACTGAACGAATTATTCGGCGGAGGGTTTGCCTCGCGCCTGGTGTCGAGCATTCGTACCAAGCAGGGACTGGCTTACTCCGTGGGCGGCGGCGTTGGTACGGCGTTTGATCATCCCGGCGTGACGCGCATAGCAATGGGCACCAAGAGCGAAACCACACTGCAGGCGATCACAGCCTTGAATCAGGAGATCGACAAACTCCTCAAGAACGGCGTGAGCGCGCAGGAGGTCAAAAAGGGTAAGGACGATATCCTCAACTCGTTCATCTTTGAGTTTGACTCGAAAGAAAAAGTGCTGGCCGAACGCATGCGCTACGAATTCTACGGCTACCCCGCGGATTTTCTCGAGCAGTTCCGCGCCGGGATCGAAAAAGTCACGCCTGCGGATGTAGAGCGCGTGGCGCGCAAATACCTGCGGCCGGAAAAACTTGCAGTACTGGTGGTGGGCAACTCCAAGGACTTTGAAGGCGACCTCAGCAAGCTGGGTAAGGTCACGCCCGTGGACATCAGTATCCCGGAAAAGCCTCCGGGGAAGTGAATGAATCTGGGGGAGTAATTTAGGCCTAAGTGGTGACTGGCGCGCAGTGCTTGTCGAACGCGTTGGTCAGCGCCGCTGCGATCATCTCCGGGCTGCTGACTTCAATGTCGCGGCGCTCCATCATGTACACCAGCTGGCCGTCGCGCAGGAGCCCGATGGAAGGAGACGACGGCGGATATCCGGTGAAGAAGCTGCGCGCGGCTTCTGTAGCCTCGCGGTCCTGGCCGGCGAAGACGGTGATCATGCGGTCAGGACGCACGCTGTTGCGCACCGCGGCCCGCACGCCCGGACGCATCTTGCCCGCGGCGCATCCGCACACCGAGTTCACCACCACCATGACCGTGCCTTTTTGCCGGACGGCGTTCTCCACGTCTGCGGCGGTGCGCGCTTCTGCAATCCCAGCTGTGGCCAGCTCCTGGCGCATAGGCGCGATCATCATTTCTGGATACATTCTTTTCCCTCCGATTCGGTCTGCCTATGATTTTATCAGGGAGAAACCGGTTTCCTGAACCGCAATCTCTGCGGTACCCTGAAGAACAACCTTGAAGATCCAGGAAAACATTCCTCTAGCTCCGCTGACCACGTTTCAGGTGGGCGGCCCGGCCCGCTACCTTACGGAAGCGCGGAGTGAACGCGATGTGCAGGACTGCGTTGCTTATGCAGCCGAGCGCGGCCTGCCGCTGTTTGTGCTGGGCGGAGGCAGCAATCTCGTCGTCGCCGACACCGGCTTCCCCGGACTGGTACTGAAGATCGGTCTTTCCGATGTCAAAGTGCAGGACAACGGTGTGCTGCAAGCGGCAGCCGGCCAGAACTGGGACGCCTGCGTGGCGCTGGCCGTCAACATGAACTATGCCGGAATCGAATGTTTGAGCGGAATTCCTGGGACAGTAGGCGGAACTCCGGTGCAGAATGTTGGCGCCTACGGACAAGAAGTATCGCAGACCATCATCCGGGTGCGCGTGCTGGAGCTCGAAACGCGAAAGATTGTGGACCTCGACCACGCCGCCTGTGGCTTCGCCTATCGCACCAGCATCTTCAACACAAGCCAGCGCGGAAAACATATCGTGCTTGAGGTGGCTTACCGGCTCAAGCCAGGCGGCGCGCCGAGCATCCAATACGCTGACGTGAAGAAGTTTTTCGCTGACGCAGGGATTTCGTCGCCGACGCTACAACAGGTCCGCGACGCTGTGCGCAGCATCCGCCAGTCCAAAGCCATGCTGATTGTCGCAGGCGACGAAGATTGCCGCAGCGCAGGATCGTTCTTCAAGAACCCCGTGGTCAGCCTGGCGGAAGCTGACCGCGTTGAAGCCTTGGCGCGGCAACGCGTCCCCGGCAAGGCTTTGCCGCGTTATCCGGCCCAAGATGGCAAGGTGAAGCTGGCGGC